>NZ_JAXIVS010000010.1:0-300000 GCF_034259325.1 Hyalangium ruber | reverse complement strand
ACGAGGGCGGCGGTGGTGAGGCACAGCAGCAGGGGTGTCTCGAAGAGCCGGTGGAGCACCACGAGGGGGAAGAGCACATACGTGGCATGCACCCCGAAGTGGTTGACGTCGTAGATGGGCGAGTAGCCGAAGTCGCGGTGGTTGGTGTTGTAGAGCATCCAATCGAAGATGCTGAAGTCCACCCCGTTGATGGCGAAGGAGAAGTACCGCCCGAGCTGGACGGACACGCAGTAGACGGCCACGGCGATGACGAACAGGCGCTTCACCCGTGCGGGCAGCGTCGCCTCGGAGGTGCCCTCGCGCAGCCCGCCGGCCCAGGCCAGCGCGAGGACCAGCAGCACGTTGAGCAGGGTCTGCCAGTTGCGTGGTGCGCCGAGCTCCTTGTGGAGCCAGGACAGCGGCGCCATGAGGAGCAGCACGCCGCTCAGGGCGAGGGTGTAGAGGATGTAGAGGCGCTGAGGTGAGCGAAGCACCGGCGCATTCCACCAGCACCTTCGCCATCCACCAAGGTCAGAGCTTCTTGGAGGGCGCGAGCTCTACCGCCTTCGCCGGCTTCTTCCTGGGCGTGCGCGTGTCCAACTTGACCGGGAGGGTCTTTCGCTGGGCAGGAGGCGCTTTCGTCTCGGGGAGGAGTGAAGGCGCCTCCAGCGAGTTCTTCTGGGTGAGCACGGGCTCGGGGAGCTTCTGGGGCTCGGTCGGCTCCGGCTCCTTCGCCACGGCCTCCTTCGGCACATCATCTTTGCGAAGGGCCTTCGGCACCGGAGGCTCCGCGCGCCACGGGCCTACCGCGACCAGGAACCCCACCAGCGCCAGCGCCGCGGCACCGCCCACGCTCAGCACGCCCACGGGTACGCTGCGCTCCAGCAACTTCAGCGCGGCCGTGGCGCTCTGTGGACGCTCCTCGGGCCGCTCCGCCAACAGCTTCGAGATCAGCGTGCGCAGGCGCCCGGGCACACCCGAGGGCAGCGGCCGCTCTCCCGGAATGCCTCCGGCCAGCGCCTCGTGGAGCACCAACCCCAGCGCATACAGGTCCGAGCGCGCATCCGCGCGGCCCATCCGCTGCTGCTCGGGGGCCATGTACCGCAGCGAGCCAATCAACGCGGCGGAGGCCGTGAGCGTGGTGGCCCCCTCCAGCCGGGCGATGCCGAAGTCACACAGCTTCACGCCCTCGCGGGAGAGCAGCAGGTTGCTCGGCTTCACGTCCCGGTGGATGAAGCCCCGCGCGTGCGCCGCACTCAGCGCCGAGAGCACCCGCCGCGCCAGCCCCTCCACCTCGGCGGCCGGCAGCGGCCCCTCCGCCAGCTTCGCGCGCAGGTCCGGCCCCTCCACGCGCTCCATGGCGTACCAGCAGAAGCCGCGCTCCTCGCCCTCGGCTAGCACGCGCACCACCGCCGGGTGCTCGATTTGCCGCAGCGCCTCGGCCTCGCGGCGGAAGCGGGCGCGCACGGCCGGCTCGGCGGCCACCAGGGCCGACAGCACCTTCACCGCGCACGGGCCCTGGGGCCCCTCGGCCTCGTACACCGTGCCCATGCCGCCCGCGCCCAGCCGCCGCTTCAGCGCCATGCCCCCGAGCTGCTCACCCGTCAGGTCCACCTCGGGAGACAGGCGCGCGGTGCCGGGCGCCGTCTCCACGCGCGCCAGGTCCACCTCCACGCCGCAGCCCGTGCATGTGGCCACCGCGGTGCGGGGCCCGGACAGCGGGGTGCGGCAGGCGGGGCAGAGGAAGTTCATTCAAAGAGGTTGATGCCGTACTCGTCGATCTTCCGGTCCAGCGTGGGGCGTGAAATCCCCAGTGCCTCGGCGGCGGTGGACTTCACGCCCTTGGCCCGCTTGAGCGCCAGGACGATGTGCTCGCGCTCCACCTTCCCCACCACCTCCGCGAGTGTGACACCGTGGGCCGGTGCCGCGGTTCCACCCCGCTCGGGCGCGTCCGCGCGAGGCTCGGGCGCCACCACCTCGGGCGGCAGATCCATCAGCCCCACCTGCGCCCCGGGCCCCTTGAGCACCAGGGCCCGCTCGATGGCGTTGGCGAGCTGGCGCGCGTTGCCCGGCCAGGTACAGGCGCGCAGGGCGGTCCGGGCCTCGTCGGTGAAGGACACGGCGCGTCGGCCGAGCTGGGCCGACAGGCGCGTGAGGAAGCGCTCGGCCAGGGGCAGGACGTCCTCGGGCCTGTCCCGCAGCGGCGCCAGGTGGATGCGCACCACGTTGAGGCGCCAGTACAAGTCCTCGCGGAAGGTGCCCGCGCGCACTCCCTCGATGAGGTTGCGGTGGGTGGCGGCCACCACACGCACGTCCACCGGCAGGCTCGCGCGCCCGCCCACGCGTTGCACGACCCGGTCCTGCAGCACGCGCAGCAGCTTCACCTGGAGCGGCGCGGGCAGGTCTCCCACCTCGTCCAGGAAGAGGGTGCCGCCATCGGCCTGCTCGAAGACGCCGGGGCGGGCGCTCACCGCCCCGGTGAAGGCGCCCTTCTCATGGCCGAACAGCTCGCTCTCGGCCAGCTCGGCGGGGATGGCGCCACAGTTGACGGCGATGAAGGGCCCGCGAGAACGCGCGCCCAGGGAGTGGATGGCGCGCGCCACCTCCTCCTTGCCGGTGCCGCTCTCGCCCGTGATGAGGACGGTGGACTGCACCTGCGAGGCGGCGGTGGCCACGCGCAGGGCCTCGCGCATGGAAGCGCTCTCGGCCACGGGAGGCACGTAGCTGGGGACGCTCGCGCGCAGCGGCTCGGAGGGAGGGCACAGCGAGGGCCCGGCGGCGCCGGCGAGCGCTCCGGCCAGCGCCAGCTCCTCGTCGCTGAAGGCCGTCTCGCGCATGAGGCAGAGCGCGCCCGCGGGCTGGCCCGCCACGTACAGCGGCGCGCAGAGGACATGCGCCTCGCCCCGGCGCACGCGGGTGCGCAGGTTGTCGGTGTCGGGGAAGGCCTGGGCCTCGGGCATCGTCAGGGCGCGGCCGGTCCGCAGCGCCGAGTCCACCAGCTCCCGGCTCACGGTGAGGTGGGCGCCCAGGGGGCGGGCCAGCAGCGGACGCATGGAGCCATTGGCGGCCAGGCGCAGCACGGTGAGGGCCGTGGGATGGAGCGCGGCGCGGATCGCCTCGAGCACGAGGCCCACGCCGGCCTCGGGGGAGGGCGCGTTGGCGGCGCGCAGGGCCAGCTCTCCGGCGCGGGCCAGCGCCTCGGGGGAGGGCGCGGTGCCGCTCCGGGCCGCCTCCGTCCGGGAGCGGGTGAGCACCAGGGTGGACTCCCCGTCCCGGGCGCGCAGCGCATCGAAGGAGGGCTCGTACACCAGCACGCTCTCGCCCACGGAGATGTGGTCTCCGGGGCGCAGGCGGGTGGGCTCCTGGAGCAGCTGGCCATTGAGCCAGGTGCCGTTGCGCGAGCTCAGGTCCCTCAGCACGTGGCCCGCGGGGCCGATGGGGTCGATGGCGCAGTGCTCGCGGCTGACCTTGTCGTCCAGCAGTTGGAGCCCGCCCTCGGCGGCCCGGCCGACGATGAGGGGTGCATCCAATTCTCGCGCTATGCCCCGGCACGGGCCGAACATCGCCACCAGTCTCGCCACGTCCCCATTCTAGCGATAGCCCGGGGACGTGGGGGGTTGGACACGGGGGCTGTGTCTACTTCTTCCCCTCGGTGGAGCCGAAGAAGGTGCCGTGAATGGCCTTGCCCTTGGTGCGGAACACCTTCTTCTGCCCCTCCTTGGGGGTTCCCACGAAGGCGTCGATGTCCTTCTTCTTGAGGGAGCGCGCCTTGGCCTGGCCCTGCTCGGCCTGCTCGGCGCGGCCCGGCTGCTTCTCGATGGCGGCCAGCACGTAGGAGGCCAGCAGCTTGCGCTCCAGCTTGCCGTACAGCTTGGGGCTGTCGAAGACGTCCACCACCTCCAGCTCTCCGTTGATGGCGACGGCCAGGCCCGCCATGCGCTCGTCGCGCGGCAGCTTGGCCTGGATTTCGTCGAGGTACTGGCCGATGCGCTTCCGCAGCGTCGCGTCCTGGAGCACGCGCCGGTAGGTGCCCGTCTCGCTGGAGACGCCGGAGACCTGGGACTTGCGGGCCACCTCGTTCCACACGGCGCCCTGCTCGGAGAAGAGGGCGGCGCGGCGCAGGTCCGGGTGGGCCACGGCGAGGCCGGGGCGGAAGCTCAGGTCCTGCCCCTCCCAGCGGCCCTGCTCGACGCAGACGACGGGGACGCGGCGGCGCTCGCCGGCATCCAGCACCACGTCGGACTGAACCATGCGGTCCTGCTTGCCGCCCAGCAGCACCTCGCCGCCGAGCAGGTACATGGGGCGCTCGTCGCGGTTGCGCACGGACAGCTCGGGCACGTTGCCATCGCCCACCTCGCGCACGTCCACCTTGCGTGCGTTCTGGGCCTCCTCCAGCACGGTGTAGTCGTCATACGGAGGGCCCTTGCGGGTGTGCAGGGGCACCACGGCGAGGTTGTAGGCGAGCACGGGTTCGCCGGCCTCGAAGTCGCGCAGGTCGAACTCCGTGCCTGCCTCCTGCGCGGGAGCCAGGGACGGGGTGAGCAGCAGGGCGGCGGTGAGGGCGGCAAGGAAGCGGTTCATGGGACTCTCCTGGGTACGTGGAGTCCCAATGCAAAACGCCGTGCCAGCGCCGCTCCCTCGGGGCGCTTCCCGAGGGGTGTAACGCCGCGTGACGGTCTGTCACGCCCTATGACACGGCCCTAGGCCACCACCACGTGCTGGCCGGCGAGCGGGGAGTCGGCGAGCGAGGGCCCCGCGTTGGGCGTCGCTGGCGGCTCGGCGCGAGCCTCCTTGCGAGGCAGCAGCGCGCGCAGCTCATCGGCCAGCTGGCCCAGTCGGTCGGCGGTGATGGCCACATCGGCGCTCATCCGCGCATGCGACTCGATGAGGCTCTGGAGCTGCGAGGCGCCCGAGGAGATGGCCTCGGTGGCGCCGGCCTGCTCGCTGGCGTCCTCCATGGTGGAGCGCATCAGCCCTTCGATTTGCGTGACGATGCCGCGGATGGACTCCAACGTCTTGCGCGCGTCGGTGAAGCTGCTCTCGAACTGGTGGGTGGTTTCGCGGATGGTGCCCATGCCGAGCAGCGTCTCGTCGAGCTGGATGCGGATGCCGCGCACCACGTCGTTGATCTTCACGGAGCTGTGCTTGGAAGCCTCGGCGAGCTTGCGCACCTCGCGGGCGACCACGGCGAAGCTGCGACCGGCATCCCCGGCGCGCGCGGCCTCCATGGCGGCGTTGAGGGCGAGCACGTCGGTCTGGTTGGCGAACTCCTGGAGCGTCTCGGTGAAGGCGACGATTTGACGAGCGTGGGTCTCCAACTCCCGGAGGCTGGCCTCGGTGTGGATGATGGCCTTGGCGATGCTCTGCATGCCGCTCTCGACCAGGCCCATCTCGTCATCGATGCGCTGGGTGTGGCCGGTGGCCTGGGAGACGATGCTGCTGGCGCCGGAGGCCCGCGCCGAGGAGGCCCGGGCCATGCGAGCCACGGCCTCGCTGGCCAGGGCGATGCGCTCGGTCTGCATGTGGGCGCGAGAGGACTCGCTGGACAGCTCCAGGGTGGAGTCGCGCAGCGTCTCGACGAGCTGTCCGAGCGTGTCGGTGGCATCGCCCACCTGGGTGCGGGAGGCCTCCAGGGTGCGCAGGGTGGAGCCCATCTCCTGCTTGAGGAAGAACTGGCGGCGCAGGGAGCGCAGGACGCGCTCGAGGGTCCAGGCCATGGACACGGTGCCCACGGTCATGGCGCCAATGCCAAGCATGCGAGGGGTGAGCTGGGGGCTGGGGTCCAGGGAGAGGTCCAGCACGGCGTAGCTCATCACCATGAAGGCGTAGAAGAGGCCGCGCGCCAGGGAGTTGAGCGGCAGCACCATGGGGATGAAGAAGACGCTCCATAAGAGGAGGGTGGCGTGGAGCAGGGAGCGCTGGGTGCCGGCGAAGTAGAAGGCCGCCTGGCTGGCGAGGAGCCAGGCGGCGGTGGAGAACAGGCCGAGCCAGGGGCCGACCTCCCAGCGGGCCATGCGGGCCATGAAGCCGAGCACGCCTAGGGGGAGCAGCAGGCACGCGAAGCGGACCCCGGCGACCGCGAGCACGGAGTGGGGGGAAGGCAAGGCGCCGAACTGGACCATGAGCACGTCGCCCAGGAGCAGAAGCACACTACCTACCAGGACGGTCTGACACAGTTGCCGGGTGCGCCGAGGCCAGCGTTCCGAGAGGAAAGAGGCGTAAGCGGCCCACGCCACGGATGAAGGAGGGGAGGAGCCCATCGTCGATTCCGACAGTATCTAATAGGTTGGGTCGTTTCTGGAAGGGCCCCTACCTGGAGTGAGGGAAGGGAAGGGGGAGCGAGCCAGGGAGCGAGGGGGTGCGAGCCTGTTCCTTGGGAGTCGGCGGGAGGGGGCGAAGCGACGTCCACCCCCGGATTCTCCTCATGGGGTGAAGCCCCCATCTTCAGGAGTGAAGCGGAGGGAAGTGCGAAAGGGGGAAGTGACGCGATGGGCCGGCTGCGTCAATGGACAGCGATAGCGTTGGCCGTGGGGCTCTGCGGCTGGGGATACGCGTGCCAGAGCGGGGACGAGGAGCCGAGCGGCTACGAGCGCGAGGCGCGCTCCGAGGTGCTGCGGGGGCTGCTGGCGCGAGAGCGGGTGCCGACGCCGGAGGAGCTGGACGCGCAGGGCAGGGACTTGCGGGCGGAGGTGGGGGAAGGAGAGGCGCCGGGGCAGGGCGGTTCGGGGCGGGAGGCACCGACGGCGCGGGCGCAGGGGAAGGTGGAGTGGGTGGGAGACGACGAGCTGCTCTTCTGGGACGAGGCGGGAGCGGAGCAAGAGGTGCGCATCGAGCCGGACACGCGCTTCGTGCGGAAGGGGCAGGAGGTGAGCCGGAGGACGGTGGAGGCGGGCGCGGAGATCCAGGTCTCCTACGAGGTGCATCAGGGAGAGTGGATCGCCAGGGAGGTGATCGTGTTGCGGCCCCCACCCCCCGCGGACTCCATCTCGCGTCCCCCGTGAAAAAGAGAAGGGCCGCGACCCTTGGGAGTCGCGGCCCCTCTGGTTTTCAGCGCTGAGCCCTGAGGCTCAATATGGGCCTACGGGTTGATCACGCCCCACGTCGGAGCACCGGTCGCCCAGTCTGCCTTGCTGTTGGTGTCGGTGGCGGAGACGCGCCGAACACTGTTGGTCGCGGTGGTGGAGTTCGAAGTAGGCAGGCCCGTCCAGTCGGCCGAGACCTCGAGGGCCGTGGGCGTCGAGGTGAGGGTGCATGGCACTCCACCGCAGTCCACGGGGCTCCAGTGACCGGCGGCCTGGATGGCCTGCAGGTTGCCGGCGAAGGCGGCGGGAGGCGTTCCTTCCGTCCGAATGAAGGGAGTGGCGTCCTGGATGTTGCTGACCGCATCCCGAATGACCAGCACGCGGCTGGAGTACGTGATGTGGTTCGTACCTCCCTTGAAGTCCCACGCGGTGTCGTAGTTGGTGGCCGTGCCGCTGGACGGGAACTGAGTCTTGCCAGTCGTCTCGCTGGTCATCGAAGGTGTGTTCATATGCACGACGATGATGTCCCCCGCAGCCACGGTGGCATCGGGGAAGGTGGCCAGGAGCGTCGGCGCGTTCACGTCCTGATTGAGCGTGAAGTTCTCCACGTTGCCCCCGGTGACGACGACAAGCTCCACGAGGTCGGCATTGCCGGTCATGGTCGGCTGGACCTCGGTGATGCGCAGCACCGCAGGGACCCGGTAGCCCTTGAATGTGGCCGTGTCCGCATCGGCCTGCACAGGGGTGCCGACCGTGTCCTTGATGGTGTTCGCGACCGTCAGGTTATAGGTCGTCCCCGGGGTCTGCGTGCTCGTGGTCAGGGTGACCTGCCGCTCATTGACCTGCGCGTCCGTGGTGGTGAGCCCGGTCTCGAAGATGAACTGAGTCGCGGCGTCGGTGATGCTGTTGGGGTCGATCCGACGATCGAATGTCAGCACCACCTGCGTCAGTGAGCTGGGCAGAGCGCTTAGCAGCTTGGGGCCAGGGCAGCTCACGCTCAGGTCCGAGGCGTAGTAAGCCGACGGCTGAGCCGCGTTGCTGGTGGCGGAAGGCGTGAAGCGCCACATCGGACCCGCCTTGAGCGTGAACTGGCAGCCGGAAACCATCTCGTACTGATCAGACACGGTGGTCGCCACGCGGAGCCGGACGTTGTTGTTGCCCGTCGTGATGCCCGTCGTCGTGAACTGGAAGCCGACGTGCCCCGTGCCTAGCGAGCTGGGACCCGTTCCCAGGGTCCCCGTGAAGCTGACGAGCTCACTCTCATACTGGTTGAGGTTGGCTTCGACGGTGAATTCGGTGTCGGCCTTCGCGGAGTGGTCGACCGCGAGACCCGCAGGGGTGGCCGTGTTCAGGTTCTGCACCGGATGGCCCCGGGACACGATGGTCGGAGCCGCGGCTAGGGTGGTGGCCGCATCGATGCCGCTCCTCAGCGACTTCTGGGTCACGGAGATCGTGACCCGGTCACCCACCTGCAGCGCTGAGGGATCCGTCTCCACGAACATGGCCGGACCATTGGCCTCCGCTTGGAGGAAGAAGCCTGCGGCGTCCGCGCCCACGGCCGGCTTGATGTAGGTGACGAAGGCGTTCTCGATGGGGAGCCCCGGATCGTAGACGATCGGGTCAGCAGCGATGAACGCGGCGATCTGCGCGCTGGTGGTAGCGGGGTCCGCCCCTGGGGCGGCCTCACAGGCCTTGAGGGTGGTGTTGCACACCTGAGTCAGGGCGCAGTCAGCAGTGGTGCGGCACTGGATGCAGGCTGTCTGGCTGTCGCAGTAGGGCTTGTTCTGGTCCACCGAGTGGCAGTTCGCGTCCGTGAGGCAGACCTTGCACTCGCCGCGGCTGTTGTTGGCCGTCAGGTCGCAGAAGTCGGTGTTGCCGGCCGCAGCCAGGCACTGATCGTCGTCCGTGCATCCGCAGAAGTTGGTCGCGTTGCAGGCGGGCCGGGTCGCGGTGGTGCAGTTCGCGTTCTCGACGCACTCCACGCAGGTCGAGACCGGAGGAGGCGGTTTGCAGATCGGGGTCGACGGGTTGGTACACGAGGCATCGCCCTCGCAGCCCTCGCAGGCAGTACCCGTTGCGTTGCACGTCTGCGCGCCGGGGCACCCCTCGGCGCCCAGGCAGACCTTGCACACGCCAGCGCCGTTGGCGGCCGCGGTGTCGCAGATGGAGGTGGGAGCAAAGCACCCCACGTCCGTGCCGCTCTCGTCAGGGCCCACGGTATTCATGCAGACCCTGCAGGCGCCGGCGCCATTGTTGGCCGTGGGCGCGCACAGGGGGGAGGTCGCGCTGCAGCCCGTGTCGGTCGCCGCGCCCGTAGCTGTGTCCGCGCACAACCTGCAGGCGCCCGCGCCATTGTTGGCGTCCAGGTCACACACAGGCGTGGTCGCCGAGCATCCCACGTCCGTACCACCGGTGGCCGAGGTCGCGCACACCTTGCACACGCCGGAGCCACTGTTGGCGTCGGGGTTACAAATGGGAGTGGTGGCAGAGCAGCCCTGATCCGTGCCGGTGCCCGTGGCCGAGTCCGTGCAGGTCTTGCACACGCCCACGCCGCTGGAGCCCGAGGTGTCGCAGATGGGGGCGGTGTCGGAGCAGCCCAGGTCGGTACCCGTGAGCGAGTCCACGCACGCCCTGCACGCGCCGCGGCCGCCGCTGGCGGTGGTGTTGCAGATGGGGGCGGTGTCGGAGCAGCCCAGGTCGGTGTCGGTGCCCTGCGCGGTGTCCGTGCAGGTCTTGCACGCGCCCACGCCGTTGGCGGACGTGGGGTCGCAGACAGGGGAGGTCGCCGAGCAACCCAGGTCCTGGCCAGTACCCGAGGCCGTGTCGAAGCACGCCTTGCACACGCCCGCGCCGCTGTTGGCGGTGGCGTCGCAGATCGGGGTGCTGGTGGAGCAGCCCTGGTCGGCGCCCGTGCCCGAGGCCGAGTCCGCGCAGGTCTTGCACACGCCCTGGCCGTTGCTGCCCGAGGTGTCACACACCGGGGCGTTGGAGGCGCAGCCCAGGTCGGTGCCGGTGGTCGTCGAGTCCGTGCAGGTCTTGCACACGCCCTGGCCGTTGTTGGCCGCCACGTCGCAGATGAGCGGCGCGGTGCAGCCCGCGGTCGCCGAGCAGGTGCGGCACACGCCAGTGCCGGAGCTGGTGTCGCAGACCAGGCCACTGGCGCACTCGGGCTCGCACTTCACCTCGGTGTCCGGCGCATCCCTCAACTCACACTTGTTCTCTACACAGGCGTACGTTTTGCCTGCGGGCGGAGCTCCCTTCTCGTTACGACAGTCCGTAGGGCTCGTACACTCATCGCCACCACATCCCGCGAGCGCCAGTACGCACACGACGGCACAGAGCGCCTGGAGCCAGCTGCGCTTCAACATGAACAACCTCCCTGGGGTGTCTGGATGCGAATACCCTTACACCCACTCCGGAAGGCACGTCCACGCTGCCGCTCCATGCCATCGGCATGTCACACATGGATTAACGCGCGAGGTCTGTTTTCACGGTGATGACGCGCCCGACTTGGCGGGTTTTCCGGCGTACAGCTCGATGACTTCGGTGAGGGCGTGCTGGCACACGCCGCAGAAGGGCACGCGGTCGCGGGTGAACATGACGCAGTCGACCTGGGGGCGGTAGTAGCCGCGAGCCTCGTACATGGCGCCCTCGAAAGCGCCCACCTTGCCGGAGTGTTTCTGGGAGGAGAGGAATTTCTCCTCCCAGTCACGCTGGCGGGTGAAGAGGGCATCCATTTCGGACTCGGGGCGGCGCTCGGCGCGAATCTGCCGGCGGCGCTGCTGGATGTCGCGAGCGTGCGTCTCGTAGGCCTCCTTGCTCCAGGGCGTGGGCAGGGGCGTGGCGGGTGAGAGGAGCGCCTTCCACTTGAGCTGCGCGGGGTCCTTGAGCGCGGTGACGTTCTTCTCCCAGGGCTCGGGGCGGTCCTCGGCGGGCAGGTAGGCGGAGTCGGAGGTGTAGTACTCGTCGGCGAGGCCGGCGAAGTGGTGGCCGAACTCGTGGACGAAGATGTACGGGGACCAGAGGCTGTCGGAGGCCACGGTGCCATAGAGGCCGAAGATGCCGCCGCCTCCGTAGGTGTTGCCGTTGACGAGGATCTCCACGAAGTCGTAGGGCGCGAAGGCGGCGGTGTCGCGGAAGGCGCGGTTATCGAAGGTGAGCACGTAGCGCTCGCTGCCGAAGGCGTCATAGGTGGCGCCCACGGGGGAGCGGCGGTGGATGCCGGTGGACGGCCGCGAGATGCCGGACTCGGCGGCGGCGGGGACGAGGCCCCAGACGTTGAAGTCGGCCTTGCGCTCCTTGAAGGGCGAGAAGGTGAAGAGGATGTCCACGAGGCGGCGCGCGTCCTTCTCGAACTTGGGGCGCTCCTGGGCGGTGTAGCCGTCGCCGAGGATGAGCAGGTCGACCTTCTCGGCGGGAGGCCCGCTCTGGAGCAGCGGCAACAGGGGCCCGGGCGAGGCGGGAGCGGACGGGTCGACGAACATGTCCTTCGGGTCGACGGCGAGGGACCAGATCTCCCGGAAGGCGTTTCGGGCATCGCGCTTCTTGAGGAGGACCTGGACGGGCTTCTCGGGAGCGGGGAAGCGCAAGGACTCGTGGAAGGTGCGGTGAACCTCCTTGGCTTCCGAGGTGGTCTCCCACTCGCCATAGATGGAGGCGAAGCCGCGCGAGTAGAGGAGGCGGTTGGTGGCGCTGTCGCGGACCTCGAAGAGGTACTTGCCGAGGTTGGTCTCGTCGACGGGGCGCGAGGGGTTACCGGGCCACGGGAGCGGTTCGAGGACGAGCCGGTCGAGGCTGAAGCGCTCCTCGGTAGCGTTCCCGGTGTGGAAGTAGTCGACGCGGAAGGTCCGGACCGGGGCGGCGGAGGCGGCGCTGGTGGCCAGCAGCAGGGCAAGCAGAGTGCGCATGGGGGCGCACTCTACCCAGACGCGTGCTCAGAACGAGCCCGAGAGGGAAACGGAAGCCCCTCCGGGGCTGGGTGAGACACCCACGCTGACGGGCGGGGGCTCATGGGAGGGAGACGCGAGGAAGAGCACGGCCCCCGTGGTGATCGCGGCCCCCGAGCCGATGAGGAGCCCGGTGATCATGTTGCCCTTGGAAGCGAGCGAGTCACGAAGCTCGAGGGACTCCGCGTCGTTGGCGTTGATGCGTCCGCTGGCGTTGAGCCGCTGCTCGAGTGCGTCGAGATCCTTCTGGGCCATGAGCCGCACGGCGCCGGCGCCACCGAGGGCGGCGACGCCGGCGCCCAGCGTCACATAAGAGGCCACGCGCAGGGCCGAGGTGGAGCCCGAGCCGGTTCGAGACGAAGCCTCCCCCCCCTCCAGGAGCCGATCCGGCGCCGAAATATCCGGGTCGGAGGGAGTCCCAGGACCGGAGGACACCGGAGCGCCGGAGGACTGAACCCAGGGGGCCTTGCCATTGGTATTGGACACGACGAGGGGGGGCTGGTCCTTGCCCGTGGTGACGAAGTCCACGAGGGCTGAGAGGGAGTCGAGGGGCGCATCGAAGCCCTGGGTCTTGAATCCGCCCTCGCGAACCTTCTGGCCACCCTCGACATTGAGCACGATGGCGGCGAACCAGTTGGGCCCGCTGCTGGGGCGCTCCAGGCGGACGAGGATGACCTCCTCGACGCCGAGAGTGCCACCGAGACGGATGGCATGGCTGAGCGTGCGCTCATCGGCCCTGTCCGTAGCGGCAAGGCAGGGATAGGGGCTGGCGGTGACGGAGCCCTCGTAGGCGAGATCAACCAGGATGGGAGTGTCTGACCCTTGAGCCTGGATCTGACGCGGAAAACTGACGGCGGAGCCCTTCACGAGGGTGATGTCGTAGGCGCCCGCGAGGACCTCGAGATTCAAGGGTGTCTGACCCACCTTGAGGCCATCCAGGTAGACGTCGGAGGCGGGGACGGTGGACCTCACGGCGAGCTTGACCTTCTTGGCCTTGGCGAGCTCGCCCCGGGCCTTGTCGAACGCCTGGCGGATGGAGGGGGCGTAGAGAGCGGGGTCCAGCTTGTGCTGGGGCTTGAGGCGCAGGACGTTGAGGAAGGCGGTGTCGCTCTCCTTCACCTTGCCCATGGAGCGGTAGTTGAGAGCATGGAGGAGCTGGGCGTTGAGGTAGAGCTGCCAGCGGGTATCGCCGACGGGGAGGCGGGAGATCTCCTTGAGCGCCTCGTCGATGGCCTGCTCGGCCTTGGCGTAGCGCGCCTCGTAGAACTGGTTCTGCGCGGCATCGAGCTGGCGCTGGATATCCTCGAAGCTCTTGGAGGCGGGAGGGAAGAGGCGCTCGTTGAAGGCCGCGAGGCTGAGAAGTTCCTCGGCCTGTCGGGACTGGAGCGTGTCATGGAACGCCTTGGCATGGCTGCTGAGCTCCGCGTCCTTGCACTCCCCGCTGGCCACCACCAGTCGCTTGGGGGCGGCGTGTGCGGTCAGCGAAAGGAGTGTGGCGAGTGTGACGTATAGCTTTTTCATGGGAGCTGGTTGTGGAGTGTTAAGGAAAGAAGCGCAATGGCCAGGGCTAGCGATTAAAGCGTCGAAAGTGGACTCTGGGGGCAGTGGAGCCTCCGCGGCTCTCTACCCAGGAGATCAGAATATGCCCCAGTTTGTTGGGATGTATCCGGATGTTGCCACGTAAGCTTTCAAAGACGAGCGGTTCGCTGATGGGGCGCCATTCATTGTCTGCCCACCGCCAGACGTGAAGTTGATGGTCTAGCCCGCTAAGAGTATATCGAGACCAAGCGAGGAGAGGCGTGCCGGATTCTTCGATAACGACGGCGTAATTTGGTGGATTGGAAGAGTTTACAGCGATCCTGCTTCCCAGAGGGAGCCACTGAGTGGCAGACCAAAGATGAGTTTGGATATAGTCGCGGTCATTCTCCTTCTCAGTCCATACTACCAGTGGGTGCCCTGAGGTCGTGGTTTGCAAGGAGAGGTAGCTTCCATAGGCGACGTATTGATCGAATTCAGTTCCCGCGTCATCCGCAAGGTCTATCCAGGTGCTGCCGTTCCAATAGTAGTACAGGATGTTTGAGGACGCTTCCTTGGGGCTGATCCATCCAAGGGCTGGGTGACCCGTGTTTCTAAAAGTGAGAACAGGAAAAGCATCCGCGCTTGCCGTCCTTGAGTTAATGCAGTCCCCAATCGCTTCCCACTGGGACTCGGTCCAGCGATGGGTACAAAACCAGTTGGAGGTTCCCCTCAGTTCAGCCCTTGTGAGAACAAGGTTGCCGGAAGGGTCGAATTTCAATTGGGGCCAGAAACCTTCCAGTGGAGTCGTTGCGTCGCCACTGAGAGGAGCCCATGAGCTACTGTTCCAGCGACGGACAAGTATCTTGTTGGAAGTTCCATCGTTCTCGCGCCAAATCACAAAAGTTTGGGCGGAGTTATCGATGGAAATCGAGACTTCGGATGCAGGGGTGTTGCCTGGATAGGCGCTCAGGTCACCACCGAGATGTGTCCAAGCTCCCTCCCATCGGTACAAGTGGAGCTCGTCAGCAGGGGAGGAGGGGATAGCCCAAGCAACCACGGGGTTGCCAAGGTTGTCGAGTTCGTAGTTGGCAAGCGAGGCATTGGTGGCAGGGGCTGTGGCGCCGTCGATGGGGCCCCAGATGAGCCAGGAAGGCAACTGCCACGCCCATGGGTCAGAGGGATGCGGCAGGGTATTGCCAGCCAAGTCTGTCACGCTGCCGTTCAAGGTGAGGGTTGCTGTGCTGGGAGCACTCAACGCGGACAAGGGAGTCACCGTGACGGAATTGCCGTCCGCGCTCAATGAGGCAGTACAAGGAATATCAAGGCTGTTCTGGGTCAGGTGCATCAACTCTTGAGGCGTGGTGCTGAACTGGATCGGCTCCGAAAACACCACCTGAATCCGTTCGTGGATCGAGACGTTCTGTGCTCCAGGTGTTGGCGTGCGTGACACCACTTGGGGCGCTGTCCGGTCCACGACCACCTCGCGTGCGGCGCTGGTGAAGGACTGACCCGCGATATGCACGCGGCCCATGATGCGGTAGCGCCCCTCGGGCACGGAGGTCGTGTCCCACTGGAAGGAGTATGGCGGGTCGAGTGTCGCGAGAACCTCGTCACCTGCCAGCAACTCGACCTTGTCTGGGGGAGCGCCTGTCACCTCCATTTTCAACTCGAGGGTACCGTTCGTGTACGCAGTCTCGCTGGGGGTAACGACCTGTATCTCTGCTTGGGGAGCGTCGATGTCCGGAAGGTTGATGCAGGCTGTCAGAAGGACGACGGCGGAGAGGAAGAGGGGCTTGGTTGGGATCATCGAGCGACCCTGGATTGCAGGGAGTGTTCCGTTCACTACCGGATAGGCGGAGCCGAGATACCAGCCGCTCGTGCTTCTCCACAACCGCCCCCCCCCGGAACTTCGAAAGCCTTGGCCTTTCGGGAACTTGGCCGCGAGTTCCTGACCCTCCAGGTCAGCCTCCGCCCAAAGCTTTCCTACCTCCCGTGTTACCTCTCTCGGACCGTCTCGTTTTTGGACTCCAGTCCCGATTCGGAGACTCGGCGAAGGCCTGCTCCCTGGCTTGCTCCCCAGCGCGGCGGTTCATGACGAGGTGCGCCAATGGACTTCCTCCCCCATCTTGCGCGGGGAGGGACCATCCGGGAGGGCCGCATGAAGCGCGCTTGGAAGGGCAAGGTCATCGTCATCACCGGTGCATCCAGCGGCATTGGCCGTGCCACGGCGCTCGTGCTGGCCAAGAAGGGTGCTCACCTTGTCCTCGCCGCGCGCCGCGAAGAGCCGCTCGATGAGCTCGCCCAGCAGTGCGAGGCCCTCGGCATCCGTTGTCTCTCCATTCCCACGGATGTCTCCGAGGCCGACGCCGTCCGTGCTCTCGCCGCCCAGGCTGTACAGGCCTTTGGCCGCATCGATGGCTGGGTGAACAACGCGGGCGTCTACCTGCTCGGCCGCTTGGAGGAGACCCCTGACGAGGCCTTCCGCCAGGTGATGGAGACCAACTTCTTCGGCACCGTGTACGGCGCTCGCGCCGCGCTCGCCCAGTTCCGCCGCCAGGGCCGGGGCACCCTCGTCAATGTCTCCTCCGTCTTCGGCTCCACCGCCGGGCCTTATGTCAGCGCGTATGCCGCCTCGAAGTTCGCCGTGCGCGGCTTCTCCTCCTCCATCCGCCAGGAGTTCGAGGGCACGGGCATTCACGTCTGCACCGTCCTCCCCGCCGCCGTCGACACACCTCTGTGGCAGCACTCCGCCAACTACACCGGTTGGCGCCTGCGCCCCGTGGAGCCCATCTACTCTCCCGAGCGCGTCGCTCGCGCCATCGCCCGCGTCCTCGAGCGCCCTCGTCGCGAGCTCTTCATCGGGCCCTCCCGCCGTGTCTTCGCCGCGCTCCACACCCTGCTGCCCTGGGCCTCCGAGAAGGCCATGCGCTCCATGACCGAGTCCAAGCACTTCGAGGATCGGCGCCAGTCCCGCACCTCGGGCAATCTCTTCCAGCCCATGGCCCAGGGGACCGGCCGCAGTGCCGGCTACCGCTCCCCTGCTCGGCTGTGGTTCAAGCGCCTCCTGCTGGCCGGAGGCCTCCTGGCCTCTGTCGCCTCCCTGCGACGCAGTGCGGCAGGGCGCCGCCTCGGGCTCCGAGTCGTGGAAGCGCTCGGAGCGTGACGTCCACCTTCGGACACCTGGAGGAATGACACCCACCACCCCGCCTGTCGTGACAGGGCCATGACATGGCTTGGGGAGAGTCCTGCCGCCTATGAACATCGCCGTCCTCGTCAACCTGCGTGCCCGCCGTGGCTCCGAAGTCGTCGGAGGCCTCGTGCAGCGATTCCTCCCCCGTGCCCGCGTGGCCCTGACCCGCTCGATGGACGAGGCCCGCACCTGGATCGACCAGCAACTGCGGACCAACCCCCCCTCGCTCCTGCTCGCGGGCGGCGGCGACGGCACCATCACCGGCCTCCTCAATGAGATGCGCGCCCAGGGTCTGGCGCTCCCCGCCATCGGCGTGCTCCCGCTCGGCACCGGCAACGCGTGGGCCCATGTCACCGGCGCTCCCCGGCCCGCAGTGGCCCTCAAGCAGCTGGCCGCCTATGGCGAGCGCCTGCCGCCCCTGCGTCCCTTCGGCCTCGTGCGCGTGGAGGGCCGCCTGGCTCCCTTCGCCGGCACGGGCTGGGACGCGGAGATGATTCAGGACTTCAAGAGCCAGCTCGCCTCCGCGGGCCCGCTCAAGGGCACCCAGTCCGGCCTGCGCGGCTACCTGGGCGCGATGTTCACCCGCACCATTCCCCGCCACGTGTTCGGCGACAACACCCCGCGGGTCTCCGTCTACAACCTCGGCGCGCCCGCCCTCACCGTGGATGCGCACCGCGCCATCCGCCCCCTGCCGAACGGCGACACGGGCGCCCTGCTGTACCGTGGCCCCGTGGGCGTCGCGGGCGCCGCCACCACGCCCGAGTGGGGCTTTGGCTTCAAGGCCTTCCCCTTCGCCCAGGCCATGCCTCACCGCCTCTCGGTGCGCGTCTACGGTGCCAGCGTGCTCGAGGCCACGCGCAACATGTTCAAGCTGTGGCGCGGTGAGCACCCCATGCGCAACATGCACGACTTCCTCGTCGAGCGCGTGCGCATGGACTTCGACCGCGAGGTGCCCTTCCAGATTGCTGGCGACTTGCTCGGCATGCGCCGCTCCGTGGAGTTCGAGCTCGCCGAGGAGAGCGTCCAGCTCGTCGACTGGCGCAGGCTCTCCAGCCTCGTCTCGGCATAGCCGCCTGGCGCGTTGTCTTGACTTAGTGTCGCCTCAACACTATGTTTTGTGTTGACGGGATACCCAAGGAGAGCGCGCGTGAGCCACACCTACGAGTACCCACGGCCCGCCTTGACGGTGGACTGCGTGGTGTTCGGGATGGATGAGGGAGACCTGAAGGTGCTCCTCATCCAGCGGGGCGTGGAGCCCTTCGTGGGCAAGTGGGCGCTGCCCGGCGGCTTCGTTCGGATGGAGGAGTCGCTGGAGGACGCGGCGCGCCGGGAGCTGGCGGAGGAGGCCGGCATCCGCCCCAGCCACCTGGAGCAGCTCTACACCTTCGGAGAGCCGAGCCGGGACCCTCGGGGGCGCGTCGTCACCGTGGCGTACTTCGCCCTGGTGAAGCTGAGCGACCACAACGTCGTGCATGCCGCGACGGACGCGCGCGAGGCGGCCTGGTTCTCCGTCTGGGATACGCCGAAGCTGGCGTTCGACCATTCGGACGTGCTCGCCACGGCGCTCCAGCGGCTCAAGGGCAAGGTGCGCTACCAGCCCATCGGCTTCGAGCTGCTGCCGCCCAAGTTCACCCTCACCCAGCTCCAGCGGCTCTATGAGGTGATTCTGGAGCGCGAGCTCGACAAGCGGAACTTCCGCAAGAAGATCCTCTCCATGGACTTGCTGGAGGAGCTCGACGAGGTGGAGCAGGACGTCTCCCACCGCGCCGCGCGCCTCTACCGGTTCGACCACAAGAAGTACAAACAGCTCGAGAAGGCCGGCTTCAACTTCGAGCTGTAGCCGCTCCACCGCTGACTGTCCCCACCCGTTCCACCGACCCCGTGCGCGGGGCTCGGGAGAGGTGTGTCCCATGCTTCCTGCCTTCGATATCGCCGCTGCCTCCGTGATGGGCCGCGAGCACGCTCGCGCGGGCCGCAACAACCAGGATGCGCTGTGCGTGCGTTCTCGGGGGGACGTGCTCGCCGCCGTGGTGACGGACGGGTGTGGCAGCGCGGCCCATAGCGAGGTGGGCGCGCAGCTCGGCGCACGGTGCGTGGCCGATGTGGCCCTCGCGGTGCTCGAGCGGGGCATCTCCCTGGAGGCGCCCGAGTTCCTCGAGACGGTGCGCGCCGAGGTGCTGGGCTTCCTCTCCTCGCTTACCTCGCAACTGGGCTCCTCGCTCGTGGGTGAGCACCTGTTGTTCACGGTGGTGGGCGCGGTGGTGACACCCTCGCGCACGCTGGTGTTCTCGGCGGGAGATGGGCTGTGGGCCCTCAATGGGGAGGTACACGCGCTGGGGCCCTTCCCCCACAACGCTCCGCCGTACCTCGCCTATGGGCTGCTGTCCGAGGGAGCAGTGCCCCTGGAGCGGCAGGCGCTCGTGCCCACCGAAGAAGTGGTGGCGCTGATGCTGGGCACGGATGGCGCGGTGGACCTCGGCAAGCTCACCGAGGCCCGGGTGGCCGAGACCGAGGAGCCGGTGGGCCCGCTGTCTCAGTACTGGTCCAACGAGCGCTACTTCCAGAACCCGGATGCGCTGCGCCGTCGGCTCACGCTGCTCGGCCGGGAGTCCGTCCGCGCCGACTTCACCGCGCGCCGCCTCGTGCGCACGCCGGGGCTGCTGGCCGATGACACCACCCTCATCGTCCTGCGCCGCCGCATGGAGAGGGTGTGACGCCATGGACCTCTACCTGGAAGGGAAGAAGGTACGGGTAGACCCCACGCGCGCGCTCGGCAAGGGCGGCGAGGCGGATGTGTTCGACCTGGGCGATGGGCGAGCCCTCAAGGTCTTCAAGCCTCCCGAGCACCCGGACTACCAGGGGCTGCCGGAGGAGCAGGCCGCCGCCCGCGCGCGGTTGGATGAGCACCAGCGCAAGCTGCCCGCCTTTCCGAAGGTGATGCCGGCCCGTGTGGTGGTGCCGCAGACGCTGGCCACGGGGCGCAACGGGCGCACCCTGCTGGGCTATGCCATGCGCAAGCTGGAGAGCGTCGAGCCGCTGCGGCGCTTCAGTGACCCCGCCTTCCGGCGCTCCGGCGCCACCTCCGCGCGCGTCGTCGAGGTGCTGCGTGGCCTGCACCACACCCTGGAGGCCGTCCACGGCGGCGGCGTGGTGGTGGGGGACTTCAATGATCTCAACGTCCTCGTCTCGGGCGCGGAGGCGTACCTCATCGACGCCGACAGCTTCCAGTTCGGCGCCTTCCTCTCCGCCGTCTTCACCGAGCGCTTCCTGGATCCACTGCGCCTCACCGGCACGGGCGCCGCTCTCAACCCGGGCCGCCCGGCCTCGCCGGACAGCGACTGGTACGCCTTCACCGTGGCCCTGATGCAGAGTCTGCTGTGTGTGGGGCCCTATGGCGGCATCCACCGGCCCTCGCCGCCGACGCCTCGCGCCACCCCTGCAGCCCGTGTCCATCAGCGCCTCACCGTGTTCCATCCAGAGGTGCAGTACCCCAAGCCCGCGCTGCCGCTGGCCACGCTCCCGGATGACGTGCTGCACCAGCTCCACCGGGTCTTCGTCGAGGACGTGCGCGGCCCCTTCCCGCCTCGTCTGCTGGACGTGCTGCGCTTCACCGCCTGCGCCTCGTGCGGCGTTGAGCACGCCCGCCTCGCGTGCCCGACGTGCAGCCCTCACGCCGCCGCCACCGTGACGCCGGTGAGCGCCGCGCGCGGGGAGGTGACCGCCACGCGGCTGTTCTCCACGCGCGGCGTGCTCGTCCACGCGTGCGCGGAAGAGGGCGTGCTGCGCTGGCTCTATCACGCGGATGGCGCCTACCGACGCGAGGATGGGCGCACCGTGCTCCAAGGGCCGCTCGACCCGTCGCTCCACTGGGCGCTTCAGGGCGAGGTGACGCTCGTGGGGAGAGGGGGAGAGCTGGCGGTGCTCGCTCCAGGCCGCGCGCCGGAGCGGCTGGGCGTGGACGCTCCGGAAGGCCGCCCTGCCTTCGCGGCCAACCTGCGCCACCGCTACTGGGCCCAGGCGGGCGGACTGTGGAGGGATGGCGCCCTGGGCCCCGAGCGCATCGGTGACGTGCTGCAGGGGCAGACGCGGCTCTTCGTCGGGCCTCGCTTCGGGCTGGGCTTCCACCGCGCGGGCAACCTGCGCGGCGCCTTCGTGTTCGACGCCGCGCGCTCCGGCATCAAGGACGGCCTGGTGTTGCCGTGGCCCGCGGGCAGGCTCGTGGACGTGGAGTGCCTCTTCGAGGGGCAGAACGCCTGGCTGTTCCTCGCGGAGGAGAGCAACGGACGCACCGTCCACCACTGCGTCGTGGTGGGCGCCGATGGCGCGGTGCGGGCCAGCGCTCACGCCGAGGCAGGCGACGGCTCGTGGCTTGGCTCCCTGCGCGGCAAGTGCGCCGCGGGGGATGTGCTCTTCGCCGCCACGGATGTTGGGTTGACGCGGGTGGAGCTGCGCCAGGGTCGCCTCGAGGCCATCCGCGACTTCCCCGATGCCGAGCCCTTCGTCGACGCCGACTGCCGACTCTTCCTCACCCGAGGAGGGCTCACCGTCGTGCGCGGCCAGGACATCACCGGGCTGCGCATGTCCTGAGTCCGCCGTGCGCGCTCGAGGCAATGCCTGACGAGCGCCAGGCCTCATCGACTTGACATGGTGTCGTTCAGACACTATGTTGGTGTAGAAGAAACACGAAGGGGATGGCAGTCAGGCGCAGTCAGGAGGGCAGAGCCATGAAGAACCCGATCAAGGAGCTTCCGCTTCCGTCGTTCTACCGGCCCGATAACGCAGGCAACTACGGCTACGGCCCGAACGCCGGGAAGCTGCAGGGAGAGGCGGCCACGTGGCGCGCCGCCAACGACGTCACCCCGTCCGCCACCGACACGTTCAACCTGCACCTGCTGCTCATCGACGTGCAGAAGGACTTCTGCTTCCCCGAGGGCTCGCTCTACGTCGCCGGCCGCAGCGGCAAGGGCGCCATCGATGACAGCCGCCGCATCGCCGAGTTCATGTACCGCAACCTCGGCGCCCTCACGAACGTCACCACCACCCTCGACACGCACTTCGCCTACCAGATCTTCTTCCCCTCGTTCTGGGTGGACCAGAACGACCAGCAGCTCACCCCGTACCGCGAGGTGACGCGGGAGCAGATCGAGCGCGGGCAGGTCCGCCCCAACCCCGCCGTGGCCAAGTGGCTGTGCGGCGGCAACTACCCCTGGCTGCTCAAGCAGGTGAAGTACTACTGCGAGGAATTGGAGCGCGCCGGGAAGTACACCCTCTATCTCTGGCCGCCGCACTGCCTGCTCGGTGGCGACGGGCACGCGCTGGCCGGCGTGGTGCAGGAGGCCCGCCTGTTCCATGCCTTCGCTCGAAGCAGCCAGTCGTGGTGCGAGGTGAAGGGTGGCAACCCTCTCACCGAGAACTACTCGGTGCTGCGCCCCGAGGTGCTCAGCCGCCACGACGGACAGCCCCTGGCGCAGCGCAACACCCAGTTCATCAAGACGCTGCTCACCGCCGACGCCGTCGTCATCGCAGGCCAGGCCGCCAGCCACTGCGTGAAGAGCTCCATCGATGACCTGCTCACGGAGATCGTCGCCCAGGACGCCGCGCTCGCTCGCAAGGTGTACCTGCTCACCGACTGCATGTCGGCCGTCACCGTGCCGGATGGCAAGGGCGGGTTCGCCGCGGACTTCACGCCGCAGGCCGACGCCGCGCTCAAGCGCTTCGCCGATGCCGGCATGCACCTGGTGAAGTCGACCACCCCGCTCGCCAGCTGGCCCGACCTGCGCATCGGCTGATCCACACGAAGAAGGGAGGAAACTGTCATGAGCACCAGCAATGGCACCCAGGTTTCGCAGCTCTTCCAGGCCGCTCACGCCGAGGGAGTCCTCAGCCCCGCCGGCCTCCAGGCCCTCACCGTCGTGGACCTCGGCGCGCAGATCCAGGCCGGCCTCGGCATCAGCGTGGATGACGTCCAGTCCAGCGAGGTCGTCCTCGTCACTGTCATGCCGGATGACTCCGGCAGCATCCAGCACGCCAACAACGCTCAGCTCGTCTGCGACGGCCACAACCTCGTCCTCGACGCACTGCTCTCCAGCAAGCAGCGCGACACCGTCCTCTTCCACACCCGCTACCTCAACGGCTCGGTCCTCAACCCGTACCGCCCCATCGAGGACGTCGTGCGGATGCATGACAAGAACTACAACCCCAGCCTCGGCACCCCCCTGTATGACCAGACCGTGGTGCTGCTGGGCACCGTGCTCGCCAAGGCCCAGGAGTTCACCCGCAACGGCGTGTCCGCCCGCACCGTCACCCTGCTCATCACCGACGGCGGGGATTGCCACTCGCAGAACTCGCGCGCCAAGGACGTCGCCGCGCTGGTGAAGGACCTGCAGCGCGCCGAGAACCACATCGTCGCCGCCATGGGCATCAGCGACGGCACCACGGACTTCCGCAAGGTGTTCCGAGACATGGGCATCGAAGACAAGTGGATCCTCACCCCGGGCCAGAGCGCTCAGGAGATCCGCCAGGCCTTCAATGTCTTCAGTCAGTCCGCCGTGCGCGTGAGCCAGGGTGCCGCCAGCTTCAGCCGCACCGCCCTGGGGGGCTTCGGGCGCTGAGCCCCTGGCTCCCTCTCCGAGCAGGCGCGCGCCGGGTCCCCCCACGCGCGCTTGTTGCCTCCATGAGGAGGGGAGATTCACGCCCGGCGTTGTTCCTCCTCCAGGAGGTCTTGCGTGGAAGGATTCCCTGGAGGCCTGCTCGTACCGTCGCGCGTGGAGGCTTCATGAGCCTCAAGGCCATGTTCACCTCGCTGGTGACGGTGCTTGGGGTACTCGTGCTGGCGGCCGCTGCGTCGCTCTGGCTGCTCACCAGCTACCTGCACCGCGTCACCGGCAGCCTCGGCTCCAGCGTCGAGGGCGTCCGGCTCGCCGAGGAGCTGGAGGTGGAGCTCCTCACCCACTACCGCCAGAGCAATGAGCTGTCCGGCGCACCGGATGACCGGGTTCGTCAGCTCTTCTTCCTGGAGACGCAGCTGACAACCCTCATGGAGGAGATCTCTCGCACCGCGACCACCCCGGAGGAGAGCGAGCGCATCGCCGACCTCCGCCAGCGGGTGGCGCACTACCTCATCGCCCAGCGGGAGGCACATGGCGAGTACTCGGCGCGGCTGTCTCCTCGGGCTGGCGCGGATCTGGATCAGGCCCTGGTCTCCCTGGAAGAGCTCATCGAGCTCAAGGTGAAGCAGGCCCGTCACGCCGAGGCCGAGGCCGCGCGTTGGGACCGGCTGACCCGCCTGGGAGGCCCCATCCTCGCCGCGCTGCTCCTCATCGGGCTGCTCGTCTCGCTCGTCTGGGTGCGCCGTGCCGTTCTGCGACCGGTGGCCCAGGTGCGCCAGGCCATGCGCCGCTTCGCCTCCGGGCGCAAGCGCACCCGCGCGGCCGAGACCGGGCCCCTGGAGCTGCGCGAGGTAGCGCGCACCTTCAATGAGATGGCCTCCTCCATCACCCGCCAGCAGGAGGATCAGCTCACGTTCCTGGCGGGGGTGGCGCATGACCTCCGCAACCCGCTGTCCGCGCTGAAGATGTCCACCGCGTTCGCCGCCCCGGGCCGCGCCGAGGTCTCTCCCGAGCGCCTCCAGAAGATGTTCGCGCTCGCGCGCCGGCAGGTGGAGCGCCTGGACCGCATGGTGGGAGACTTGCTGGACTCCACCCGCATCGAGGCCGGCAAGCTGGAGCTGCAGCTCGAGGAGCGTGACGCCCGCGAGCTGGCGCGCGCCGTGGTGGAGCTGTACCAGGCCACCGGGCCGGGCCATGAGCTGCGCCTGTCCCTGCCCGAGACGCCCGTGCCCCTGTGCTGTGACGGCATCCGCATCGAGCAGGTGCTCAACAACCTGGTGAGCAATGCCCTGAAGTACTCCCCCGTGGGCACGCGCGTGGAGGTGACCGTGGAGCGTCAGGGCGAGGAGGCCGCGCTCTCCGTCGCCGACCAGGGCATCGGCATCTCCGCCGAGGAGCAGCTCCGCCTCTTCGCTGCCTTCCAGCGGGCGCGGGGGGCGCGCGAGCGAGCGCCCGGCGCGGGCCTGGGGCTCTCCGTCGCGCGCCGTATCGTCGAGGCCCACGGTGGCCATATCGAGGTGGAGAGCACCCCCGGCCAGGGCTCCGTGTTCCGGGTCCGGTTGCCCATCGCCCGCGCCGCCACGCAGGGAGCCCCTCGCGCCGAGGGCCCCGCCACGGCGTGGGGGACAGGCGAGGACTCGGTTCACTGAGCGGCCCGTCAGGGAGTCGCGGCCCACGCCTCGATGAGCTGCTCGCGCGTCCAAGCCACCACGGGGCTGGCCTCCACGCGGTAGGGCGGGTTGAGGGGCTCGAGGCGACGGACCTCGGGGGGCAGCCGCGACAGCTCCCGCCGCGTGTGCTCCTGAATCTCCACCAGCGAGGGCGAGGCCCCCGCCACGCGCTTGCCTTCGCGCATCATCGGCCGCAGCAGCGGGCGCCCCGGCACCATCTCTCCGTGGCGGGCGAGCACGTCCTTGCGCGCTACCCCGTGCTCCTCCACCCGGTACACC
Organism: Hyalangium ruber; assembly: GCF_034259325.1. Taxonomy (NCBI): domain Bacteria; kingdom Pseudomonadati; phylum Myxococcota; class Myxococcia; order Myxococcales; family Archangiaceae; genus Hyalangium; species Hyalangium rubrum. The sequence continues at coordinate 274,788 of NZ_JAXIVS010000010.1, read as the reverse complement.
TGCTTGCGCCCCGGGTAGAGCACCTTGGAGGTGGACAGCTTGATGCGGTCCTTCCCCGCGTACGCCACGAGCTTGTAGACCATGTCCAGGCAGGGCACGTCCGAGGACACGCCCAGCGATGTTCCCACCCCGAAGCTGTCGATGGGGGCCCCCTGGGAGAGCAGCCGCTGGATGGAATCCTCGTCCAGGTTGCCACTGGCGATGAGCTTGACGCGCTGCAACCCCGCCTCGTCCAGCATCTGCCGCGTCGCGCGCGACAGCGCCAGCATGTCTCCGGAGTCCAGCCGCACCGCGCGCACCTGGAAGGCCTCGCCCAGCTCGCGCGCCAGGCGCACCACGTGCTGCACACCGCGCAGCGTGTCATAGGTGTCCACGAGCAGCGTGGTCTCCGGGAAGCGGCTGCTGAAGGCACGGAAGGCCTCCAACTCGTCCTCGTGGGCCTGCACGAAGCTGTGCGCCATGGTGCCCGCCACGGGAATGCCGTAGCGCCGCCCGGCCCGCACGTTGGAGGTGGCTCCCACGCCCGCGATGAAGGCCGCGCGCGCCACCTTCATCCCCGCGTCCACACCGTGCGTGCGCCGCACGCCAAACTCCATCACCGGACGGCCCGCCGCGGCCTCCGTCACCCGTACGGCCTTGGAGGCCGCCAGCGTCTGCAGGTGGACCTGGTTGAGGAGGTAGGTCTCCACCAGCTGTGCCTCGGGCAGCGGCGCCACCACCTCCAGCAGCGGCTCCTCGGCGAACACCGGGGTGCCCTCGGGCACGGCGCACACGTCCCCGGAGAAGTGGAAGCGCTCCAGGTAGCGCAGCAGCCGGTCCGAGAAGCGGCCCAGCGAGGCGAGGTAGTCCAGGGCCGCCGGCGTGAAGCGCAGCGTCTCCAGGTAGCGCAGCGCCTCTTCCAGCCCACAGGCGAGCAGGAAGTTACGCCGCGACGGCAGCCGACGGACGAAGAGGCTGAACACCGCTTCGTCCTGCATGCCTTCGTCGAGGTAGGCATCCACCATCGCGAATTCGTACAGGTCCGTGAGCAGCGTGAGGTCTTCCTCCATGGCGTCCTCCTCCCCTCGCTACACCCTCATGCCCGGAGAGCCTCCCTGCTGCGCATCCAGGATCCACTGCTCCAGCTCCGCGCGGGGCATCATCCCGCTGCGGCGCGCCACCTCACGGCCTCCCATATAAAGGATGAAGGTGGGGATGCCTCGGACGCCCAGCGAGGAGGCGGTCTCGGGGTGCTCGTCCGTGTTCAGCTTCAGGACGATGAGCCTGCCTGCCTGGGCTCTCCCCACGGCGTCGAACACCGGGGCCGCTGCTCGGCACGGGCCACACCAGGGGGCCCACAGATCCACCAGCACCGGAACTGGAGAGGAGACAACGGCTCGCGAGAGTTCCTCCCCCCCGACCGCTTGGGGTTGGCCCGACGTGTCGAGCGCGCCGTGGCAGCGCCCACACGTAGGGGTACCCCCCGGGGGCGGGTGAGGGACACGGTTGAATGCTCCACAGGTTGGGCATCGAAACATGAGGACCTCCGCGCCTCTCATGAAGATAAAGACTTAGGGTGGGGACGCCCGATGCTGGGTGACACGAGCCCCGAGATGCCTGCTCCCCCTCTTGCCGGGGGGACATGCTTGGATGGAAGCTGGGAAAACCTCTTGGAATGAGGAGGAGACATGAAGCTGGCCGTCTTCGACACCCACCGGTTCGACCGTGAGGCCCTGGAGGCGGCCAATGCCCGCTACGGCCACACGCTCGTCTTCTTCGAGCCCCGGCTCACGGCGCAGACGGCGCGGCTGGCGCAGGGCTTCGACGCGGTGTGCTCCTTCGTCAACGACAAGGTGGACGCCGCCACGCTGGAGTTGCTGCACGCGGGCGGCACACGGCTCGTGGCGCTGCGCTCGGCGGGCTACAACCACGTGGACCTGGCGGCGGCGGCGCGGCTGGGCCTCAAGGTGGTGCGCGTGCCCGAGTACTCGCCCTACGCAGTGGCCGAGCACGCGGTGGCGCTGGTGCTGGCGCTCAACCGCCGCATCCATCAGGCCCATGCGCGCGTGCGTGACTGGAACTTCTCCCTGGATGGGCTGGTGGGCTTCGACCTGCACGGCAAGACGGTGGGGGTGGTGGGCACTGGCCGCATTGGCCGGGCCGCGGCGCGCATCTTCCACGGCTTCGGGTGCCGGCTGCTGTGCTTCGACGCCGCGCCGGAAGCGGAGGTGGAGCGTGAGCTGGGCGCTCGCTACGTGCCGCTGGAGACGCTGCTGCGCGAGGCGGACATCATCTCCCTGCATGTGCCGCTCACGCCTGGCACCCACCACCTCGTGGACGCCGCCGCGCTGGAGAAGATGAAGCGTGGGGTGATGATCATCAACACCGGCCGGGGCGCCCTCATCGACAGCCGGGCCCTCATCGACGCGCTCAAGCGGGGCCACATCGGCGCGGCGGGGCTGGACGTCTATGAGGAGGAGGAGGGCATCTTCTTCCAGGACCTGAGCGGCCAGGTGCTCCAGGACGACGTGCTGGCGCGGTTGCTCACCTTCCCCAATGTGCTCGTCACCTCACACCAGGCCTTCCTCACCCGCGAGGCGCTGGGCAACATCGCCGACACCACGCTCTCCAGCCTCCAGGCTTTCGAGCGCGGCCAGCCGCTGCTTCACGAGGTGAGCGCCGGACAAGTGCTGCGCGCTCCCCCCCGAACGGAGTAGAAGCGCCAGCAGGTTCCACGACCGCCGTTTCCGGAGGCACCATGCCCATCGTCTGCGCCACCAACTTCTCTCACGCTGCCCACACCGCCTGCGAGTCAGCGGCCCTGCTGGCCCGGAAGCTGGGAGAGCCCCTGTGGCTCGTCCACGTGCTGCCGGCCGAGTCCGCCAGGGCCTTCGGCAAGCCGCTGATGGAGGCGGCCGAGGGCGCGCTGGGCGATGAGGCGCGCCGGCTGGAGAAGCTGGGCGCGAAGGTGGAGCGCGCGCTGCTCACGGGCGAGCCGGCCGCGGCGCTGCAGGAGTTCGCCGCCAAGCAAGGCGCCCGGCTGGTGGTGACGGCGACGCCGAGCCACGAGAACCCGTTCCTGGGCATGGGCGGTACGCTGGACCGGCTGGCGCAGTCGCTCGCGACGCCGCTGCTGGTGGCCCGCGACGTGGCGCCGCTGGAGGCGTGGGTGCGCGGGCAGCGGCCGCTCAAGGTGATGCTGGGCGTGGACCGCTCGCTGCCCTTCGAGGCGGCGCGCGACTGGGTAAAGGCGCTGCGCAAGGTCGGCCCCGTGGAGCTGGTGGGCGGTCGTGTTTTCTGGGCCCAGGAGGAGGCGATGCGCCTGGGGTTGGAGCAGCCCCTGGGCTTTGGCGAGGTGACGCCCTCGCTTCGCCAGGCGCTGGAGCGCGAGGCGGCCGTGCTGCTGGAGCCCCTGGCGGAGGACGGCAAGCCCGTGCGCGTCCGGGTGGAGGTGGGCGTGGGCCGAATCGCGGACCACCTGGTGGCGCTGGCCGCCGAGGAGCAGGTGGACCTGCTGGTGGTGGGCACGCACCAGCGCCAGGCGCTGGGCAAGCTGTGGAGCGTGTCGCACCACGCGCTGCGCCTGGCGAAGATGTCCGTGGTGAGCGTGCCGGTGAAGGCGGCGGTACACGGGGCCGAGGTGGAGCTGCCGCACGTGCGCTCGGTGCTGGTGACGACCGACTTCTCGGAGCTGGCGGACCGCGCCATCGCCTACGCGTGCGCGCTGGTGCCTCCCAACGGCACGGTCCATCTGCTCCACGTCGCGCAGCACGCCACGCCCGAGCAGCTCGTGGCGCTCCGGCAGCAGCTCGAGCAGCGGGTGCCGCGCGCGGCAGCGCAGCGCGGGTGCCAGGTGCAGCTGGAGGTGGCGGTCGGCGCCAACGTGGCGGGCACCATCCTCCAGGCCGCCGAGCGCCATGGCGTGGACATCATCTGCATGGGCACTCGCGGCCGCACCGGTGTGGCGCGCGCTGTCATGGGCTCGGTGGCACAAGAGGTCATGGCACGCGGTGAGCGGCCCGTACTGATGGTGCGTGCGCCAGCGTAAATTTTTGATAGTACTTGAAGTTACTCCTGGAAAACGGGTATCCCTCGCGAGAACTCCTTGATTTGTCTTTGAATCGAGTGAGCCATCCCGAGGGGGAATACCCACATGAGTGAGAGAGTCAACCGAGCCCTGCTTCTCGTATCGGCATCGGCGTTGCTCGGGTCCGTTGGTTGCGGCGCACCGTCGGCGGAGGAAGCCGAGGCGCTGAACCAGACCCGACAGGCATTGGTTGCCGGCCCGGACTTCGTCGTCCGGGAGGTGAGCAGTCCTCCCAGTGCCTGGCCCAATGGGCCGTTCCCGGTGGAAGTCACCGTGTGCAACCAGGGCACGGTGGCGGAGAGCACCAACGTGGAGGTGTACCTGTCGCAAGACCGGATCATCTCCACGCTGGACGTGTCCATCGGGAGTGCGTTCCTGGGCTGGCTGGAAGCGGGGCAGTGCTTCACGGAGCGGTTCTACACGAACGTCTCGGTGCCCGAGGGGGCCTGGTACACGGGCGCCATCGCCGACCCCCTCAACAGCACGGTGGAGGCCAACGAGGCCAACAACACGCGCGCAGGAGCCCTCATCGGCGTGGGAATCGCTCCGGACTTCGTGGTCCAGTCGGTGAGCGTCCCCAAGAGCGTGATGCCGGCCTACTACTTCCCGGCCACGGTGACGGTGTGCAACCAGGGCACCATGGGCGGCGGCACCGAGGTGCAGCTGGTGCTCTCCGCGGACACCACCATCACCTACGTCCCGGACGTTCCGACGCCCGGGCCGGACTTCCCGATGGACGCCTTCAACACGGGGTATCTGGAGCCGGGGCAGTGCAGGGCCCATCGGCTGGATGTCGAGGCGATACCTCCGCAAGAGGGCGCCTGGTACGTGGGGGCCGTGGCGGACCCCGGCAATTTCGCCATGGAGCTCATCGACACCAACAACACGAAGGCGAGTGAGGTGGTGGGCGTGGGCTACGGCACCGACTACATCGTCCAGTCGGTGAATGGCCCGGCCAACGTGCGGCCCGGCGAGTCGTTCACCACGGCGGTGACGGTGTGCAACCACGGCATTGGGACCGGGTCCGCTGAGATGATGCTGGTGCTCTCCACGGACACCACCATCCAGTTCGATCCGAACGGCCCGCCGGCGGCGCAGGATCTGCCCCTGGCGCCCTTCTATTCCGGGCTGCTGGCGTCCGGGCAGTGCCGGACGCAAGAGGTGGAAGCCTCCATGCAGGCTCCGAGCGAGGGGAACTGGTACCTGGGCGCCGTGGCGGACCCGGGCAACAGCGAGCAGGAAATCATCGAGACCAACAACACGAAGGCCAGCAAGCTCGTGGGCGTGGGCCTTGCTCCGGACTACATCATCCAGTCGGTGAGCGGCCCGGCCAACGTGCGGCCCGACTACGAGTTCACCGCCTCGGTGACGGTGTGCAACCAGGGCACCGCGTACGGGAACACCGAGGTGCAGCTGGTGCTCTCTCGCGACACCACCATTCGGTTCTCCCCCAACGGCCCGCCGGAGGAGCAGGATCTGCCGCTCACCTCCTTGTACTCGGGGCCGCTGGAGCCCGGGCAGTGCCGGACGCACCCGGTGCAGGTCTGGGGAACTCCTTCTCAAGAGGGGGCCTGGTACCTGGGCGCGGTGGCGGATCCGGCCAGCAACGAGTGGGAGCTCAACGAGAGCAACAACACGAAGGCCAGCAAGGTCATGGGCGTGGGCTACCGGCCCGACTTCATCATCCAGTCGGTGAGCGGCCCCGCCAGCGTGGAGCCGGGGAATGAATTCACCGCCTCGGTGACGGTGTGCAACCAGGGCACCGAGTACGGGAGCACCGAGGTGCAGCTGGTGCTCTCGCAGGACAACGACATCCGCTTCGCCTACGACGGCATGCCCTACGGGCAGGACCTGCCGCTCAGCTCCTTCCATTCGGGGCCGCTGGAGGCGGGGCAGTGCCGGACGCATCAGGTGTGGGCCAACATGTCCGCGCCGTTCGAGGGCATCTGGTACCTGGGCGCGGTGGCGGACCCGGGGCTCAACCAGTACGAGCTCAACGAGGCCAACAACGCGAAGGCCAGTGAAGAAGAGGTGGGCGTCGGCTATGCCCCGGACATCATCATCCAGGCGATCACCCACCCAGCGAGCGCGAGGCCCGGTGAGTCGGTCGCCTTCTCGGTGACGGCGTGCAACCAGGGCACCGCCCCTGGCTATGCGGACGGGCAGCTGGCGTTCTCGGAGGATACGGAGATTCGCCTCAACTACAACGGACCTCCGTACCCCAGCCAGGACATGCCCATGGACGCCTTCTTCATGGGAATGCTCGAGCCGGGTCAGTGCAAGACCGAGGTGGTGTACGGCTCCCTGCCCCAGGCGGAGGATGACAACGGGTACGTGGGAGCCGTGCTCGATCCCTTCAATGTGATGCAGGAGCTCAACAAGGAGAACAACACGAAGGCCGGCACGCTCATGGGCGTGGGCTACCGCCCCGACTTCATCATCCAGTCGGTGACGGGCCCTGCCAGCATCTATCCCGGTGATACGTTCACCGCCACGGTGACGGTGTGCAACCAGGGCACCGAGTACGGGAGCACCGATGTGCAGCTGGTGCTCTCCGAGGACAGCACCATCCGCTTCTCCTACGACAGCGCTCCGTATGAGCGAGACGAGCCGATCGACAGCTTCTATTCGGGGCCCCTGGAGCCCGGGCAGTGCCGGACCGAGCAGGTTCACACCCGGGTGTTCCCCCCGCATCAGGGGGGCTGGTACCTGGGCGCGGTGGCGGACCCGAGCAGCTCTCATGAGGAGCTCATCGAGAGCAACAACGCCAAGGCCAGCAGGCTCACCGGTGTGGGCAGCCGTCCCGACTACGTCATCCAGTCGGTGACGGGCCCCGCCAGCGTGGCGCCGGGCGATTACTTCGTCGCCTCGGTGACGGTGTGCAACCAGGGCACCGAGTACGGGAGCACCGAGGTGCAGCTGGTGCTCTCCGAGGACACCACCATCCGCTTCTCCTATGGCGGTCCTCCCTACAACCAGGACATGCCGATCGGCTCCCTCTACTCGGGGCCGCTGGAGCCTGGGCAGTGCCGGACGCAGCAGCTGCAGACCAGCGCCCATCCCCAGCAGTACGGGGGGTGGTACCTGGGCGCGGTGGCGGACCCGGGCAACTCCCATGAGGAGCTCATCGAGAGCAACAACACCAAGGCCAGTGCGCTCATGGGCGTGGGCCACGGTCCCGACTACGTCATCCAGGCGGTGAGCGTCCCGGCCAGCGTGGTGCCGGACCAGTCGTTCACGGCCTCGGTGACGGTGTGCAACCAGGGCACCGAGTACGGCAACACCGAGGTGCAGCTGGTGCTCTCCGCGGACACCGACATCCGCTTCTCGTACAACGCGCCTCCCTATGGGCAGGATTGGCCGGTGACCTCCTTCGGCTCGGGGCCGCTGGAGCCCGGACAGTGCCGGACCGAGCAGGTGCAGACCAGCCTGCCCGCCCTGGAGATGGATCGCGTCTGGTACCTGGGCGCGGTGGCGAATCCGAGCAACTACGAGGAGGAGCTCATCCAGAGCAACAACACGCTGGCCAGCAAGCCCATCGGCGTGGGCTTCCGCCCCGACTTCGTCATCCAGGCGGTGAGCGGGCCCACCAGCGTGGAGCTGGGCCAGGACTTCACGGCCTCGGTGACGGTGTGCAACCAGGGCACCGGGTTCGGCGATACGGAGCTGGCGTTGGTGCTGTCTCAGGACACCACCATCCGCTTCTCCTACAACGGGGCTCCCTATGAGCAGCGGGACGAACTGCTGACCTTCTTCTCCTCGGGGCCGCTGGAGCCGGGCCAGTGCAACACGCAGCAGGTCCAGGCCCAGGCGTATGCCTCCGAGCAGGGGGCCTGGTACCTGGGGGCCGTGGCTGACCCCGGCAACTACCAGGAGGAGTTCCTCGAGACCAACAACACGCTGGCCAGCAAGGTCTTCGGCGTGGGCCAGCGTGCCGACTTCATCATCAAGTCGGTGACCGCTCCGGCCAGCACGCGGCCCGGTGAGATGTTCATGACCGCGGTGACGGTGTGCAACCAGGGCACCCGGTACGGGAGCACCGAGGTGCAGCTGGTGCTCTCCGAGGACAGCACCATCCGCTTCTCCTACTCCGGCACGCCGTACAACCAGGACATGCCGCTCAACTCCTTCTCCTCGGGCCCGCTGGAGCCGGGTCAGTGCCGGACGGAGCAGGTGCAGACCAGCGTGTATGCCCCCGAGGATGGGGGCTGGTACCTGGGCGCGGTGGCGGACCCGGGTGACTCCGAGGAGGAGCTCATCGAGAGCAACAACACCAAGGCCAGCACGCTCATGGGCGTGGGCTACCGCCCCGACTACACCGTCCAGACGGTGGGAGTGCCCGCCAGCATGGCGCCGGGCCAGCCGTTCACGGTGACGGTGACGGTGTGCAACCAGGGCACCCAGTACGGGAGCACGGAGGGACAGCTGGTGCTCTCCGAGGACACGGACATCCGCTTCTCCTACAGCGGGAGTCCCTACACGCAGGACATTCCCTTGGCGCCGTTCAGCTCGGGGCCGCTGGAGCCGGGCCAGTGCAACACGCAGGAGCTGGAGGGCATCGCGCATGCTCCTCGCGAGGGGGCCTGGTACCTGGGGGCCGTGGTGGATGCTGAGAACTACGAGCAGGAGCTCATCGAGACCAACAACACGAAGGCCAGCAAGCTGGTGGGAGTGGGCCAACGTCCCGACTTCATCATCCAGTCGGTGCTCGTCCCGGCCAGCACGCGCACCCATGAGCCGTTCACGGTGAAGTACACCGTGTGCAACCAGGGCACCCGGCCCGGAATCACCGATCTGCAGCTGGTGCTCTCGCAGGACACGGACATCCGCTTCTCCTACAACGCCCCGCCCTACAGCCAGGATCTGCAGCTGGACTTCTTGGGCTCGCTGTTCCTGGAGCCGGGTCATTGCAGCACGCAGGAGGTGCGCACCAGTATCCCCGTGTCAGGGCTGCAGGGCGGTTGGTACCTGGGGGTGGTGGCGGATCCCGCCAACTTCGAGCAGGAGCTCATCGAGACCAACAACACGAAGGCCAGCGCCCTCATCGGCATCGGTGATGCGCCGGACCTGATCATCCAGTCGGTGACGGCTCCGACGAGCGTGCGGATGGGCCAGCAGTACGCGGCCTCGGTGACGGTGTGCAACCAGGGCACCGTCCCTGGCGGCGCGGAGGTGCAGCTGGTGCTCTCCGATGACACCGACATCCGCTTCTCGTACAGCGGGCCGATCTACGATCAGGACATGCCGGTGGAGGTCATCATGGTGAGCTCGCTGGCGCCGGGGCAGTGCCAGAAGCAGGACCTGATGCTCTACGTGACGCCTTGGTACACGGGGGCCTGGTACATGGGCGCCATCGTGGACCCCGGGCAGTACACGCCGGAGCTCATCGAGAGCAACAACACGAAGGCCAGCCGCGTCATCTCCTTCATTCCCTGAGTCGTGACTTCTCCCCGCCCTCGCTCACCGAGGGCGGGGGGAAGTGCAGTTCCGCAGGCGAGAGGTCCCGAGGAAGCTCCCGAGCGGAGCGCCTCGCGCGGGCCCGTTTCTTCGCTCACACCTGGCGCGTGTATACCGCTGCCCCTCGGGGCGAGCCGGTGTGCCGCCGTGTCCGAGCTCTCGGGTAGGTACGTGTAGGCAGCGTGCCCGATGAAAAAAGCACGGCGCGGGTAACAGTTCTTTTCGGCCCTGGTGTTTCAAGGGGCGAACGAGGGAGGAGCGAGTCCGGTGGCAATCGATGTGGAGGCCTACTACCGCCGTTACGGGCCTCAGGTGCTCCGGCGCTGCCGCTTCCTCCTGCGAGACGAGGAGAAGGCCGTGGATGCCATGCACGACGTCTTCGTGCAGCTGTTGCGCTACCAGGGGGCGTTGAAGGACTCGGCGCCCTCCAGCCTGCTGCACCGCATCGCCACGCGGGTGTGTCTCAACCGCCTGCGCGGCGCCCGCCGCCGCCCCGAGGACCGGGACGACGAGCTGGTGCTGCGCATCGCCTCCTCCGAGGACACCGAGGCGCGCACCGAGGCGCGGGGGCTGCTGGACCGGCTCTTCGGCCGCGTGCCCGCCTCGAGCCAGGACATCGCCGTGATGCACCTGGTGGATGGAATGACGTTGGAGGAGACCGCGCGCGAGGTGGGCCTGTCCGTCTCCGGGGTGCGCAAGCGCCTGCGGGGCCTGACTTCCGCGCTGCAAGAGATGGAGGCCGCATGACGACCCCGCGCCGTACTCCGGATTGGTTGCTGGAGCGCATCGCCCTGGGCGAGCTGCCCGCCGCGGAGCTGGCCGCGGCGCGCGCCCGCCTGGCGGAGGAGCCCGAGGGAGAGGCCCGCCTGGCCGCGCTCGAGGCGGAGAACCGGGACGTGCTGGAGAAGTTGCCGCCCTCGGCCGTGGCCCGCGAGGTGGAGCTGCGCGCGGCCCAGGCTCGGCGCATGGAGGTGGCCCGAGGGAGCGTCAGCCCTTTGCGCCGCATCGCTCCGGCCTTCGTGCTGGTGCCGGCGCTCGCCGTGGCGCTGCTGATGGTGGTGCGCCCGGAAGGCACACCCACGGGCGGGAGCGGGGAGCTGTCTGGGCTCGAGCCGACGCGCACCAAGGGCCTCGCGCCCCAGCTCGTCCTCCACCGCCAGGGCGCCGCCGGCCCGGAGCGCCTCGTCGATGGCGCCGCCGCCGCCACCGGTGACGTGGTGCAGGTCTCCTATGTGGCCGCGGGCCAGCGCTACGGCGCCATCCTCTCCGTGGACGGGCGCGGCGCGGTGACGCTGCATGCGCCCGATGCGGCCACGGGCGCCGTGCCGCTGGCGCCCTCGGGCACCCACGCGCTGCCGAGCGCCTACGCGCTGGACGACGCGCCCGCCTTCGAACGCTTCTTCCTCATTACCTCGGACACTCCCTTCGCCCTCGAGGAGGTGCTCGCCGCGGCGCGCACGGTGGCCGCTTCGGCCAGCGCTCGCACCGCGCCGCTCGCCCTCCCGGAGCGCTACACGCAGGTGTCCTTCACGCTGGAAAAGGTGTCGCCATGACTCGAGTGCTGATGCTGCTGACGCTGCTGGTGGCGGGAGTGTCCGCCGCGGAGACGCCCGTGGCGGTGCGTCGGCTGGCGCTGCTGGTGGGCGTGAATGACGGCGGAGCGGAGCGCGTGAAGTTGCGCTACGCCACCACGGATGCGCAGGCCTTCTCGAAGGTGCTGGGCGAGCTGGGCGGGGTGACGCCGGCGGACCGGGTGCTGCTGCTGGACACGGGGCGCACGGGGTTGATGGACGGCTTCGCGCGGGTGAAGTCCCTGGCGGAGGCCGCGCGCGCCTCGGGGGCCCAGCGGGTGGAGATGCTGCTCTACTACTCGGGGCACTCGGACGACGAGGGCCTGCTGCTGCAGGGTGACCGCGTGGACTACGGCGAGCTGCGCCGCGCGCTGGCGGCCCTGCCGGTGGATGTGCGCATCGCGGTGCTGGACTCGTGCGCCTCGGGGGCGTTCGCGCGCCGCAAGGGTGGCACTCCGCGCCCGGCGTTCATGGTGGACTCGGGCAGCCAGGTGAAAGGGCAGGCCATCCTCACCTCCTCCAGCGCGGATGAGGTGTCGCAGGAGTCGGACCGGCTGGGTGGCTCGTTCTTCACCCACCACCTGGTCTCCGGCCTGCGCGGCGCGGCGGATGTGACGCGGGATGGACGGGTGACGCTCAACGAGGCCTACCAGTTCGCCTTCCACGAGACGCTGGCGCGCACCGAGCGCACCCAGGGTGGGGCGCAGCACCCGGCCTATGACATCGAGCTGGCGGGCACGGGGGACCTGGTGATGACGGACCTGCGGGCCACCTCCGCGGGGCTGGTGCTGGCGGACGGGCTGGAGGGGCGCTTCTTCGTCCGCGACGAGGCGGGCGTGCTGGTGGTGGAGCTGCTGAAGACGCCGGGGCGGCCCACGGAGCTGGGGCTGGCGCCGGGGCGCTACCAGGTGCGGCGCGAGCTGAACGGGGCGGTGTCCGAGGCGAGCTTCGTGCTCACCGAGGGGCAGCGCACGCCGCTGGCGCCGACCCACTTCGGCTCGGTGCTGCGCGAGGCGACAGTGTCTCGCGGTGGCGAGGCGCCGGTGCTTACGGCTGGAGCGCCCGTGGCGGCGGTGAGCGCGGCGGGCCCGGGGCGCAGGCTGGTGCCCTTCAACGCGGGCCTGCTGCCCGGAGTGAGCATCAACGCGGTGGCGGCGCAGGGTGGGCCGGTGGAGAACCGGGCGGCGGTGGGCGTGATGAACGATGGGACGGCGCTGGCGGGCGGCGCGGCGGTGGCGCTGGTGTCCAACGCGTATGACGAGGAAGTGCGCGGCCTGGCGATGGCGGCGGGCCTGAACGTGGCGGGTGGCAGCGTGCGCGGGGCGCAGCTGGCGACGGCGCTCAACGTGGCGCGCGAGGACCTGAACGGCCTACAGATGACGGCGGGCGTGAACGTGGCGGGCGGGAATGTGCGGGTGGGGCAGTTCGCGGCCGGTGTGAACGTGGCGGGAGGCGCCGTGGCGGGCACGCAGATGAGCGCGGGCGTGAACGTGGCGGGCGGAGACTTCCTGGGCGTGCAGGCGACGGCGGGCGTGAACGTGGCGCGCGGGGGCTTCCGAGGCTTCCAGGGCTCGGCGGGGATGAACTGGGTGGATGGCGCGATGTCGGGCCTGCAGGCGACGGCGGGCTACAACCGAGCCGAGAGCGTGAAGGGCCTGCAACTGGCGCTGCTCAACGTGAGCGGGGATGTGACGGGCGCGCAGGTGGGGTTGATCAACGTGGGCAAGGTGGTGTCGGGGGCGCAGGTGGGGTTGATCAACGTGGCCGAGGAGGTGCGCGGTGTTCCACTGGGGCTGCTCACCTTCGAGGAGAAGGGGCAGCTGCACCTGGAGTTCTGGGCGAGCGACGTGCAGCTGACGAACGTGGCGGTGAAGTTCGGCGGCAAGTACGTGTACACGACGCTGCTGGCGGGCATCGGCCCGGATGACCGGCTGGACCGCTACACCCTCGGCCTGGGGTTGGGAGTTCACCTGCCGCTGGGGCCGCGCTTCTGGCTGGACGTGGACACGGCGGGCAGCACGGTCCACACGGTGCGTCAGCCCTTCCGCGGGGAGAACGTGCTGGCACAAGGGCGGGCGATGTTCGGCTTCCAGGTGGCCAAGCGCTTCGCGGTGTTCGGCGGGCCGACATACAACGCCTACTTCGCCTTCAGTGACTCGGACCGGCGCAAGATGACGACGCTGCCGGTGCGTCAGAACAAGCTGAGCGAGGAGGTCACGGTGCAGCACTGGCCGGGCATGCAGTTCGGCCTGCGCATCTGAGGTGCGCTACTTCCGGTGGAGGGCGATGAACTCCGCGACGAAGTCCAGGTACTTGCGGATGGCTTGCTCGTGGTCGCCGTGGCAGTCGCGCAGATATTTGGCCGCCCAGCCCTCGCCGGGAAATTCGCCCTTCGCCATGAGCCAGTCGAAGAAGCGGCCGTATTCCTCATCTTCAATGCCGTTGCTGAGCATGCAGGAGTGGTAGCCGTTCACGAAGCCCACCATGTGCTCGATGTTGGGCTCTCCGATGTGCATGGCAAGCCTGCCTGCGAGCGTGTCCTTTCGGATGCGCAGGAGGTAGTCCAGCAGCAACACCGGGCGCTGCGGTGGAGCGGTCGGAGCCGAGGTCATGGGCTGCTCACCACCTTCCAGGTGTGACCATCCGGTGCATTGAGGCGCGTGAAGTAATCAGCGGACCTCATCCTGGTTCTTGGTGCTGTAGGCCGTCTGGAGGGCGCGGAGCCACTCCGGAGCGCGGCGGCCGACGTGGGCCTCATAGGCCGCGATCGCCCCGACGATGTCCCCTCGTGCCAGGGCCGCCAGCACCTTGGCGCGGGTGCTCTCCATGATGCCGGGCACCACGCGCGCCGGCAGCGAGGTGGTGGGAGGTGCCGCCACCCCAGAGAGTGAGAGGAGGCAGAGCAGGAGCCCCAGGCGCCATGCGAGGTGGAGCCGAAGTGCCGCGGGCATGGCGAGGGCTCCTCTGTATCGCTACTGCAGGACCTTCTTCACCCGCAGCACCGTGGCGTCGCCTGCGGGCCCCGCCTTCAGCTGCTTGTCGAGCACCGCCTCCACCTTCAACCCGTCCGGCGACTCGTCCGCCGTGCGCATGAGTTCCTCCTGCCGCTCCTGCGAGGGGTTGAGCGCCGAGAGGTCGATCTCGTGAATCTGGATCGCATCCGCGCTCGGGTTCGCCACCGGCACCGCCAGGTGCGTGGCGCACGGCGGGGCGATGCACCGGATGCCGCTGTTGCGCACCACATACGCCACCGGCTGCCCCTGCCCAGCGGCCTCCGAGGTGGACGCGGCCCCCGAGGGGTTCGCCGGCTGCGCGGGCTGAGCGGTATCGGGCAAGGGAGCCTCGGGGGTAGGAGATTGCTTCGCGCACCCGGCCACCAGGCCCAGGCACAGCACGGACAGCGACAGGAGACGGACGTTCATGACAGCCCTCGCGAGTCTCGGCGGTCAGCCCTTCTTCTCGAACTTAAGCGCCGCCGAGTTGATGCAGTAGCGTAGCCCCGTGGGCGCGGGCCCGTCCGGGAACACGTGCCCCAGGTGCCCCTCGCAGCGGCTGCACACTACCTCCGTACGGCGCATGGCGAACGAGAGGTCCTCGTGCTCGTCCACGTGGCTCTTCTCCAGCGGCGCGTAGAAGCTCGGCCAGCCGCAGCCCGACTCGAACTTGGTGTCCGAGGTGAACAGCGGGTTGCCGCACCCGGCGCACTGGTACGTGCCGGTGTCGTGGTGGTTCCACAGCGCCCCGGTGAACGCCCGCTCGGTCCCCTTCTTACGGAGGATGCGGTACTGCTCCGGGTCGAGCTCCTTCTTCCACTCCTCCTCCGTCTTGGTCACCTTCGAGGGCGGGTTCTTCGGTGTGTCCATGGCGGACCTCCTGCCTCCTTATATGCACGAGCCCCTGCTCGGGTTTCACGCCCGCCTGGAGGCGGGGCGGGGAGGCGAGGCAGGAGCCTACCTGTCGCGGCACGAAAATCTCGGACAACCTTCCGGGTTGGAATCGTGTAGAGTCTTCGGCCTCGGATTCACCCCAAGTGCGGAACCTACCTGAATCTCCGAGCAGGTGGGGACGGAATGGTTCCGTCCTCCGGCTTGCCCCGCCTACTGGAGCACGGAGCGGCGAGCCGGTTCGTTGACGCACCCCAATCCCCGGGCTACACCCCCCGGGCAGAGCCGTTCACCGAGGATCCAAGGAAGCCTCCGATGGAATTCCGCATCGCCACCGACGAGCTGAAGAGGGCCCTCCACCGCGCCCAGGGCATCGTGGAGCGCAAGACGACGATGCCCATCCTGGCCAACGTGCTCGTCAACGCCACCAAAAGCGGCGTCACGGTCACCGCCTTCGACCTGGACATCGGCATCGTCTCCGAGCACCCGGCCGAGGTGTCCAAGCCCGGCGCCATCACGGTCAGCGCCAAGTACGTCTTCGACATCGTCCAGAACCTGCCCGACGCGCAGGTGACGCTCAAGAAGCTGGCCAACAACTACGTGGACATCTCCAGCGGCTCGGCGCACTTCAAGATCGTCGGCATGGCCGCCGAGGAGTACCCCAAGCTGCCCAAGGAGGAGAACGCTCCGCTGGTGCAGGTCTCCGGCAACATCCTGCTGGAGATGATCAAGAAGACCCAGTTCGCCATCTCCTCGGACGAGACGCGCTACATCCTCAACGGCGTCTATTTCGAGCCCCAGTCCACCGGCAAGGTGCGCATGGTGGCCACCGACGGCCACCGCCTGTCGCTCATCGAGCGCGAGCTGCCCGGCGACTTCAAGCTCAAGGGCGGCGTCATCATCCCCCGCAAGGGCCTGATGGAGCTCAAGCGCCTGCTGGACGAGGCCCCCGACGCGGAGAGCCACCTGGGCTTCGCGGAGAACTCGGCGCTGTTCAAGAAGCCGGGCCTCACCATGGTGATGCGCCTCATCGACGGCCAGTTCCCCGAGTACCAGCGCGTCATCCCCAAGGAAGGCGAGAAGGTCATCCAGGTCTCCAAGGTACGCTTCCTGGAGAGCCTCAAGCGCATCGCCCTCTTGTCGGCCGACAAGAGCTACGCGGTGCGCATCGGCCTGGAGGAGAACAAGCTCCTCATCACCGCCAACAACCCGGACCTGGGCGAGGCCCGCGACGTGCTGGACGTGGCCTACCGGGGCGGGGACATCACCATCGGCTTCAACGCCCGCTACCTGACCGACGTGCTCACCGTCACCGAGACGGATGAGGTGTCCTTCGAGCTGGGCGACGAGCACAGCCCGGGCGTGCTCCACGCGCCGGGTGACCGCAGCTTCACCGCCGTGGTCATGCCGATGCGCGTCTGAGGCGCTCCCGGGCGGCTCCGCGAGGAGTGGGCTAGAGTCCACTCCCCGTGGGGGCCCCAATGTCCGTCTCGTTCCGTCTCGTCACCGCGCTGGGCGTGCTCGCGCTCCTGTGCGGCTGTCCCTCGAAGAAGCCCCAAGAGCCGCAGCTGGATGGCTCGGCGTTTCCGCTCGTCTACGTCACGCCGCCGGTGGAGGGCGCTGATCCGCGCGTCCTCCAGCAGGTGGAGGCGATGGGCGACAGCGTCTATCTGCTCTCCGCCAACGTGGTCGTCTCCTTCGACAGGCGCCGCACCTGGAAGGAGATCAACGCCGGGGCGCTCGGCTCCATCCACAAGTGGGTCTTCGTCACGCCCACCTCCGGCATTGCCCACACCGGCCAGCACGGGCTGGCCTATATCCAGCTCGACACGGACATCATCTACTACCTCAACGGGGAGCCGGGCTGGAGCGCGTGGGGGCTGCGCAACGGCGACACCCTCTTCACCGTGCGGCAGCAGGTGGACGCCGGCACCTCCCAGCGAGGCGATGAGACGGCTCGGGTGTGGCTCGGCCGTCGACAGCGATTCACCGAGGATGCGCCCTGGCCCGAGGTGGAGCTGCCGCCCCTGCCGTTCAGCTACCGCACGTACCAGCCCTCGGTTCACTTCACCGCCAATGGCGACATCTATGTGGCCTCCTACTTCGGGCTCCAGGTGTCGCGGGATGACGGTCAGACCTGGCAGCAGGTGCCTGTCATGCCCAACGAGCAGGGCTCGATCGATTGGAGAGGCGTGGACCTGTTCGTCACGCGCGCGGGCACCCTCTTCGCGCGCACGCCGAACATGACCTTCGTCTCGCACGACGGTGGCGCGAGCTGGGTGGGCGCGGCGATGCCCGGCGGCATCGGCAACCGGGGCTCCATGATGACGATGGAGGAGCCCGTGCCCGGCGAGCTGCACTTCCGGGACGTGGCGTACCGCTCCACCGACGAGGGGCGCAGCTACCAGCAAGTCTTCACGCTCGAGCGCTACGCGACGGACAAGTCCCTGGAGACGCTCTTCTACCGAGGCGGCGAGTACTACTTCAACCTGGCGCTGCTCAGTAACTTCGTCAGCGCCGCGCCCGATACCTCGCTCGGCATTCTCAACCCGCCCACCGTGGCCAACCTGACGCCGGGCAACCTGATCCGCGCCTTCCCCATGAGCCCCGGGCGCTACGCCGGGCTCTGGAACCAGGGGTTCATCACCTACACGCATGGCGACACCGAGTGGAAGGTGGAGCGCTTCTTCCCCAATACGTACTTCCTGGACAAGTTGCGGGACGGGCGCCTGGCGCTCGCGCGGACCGGAGGCCTGAGCTTCTCGCGGGACGAGGGCGTCACCTGGAGCGAGCCCGGGCCGCTCTTGGGCACGAGTCCCCTTTCGGTCACCGTCAAGTCGCTCGTGGAGATCCCCGGGCGGCTGTTCTTGAGCGGCCGCGACAACGGCGACTGCAACAAGCTCGCGTTGTTGGAGAGCCTCGATGGCGGCGCGAGCTGGCGGGCCGTGAACGCGGCGTCCATTCTGGATGCGCAGCAGGCGCCGGTGAGCACCGACACCCATCACCCGGAGCTGACCACCGCGGACCGGAATGGTCAGCTCCTGGGCCGTGTGTCGGAGCTGTTCGGCTGCAGGGTCCAGAAGTCCTTCACCGCGAGCTCGGAGGACCTGGGCCGCACCTGGAAGGGGACCTCGGAGCGCGTGCCGCTCGCCTCGACGAGCTTCAGCAACCTGCTGGCGGTCGAGGACAGCGGAAACACCGAGGAGATCATGTACTGGGACCGCGCGCAGGGGCGGTGGCAGTCCTATGGCCCTCCCCAGGTCGAGGGGACGACGGTGCGCGAACTCTTCGTGAACGGTGCGCCTTTCCTCCACGTCGATGGTGCCGACTTCGTCTATTTCACGGACAACCATCGCGTGCTTCGGTCGGATCAGCCGGTGCATTGAGGAGCGGGCGGAGGAGCAGGCCCTCGCGGGTCTGCTCTCGCGGCCGACGGGTCCGCATCACAAATGGCAGCCAGGCCCTCCACTCTCCGAGGGAGGACTGCACGCCATGGCGGACACATGCGTCGTTGTCGATTCGAAGGACACGCTCGAGGACTCCCTCGAGCGGATGCGGGAGACCCTGAAGGAGTTCTACGGGAGGCGCGACAACCGGGCCATCTTCCTGCGGGCCTACTACACCATGACGAGCGAGGTGCGGGACGCGCTTCGCGGCGAGGGGGACTTCGCGCAGCCCATCTTCTTCGATTCCAAGTGGGTGGAGGCGCTCGCGGCCGGCTTCGCCCAGCTCTATTTCGACTCCCTGGAGACGCCTCGGAACAAGGCCTGGGCGCTGGCTCACGGCACGGCGTGCAAGCCGCGCGCGAGTGTCCTCGAGAACCTCCTGCTCGGCATCAACGCGCACATCAACGTCGACCTGGCCTTCAGCGTCCACACGCTCCTCGTGGGCGGCGGAGAGGCCACGAATCTCGAGCAACTGGCCCGCCGGAAGTTCGATCATGATCAGATCAACAACGTCCTCATGCGCAGCCTGCCCAAGATTCAGGACGTGCTGGCGCGGGAGTTCGGGGGCGGGGTGCGGTTCTTCAGCCGGCTGTTCGGCAAGGTGGATGAGCTGCTTACCATCACGGGGCTGCGCTACTACCGCGACCGCGTGTGGTGCAACGTGCTGGGCCTGCTGGCGGCGAAGGATGCGGAGGAGCGCAGGAAGGTGGAGCTGCGCCTCGAGTGGGAGTCGCTCCAGGTGGCCGAGTTCATCTCTCAGGGCAGTCTGCTGAACTACGTGGCCTGGGGCTTCGACAGTCTGCTCAAGCAGTGGCGCTTCGAGGAGCCCCAACTGGAGCCGACCGCTGACCGCTTCAGTATTCCGAGGCCGCTGCGCTCCCAGGCCCAGCAGCGGATGTACCACCGCCTGCAGCTGCCGTACTGAGCGCTCCTACGCGGGAGAGGCCTCCTCTGACAGGGTGCCCAGTGCCTCCAGAGCCCGTTGCTCGAAGGCGTGGGCGCCCTGTGAGCGGGCGATGTGGAGCGCCTGGGAGAAGCACTCCCGGGCCTCCGCCTCGCGGCCCAGCGCCCTCAGGGCCTCGCCGCGGAAGCGGTGCAGCTCGGCCTCGTAGAAGCGCTCCCCCGTCTCCTCCGGCTGGTGGATGACGGTGAGGAGCAGCTCCAAGGCCTCGCGGGGATTGCCCAGCTTCAGGTGCATCTCCGCCAGCAGGCCGAGGCTGTGCTGGTACAGGCCGGCGCGGATTCCCAGGTGGCTCCAGCGGGCGATGCCCTCGCGCATGAGCTCCAGGCTCCGCCGGGCGTGGCCGCGCTCGGACAGGGCCCACAGATGGACCAGGGTGCACCACAGCTCCCAGGCCTGGAAGCCGTTCTCCCGCGCCAGCGTGATGGCCTCCTGCCCCCAGTGGAGCGCCCCCTCCACGTCCCGGCGGAGGTGACAGGCCACGGTGACATACGTCAGCGCGCTGGCGATGGTGTGCGGGTGCTTGATGCTCCGCGACAGCCGCAGCGCTTCCTGGCTGAAGCGGCGGGCCTCCTCGTCCCGCCCCATCACCGAGAGCACCAGGGCGCCGAACGACAGGGCCATGGCGCGGGGATCCACCCAGTGCTTCTCGGCCAGCCGCTGGTGCTCGGCGAGGCTGAAGTCCTTCGAGCTCTCCAGCGCCCGGTGGATGTGCTCCAGGGCGGTGGGGATGCGGCCCCAGATGAAGAGGACGGAGGCCAGCATCCGGTGGCCCAGGGCGAGCAGCTCCCGGTCCTGGTGGCGTTGGCCCAGCTCCACCAGCCGCAGCGCGAGCGCGTGCGCCTGGGGGTACTCCGCGCGCGAGAAGTAGTAGGCGAAGGGGCCCCAATAGGACAGGTGGAGCTGGGGCAGCGCCTCGCCTACCTGAAGGAAGAGCTCCTGCGCCCGCGCGTAGGTGTGCTCCACCTCAGGCGCGCGATAGCCCTGGAGCTGGGCCAGCGGCGTGCCCAGGGCGATGAGCAGCTCCAGCTCCTTCTGGGTGCGCCGGGCGGTGTCGCCCAGCGCGGGCAGCAGCGAGAGTGCCTGACGGAAGTGGCTGACGGCCTCCGCGTTGGCCGAGCGCAGGTTGGCGCGCAGCCCCGCCTGGGTCCAGGCGTCGATGGCTCGCTCGGACTCTCCGGCCTCGGTGAGGTGGTGGGCCAGGAGCTCGGGCTGGAACTCCACCGTCTCCGGGAAGCGCTCCATCAGCGCCTGGGCGATGCGCTGGTGATAGCCCCGGCGGGTGCCGCGATGCAGGGACTGGAAGGCCGCGTCCTGCAGGAGCGCGTGGCGGAACGGATAGCCGGCGTCCGTGCCTTGTTGTGGGGATTCGAGCAGCCCCTCCGCCACCAGCGCCTCCAGGTCGCGGCGTACGCCGGCCTCGTCCCGCTGGAGGACGTGGGCGAGCACCGAGAGCGGAAAGCCGCGCCCCAGCACCGCGCACACCTGCGCCAGGATTCGCTGTCGCGAGGGCAACAGGTCCAGCCGCGCCAACAGCAGCTCGTGCAGGCTGGCCGGGATGGCGGGCACGTGCCTCGGGGCCTTCGCCTCCAAGGCGGAGGGCTGGTCCAGCATCATGTGCGTCAGCTCTTCGACGAAGAGGGGGATGCCATCCGTTCTGGCCACGAGCTGGTTCAGGGTGTCGTCGGACAGCTTCCGGCCGTGCGCGACCGCGCGCACCAGCTCCGCGGTGCGCTCCGCGGGGAGGCGCTCCAATTCGAGCCGGTGCATCGAAGCCGCAGGGGGCCAGGTGGGGTGGAAGTCCGGGCGGGCGGTGAGGACGACGAGCAGGCGTTCTCGCCCCACGTGCTCCATCACGAGGCTGATCAGCTCCAGGGAGGAGGGGTCTGCCCAGTGTACGTCCTCGACGAAGGCGAGCACCGGCCGCTGGTGCGTGGCGCGCAGCAGCAGCGTCAGGAGCCCCTTGAGCGTGCCTTCCTTCCAGCGCTCCGGAGAGAGGGATGCGGGGCGCGCCGCTTCGGCGCCCGGCACGGCCAGCAAGGCGGACAGCAGGTATTCCTGCTCCGAGCTCAGGCCCAGGGAGCGCTCCGGCTGCCCCGGCTCGGAGGCAGGGGCGGGGGGAAGCTCCCGCCGCATGTGGCGCAGCAGCTCGATGAAGGGGTGGAAGGCGGTGGCGCTGAACTGGGGCCAGCACTGACACTGGAAGTGGATGCAGTCCTCCCGAGGAACCCGCGCTCGCAGCTCCTGGAGGAGGCGCGACTTGCCGATGCCCGCATCCCCACTGACGAGCACGAGCGAACCATGTCCACGGCGGGCCTGCTGCCAGCGCTCCAGCAGCCGGCGCAGCTCGAGCTCGCGGCCCACCAGCGGCGTGAGGCTCCCGGCGGCGCGCACCCGATCGAAACGGAACTTCGCGGGGCGCTCCCGGAGCACGCGGTAGAACTCCAGGCTCCGCGTCCCGGCCAGGCCCGTGAAGGCGCGGGAGCCGGCGGGCTCCGCCTCGAAGGTTCCCCGCACCAGCGCCCAGGTACTCTGACTGGCGAGGAGCATGCCCGGGGCGGCGTGTCCCGTGATCCACGTGGTGAGCTTCGGGGCCTCGTTGTGAATGAAGAGCGGCGAGCCCTGCGGCTGCCGCGAGAGGGCTCTCAGCGCCACCTCGTCCGTATGCACGCCCACCCGGACCTGCAGCGTGCGCAGGGGAAGCCCGGGCAGCTTGCGCTGGAGGGTGGAGGGGATTTCACGGATCAGGTGCAGCCCCGCGCGGACCGCGCGCTCCGTGTCCTCCTCGTGCGCCACCGGGCAGCCGAAGCACGCCTGCACCTCGTCTCCCAGGTACACGGCGATGGTGCCGCCGTAGCGCTGGAGCAGCTCCTCGCAGCACTGGAGGAAGGCCTCTTGCAGCTCTCCCAGGTCATCGCTGTCCAGCCCCTGGGCGACCTCCGCGAGCCCCGCCAGCGCGCAGGAGACGAGCGTCACCTGGCGCCGCTCGGGGGCCTTGCCTCGGGAAGCCTCCCGCCGCTGGCCGAAGCGCTCCGCCAGCTCGCGCAGCTCCTCGGCGAACTCCCGCGCCGTGGGGAAGCGCCGCTCGGGCTCCTTGGCCAGCGCCGTGGACAGCAGCTGCTCCACTTCGCGCGGCAGCCCAGGGCTCCGGCCGCGCACGGGCGGCACCGGCTCGGGGGACGTCACCTGCTCGCGCAGCGCGTCCGGAGAGGCGCTGTGCGGATAGGGCGGCTCCCCCGTGAGCATCTCGTAGAGGAGGGCGCCCGCGGCCCAGATGTCGGTGCGCTCGTCCTGCGGCAGGCTCCGCCACTGCTCCGGGGCCATGTAGGCCGGAGTGCCGGCCGAGGGCAGGTGGGGCTCCGATGAGGCACCCGAGGACATGAGGTGGGCCAGGCCGAAGTCGAGCAGCTTCGGCGTGCCCTGCGGGGTGAGGAAGACGTTGGTGGGCTTGAGGTCCCGGTGGACGATGTGGTGCTCGTGGGCGTGCGCCAGCCCCTCGGCGATGCCGAGCATGATGTCCAGGGCGCGCCCCGGCGAGAGCCGCTCTCGCCGCATGCGCACGGCGAGCGACTCGCCCCGCAGGCACTCCATGATCAGGAATGGGATGCGCGGCTCCCAGCTCGCGGCGCTCCACTCGGACACGTCGAAGACGCGGACGATGTTCTCGTGGTCGAGCTGGGCGATGGCACGCGCCTCGCGCAGCAGCGCGCGCAGGGGCTCCTCGCCGAGCGCCTCGTGGGGCTGGAGGAACTTGAGCGCCACGACGCGCTGGAGCTTCTCATCCCACGCGCGGAATACCCGACCCATGGCCCCGCCGCCCAGCTCCGCGAGAATCTCGAAGCGCTGGCCGTCCTTGCCGCCCAGGCGTTCTCCGCGCACGGGCAAGCGGAGCGGCAGGGGCCCCCTGGCCACCTCGTGCAGCAGGGAATCGCCGAAGTCGAGGTCCTCCTCGCCTGGGGACAGCTCGGACTGAGGCGGCCCGTCGGTGGGGCCATGGTCCTCTTGCATCACAACCCCCTGCTGCTCGCAGGTCGCGGCGAGCGCATGAGGTAAATGTGCGTCCGGAGCCAGAGGACTCAACCCAGCGAGCGGCGGGGCGGGCTTCGCTGCTTGCCTGCATGTCCCTCCCCGCCCTCTCCCAGGACCGAGGGAGAGGGCGCTGTCCACTTCGGGGTGGACAGGAGGGGGCACTTCAGGGCGGAGGTGCCTAGAAGGCGCTGCCGTTGGCGCGCTTGCCGGCCGAGGCGGACAGCGTGGACAGGGCGTTGTGCAGCACGAACGACGCGCCCGCGGTGGCATCCGGGCTCCGGTTCATGGACACGCCATCGGCCGAGGCCAGCGTGCTGCCATAGGTGTAGCTGTCGATGCTGGCACCGGCGGCGTTCTTCACCGTGACGGTGTCGCCGCTGTTGCCCAGGTTGAGGCCCCCGGTGGTGGCGGCCACGGCATTGGGCACGCCGGCAGGGATGCCGGAGGCCCCGCCGAACACCACCAGCGCCTTGCCCGCGGGCAGCACGGTGCCGGAGGGGAAGGTGTGGCGCACGGCGGTGGCGTCCCAGAGCGCCCAGCCGCTGAGGTCCAGGCTGGTGCCGCCCACGTTGACCACCTCGATGAACTCGCCGGCGGTGGCCGAGCCGGGCTCGTTGGCGAGGATCTCATTGAGGACGAGACGCGCGGGAGCCACGAGGGAGAAGGCGGCGTTGCTGATGTCCGAGGGGTTGCCGTCCAGGGCATTGGCGACGCGCACGCGGGCGCTCGTGGAAGTCGAGGTCGGCAGGGTCCAGGCATACGCACCCGAGGCGGCCGACACGTTGGCGGCGATCAGCGTCCAGCTGGCGCCGTTGTCGAGCGAGTAGTGGAGGTCCACGTTGCTCAGGCCGGAGGCGCTCCAGGTGATGTTCTGCACGCTGTCCGTCGCCCACTGCTCGCCGCCATTGGGGGAGGTGAGCGTCACCGTCGCGGGGATGACCACGCAGGAGAACCCATCCCCCGTGTAGCCGGGGTTGCAGGTACACGTGAAGGAGCCGGGGATGTTGGTGCAGGTGGCGTTCACGCTGCAGCCGCCGTTGTTCAACGCGCACTCGTTGCTGTCGGCGACGAGGAACTCCTTGCTGAGCGAGGCGGAGAACGTCTGGTTGGACAGCGGCGTCAGCAGATAGCTGGAGCCGGAGAGAGGCTGGAGCTGCACGTTGGTGTAGGTGCCGGGCAGCAGGCGGATCTGGAAGCGGCCATCGGCGCCAGAGACGGGGTACAGATCGTTCCAGCTGTTGCCGCCGTAGACGTAGCCGGTCATCCGGACGTCGGGCACGGGCTGGCCGCTGCTGTTGATGATGCGGCCGTTGAGCAGGATGTCGGAGGTGGTCAGGTTGAGGGTGGTGTTGGAGCTGAAGGGCTGAGCGGAGAAGAGCGTCTGGGAGCCGCTGAAGCCATTGGAATTGAAGGAGACACCGACGTCGTAGGTGCCCGCGGCCAACTGCAGCAGGTAGTTGCCGGACGCGTCCGTGGTGGCCCGGTGGATGATGTTGCCGGCCTCGGCGTACACCGAGGTGCCCGCGGCGATGCTGCCGTCAGCGAAGTGGACCTGGCCGCTCAGGGTGATGGTGCCGGCCAAGGTGAAGTCCTTGGAGAGCGAGGCGGTGAAGGTCTGATTGGGCAGCGGGGTGAGGACGTAGGAGGAGCCGGAGGGAGGCTGGAGCCGCACGTTGGTGTAGGTGCCGGGCAGCATGCGGACCTGGAAGCGACCATCGGCGCCAGAAACGGGGAACAGATCATTCCAGCTGTTGCCGCCGTAGACGTAGCCGGTCATCCGGACATCGGGAACGGGCTGGCCGCTGCTGTTGATGATGCGGCCGTTGAGCAGGATGTCGGAAGTGGTCAGGTTGAGGATGGCGTTGGAGCTGAGGGGCTGAGCCGAGAAGAGCGTCTGGGAGCCGCTGAAGCCATTGGAGTTGAAGGAGACGCCGACGTCGTAGGTGCCCGCGGCCAGCTGCAGCATGTAGTTGCCGAACGCGTCCGTGGTGGCCCGGTGGATGATGTTGCCGGCCTCGGCGTACACCGAGGTGCCCACGGCGATGCTGCCGTCGGCGAAGTGGACCTGGCCGCTGAGAGTGATGGTGCTGGCCAAGGTGAAGTCCTTGGAGAGCGAGGCGGTGAAGGTCTGATTGGGCAGCGGGGTGAGGACGTAGGAGGAGCCGGAGGGAGGCTGGAGCCGCACGTTGGTGTAGGTGCCGGGCAGCATGCGGACCTGGAAGCGACCATCGGCGCCAGAGACGGGGAACAGATCATTCCAGCTGTCGCCGCCGTAGACGTAGCCGGTCATCCGGATGTCGGGCACGGGCTGGCCGCTGCTGTTGAGGATGCGGCCATTGAGCAGGATGTCGGAGGTGATCAGGTTGAGGGTGGTGTTGGAGCTGAAAGGCTGAGCGGAGAAGAGCGTCTGGGAGCCGCTGAAGCCATTGGAATTGAAGGAGACACCGACGTCGTAGGTGCCCGCGGCGAACTGCAGCAGGTAGTTGCCGGACGCGTCCGTGGTGGCTCGATGGGTGATGTTGCCGGCCTTGGCGTACACCGTGACGCCCGCGGCGATGCTGCCGTCGGCGAAGTGGACCTGGCCGCTCAGGGCTACTTGCGCCCAGGCAGCGCCGGGCAGGCACAACAGGACCACGGCCAGCAGGGCCGTGTGACGAAGAGAAGCGCGTAAGGACATGGGGGGTTGGCTCCGCGAAAGCACTGGGGAGGATTCGGTACGTCACTCCCGTTTCCGTGGAAAACGGGGACTTCATGGTTCTTAAACCATGCGGGTCTGACGTTTTCGCGGGTGTGGCTTCGCGGGGAAAACCCCCGTGCGGAGCGTGCTACGGCTCGGGCGTGGCGGCCCGCGCGGGGGCCGCTTCGGGCTTCTTGCCCTTCAGGCCCTTGTCCCAGAGTTCCTCGGAGGCGAGGCGCCCATCCGCGGAGTAGGTTCGCGCCCGCCCGTGCTTCTTGCCGCCCTGGAAGTGCGTCTCCGAGAGGAGCTGGCCCTCGGCGCTGTACTTCACCTGGCGCCCCTCCAGCTTGCCCTCCACGAAGTCCTCCTCCGTCCACGAGCCGTCCGGGCTCATCGTGACGTGGCGGCCGTGCTTCTTGCCTTCCTTCCAGTCTCCGAAGGCCTGCCCCTCGCCGTTCTTGCACACCACGGCGGGGCCCTCCTTCACTACCCGCTCCTTCACCTTCGCCTTGCACTCCAGCGGGCCGGTCTTCTTCGCCGGGCCCGGGGTGGAGGTGGCGCCCTCGGGGCACTCCAGCGTCCAGGAGCCACAGGCGGCATCCGCCTGCCGCTTGTCCATGGCGAGCGCCGGCGGGGCGAGCAGCAACGAGAGGGAGAGGGCGGCCAGGGAGGGGAGCTGCGGCTTCATGGGGGGCCTCGTGTGCAGGCAGTCAACATCGCCGGGGCGCCTGCCCCGTGCCAAGGGGGGAGTCTACCGTTCACCGGTGCCAATCCCTGGCTGCCAGGCCTGTCACCAGCCGGGCTCCTCCTTATAGTGGAGGGAACGTGGCGACCCATCCCGACATCCTGCGGGCGCGGCTGGAGGACCGGGCGGACCTCCTGGAGGCCTCGCGCCTGCGCTACCGCGCGCTGCAGGGGATGCTCCAGGCCTTCTTCTGGAGGGACCGGGTGCGGGCCAACCTGGAGCTGCTGCGCGAGGTGGCCCAGGCCGAGCCGGAGGTGGTCGCCACCCTGGCCGCCGTGGAGCGCCGGGCCGCCGCCGAGGGGTGGCCTCGGGGCTCGGCGCCGGTGAAGTTGTTCACCGAGGTGGGGCACCTGCGCGAGGCGGTGGCAGTGGCGGTGGCGCGGCGGCTGGCCTCGGCAGCGGCGGCGCCCGGTACGCTGAGCGAGGCGCTGCTGCGGCTGGAGGAGGAGGTGCTCGCCACCGGGCCGCTGCTGGGGCGCCGCGCGTGGGCCCGGGCGGTGGAGGTGTTGCCGCGAAACCTCCCGGAGCTGCGCGCCGCGTGCGTCTCGGCCGAGGTGTTCGAGCGCGTCTTCAAGCGCCCCACGCCCGAGGGGGTGCTGCCCTTCAACCCCGCCGAGGCGGAGGAGCTCTGTCGCGCGCTGCCCCTGGCGGAGGCCGCGCTGCTCGCCCTGTGGGAGCGGCTGGAGCGCTTCGATGAGAGCGGACGGGTGCGCACCTTCCTCGAGCGCCGCGTGCGCCGCGCGCCCCAGCGGGTGCCGCGCAGCGGGCCGGAGCTGCTGCTGCACGCGGCCTTCTGGCAGGACGTGGCGCGCGCGCGGCTGGGCGCACTGATGGAGGCGCGGCTGGCCCCGGTGGTGCCTCGCGAGGCGGAGGTGCCCCAACTGTTGGTGTGGCTGGCGGCGCGCGAGGGTTCCCCGGAGGCGCGGCTGACGGCGGGCGAGGCCTTCGGAGAGGGGCGGGCGGGCCTGTTCGAGCTGGCCCTGGAGCTGGCGCTGCTGTCCCGCGCCCGGCCCGTGGGGGTGTGGAACGAGGAGGCCGCCTGGGTGCGGCTGTGGACGGCGGCGCAGCGGGCCCGGGAGGAGACGGGGCCGGACGTGGAGCGCCTGCGCGAGGCGCTGCGGCTGTTCATCCTCCTGCGGGGGCAGGCGCGGACGCCCGCGCGACTGTTCTCCCCGGAGCGCGCGGCGGTGGCCGCTCATGAGGTGAGCGCGGAGGTGACGGACCTGCCTGGATTGGTCCAGGCGGCCCGTGCCGCCGCGTCCCGCGCCTCGGGCTGACTGCCTGGCGGCTGGCCAGGGCAGTACGATTAATGCCCATGCTGGCCGGGAGCGGTTAGGGTTCAGGGGCCTTGCGCCTGCTCGCGCTCCACGTCCAGGACTTCCGAAACCTCCACCAGGTCTCCCTGGCGCCGAGCCCCCACGCCACCATCGCCGTGGGGCAGAACGGCCAGGGCAAGACGAACCTGCTGGAGGCGCTCTACTTCCTGGCCACGCTCAAGCCGCTGCGCGCCGGCCGGCTGTCGGAGCTGGTGCGCTGGAGCGCGCAGAACGCCCGGGTGACGGGCCGGTTCCTGCTCAAGGGGGCCGAGCGGGAGATCTCCGTGGAGGTGGGCGGCGGGGTGCGGCAGGCCTTCGTGGACGGAAAGAAGGCCGCGAGCCTGGAGGAGTACTTCGGCGGCGTGGCGGTGGTGGCGTTCACGCCGGATGATCTCGAGGTCATCAAGGGCGGCCCGGAGGCGCGGCGCACCTTCATGGACCGGGCGGTGTTCAACCGCTTCCCTGCGTTCCTGAAGGAGAGCCGCGACTACACGCGGGCGCTGAAGAACCGCAACCGGCTGCTGCGCGAGGGGCCGGCGGCGGACCCCGCTTATCTGGACGCGTATGACGAGACGCTCGCGCGCGCGGGGGCGCGGATCTACGTGCGGCGGCGGGCGTTGATGGCGGAGCTGTCGCCCCGGGCGCAGGCCACGTTCGCCTCCATTGGCCGCACGCCGGATCCGGCGACGTACGGCTATCACCCGGCGCACCTGGGGCAGGACTTCGCCGAGGCGGATGATGCGAAGCTGGCCGACGCGCTGCTGGAGGCGTTGGCGGGGCGCAGGCGGCGCGACTTGGAGCGGGGCTTCACCTCGGTGGGGCCGCACGTGGACGACGTGGCGGTGACGCTGGGAGGCCGCAGCGCGCGGGCCTATGCGAGCCAGGGGCAGCAGCGGGCGCTGGTGTTGGGGTGGAAGATCGCGGAGATCGAAAACCTGCACGCGTCGTTGGGCTTCCTTCCGCTGTTGATGCTGGATGACGTGTCCAGCGAGCTGGATCCGGAGCGCAACGCGTACCTGATGAGCTACCTGGCTGGCAGCGGCGCGCAGGTGTTCCTCACCACCACGGACGCGAGCCTGGTGCGCGGCGCGGCGGCCGCGGACACGCTGTGGATGGACGTACACGGGGGGCAGGTGACGCCCCGGCCCGTGGATACGCCCGCGCCTCAGGGCTCCTGAGCGTCGGCATCCTCCTCGTCGGAGGAGAGCGCCACCGCCTCCTCTCGCAGGGGGAGGATCCACGTCGCGGCCCGCAAGCTGTGGGGCTGGGCGGCGAGGTCGACCGTGGGGTCCACCAGCGGCTGATGCGGACGGCCATTCAGCGACACCCATACGTCCGCGAAGACCTGAATCCCCGGTCGTCCCTGGTGCTCATACTGGCGGGCAATTCGCTGGGCGAACTGCAAGACCAGGTCGGGCCGCGTCGTCATCTTCGAGTACTGGCGCTTGCTGAGCAGCGGTTCGGGGTCCACGTCCCAGCGCTCACCCGTGCGCGGATCTCTCGCCTCGAAGATGACCGAGCCCTTCTTGTTCCGCAGCTTCATGTGCCAGGAGAAGTTGTGGCCCTGCTCGGTCCAGTTGACCTCGCCCGGGTAGAGGAAGTGGCGGAGGGGCAGCAAGGCCTGGAGCGTGAGCCAGAGGGCGAAGAAGGCCACCCCGGCCTGCTGTGTCCAGGAGCCAGTGGCGGGCGTCTCCGCTGCTTCGGAAGCGCGCCAGGGCCACACCCGCTCGAGCCACCGGCGCACGGTGGAAGGCTCGAAGAACAAGGGCAGGGCGGCGATCATGAGCCAGGGGAAGATGCCGATCCGGAAGAGGTTCGCGTTGGTGAGGTGGAACGCGACCGCGGCGGCGACGGCCCAGGGGCGCGTGCGCCGCCAGAGCAGGGCGGGCGCCACCAGCAGGTCGAAGGCGGTGCCGCTGAAGGCGAACAGCCGAGCCGCCCACGCTTTCTCCGCCAGCGGCGCGGTGAGCTCCCACTTGCGCAGGAACATGGCGCCGGGCACGCCGCTGAGCCAGTCCGCGTCGAACTTGGCGATGCCTCCGAAGAAGTAGACCAGGCCCACCTGGGCGCGGATGAGCCAGAGCGTCCAGGTGGGAGCAGTGCTGCTCGGGCGCGCCAGCCCCAGCCGTGTGTCGAGCGAGAACGCCCTGCCTGCGGGCACCCAGATGAGGAGGAAGGCCAGCAGACACACCAGGTACAGGTGATTGAGGTAGTTCGCTGGATCCAGCAGGAAGACGTAGGAGAAGCCCAGCCAGAACAGGGGCGCGGCCACGCGGTAGAACAGGCCCACGGTGAGCATCGCCGCCAGGACGCCCAGCACCGCGAAGTGGACGTACATCCCCAGGCCGGGCCAGGGCTTGACCCACTCGAAGCCGTAGTAGCTGAAGAAGAAGTCCGGCCGGATGTAGTAGGTCTTGATCCATCCCTTGGAGAAGAAGCGGAACACCTCCACCAGCAGCGTGGCGCCGAAGATGATCCGGAAGTAGGCCAGGGGCGCGATGTCGACAGGGGCCAGCAGCCGAGCGCGCAGCGGTCGCATGGGGTTGGAGCAAACCACGAATACCCTCGGGGTTGCTCGCTTGGCTGTCCGGGCTCGAACTCAGGACAGCTCGGGTTTCAGCAGTCCCGCCCGGTCCAGCAGCTCATGCACGCGGCGGCCCAGGGCGAGGTGCTCGGGGTTGGAGACGGTGAAGCGCTCGGGGGTGAGGATGACGAGCGTCCCCAATGCGCCAATGGGCTCGATGCGCACGGGGGCGGGCAAGGGAGGGACAGTGCCTCGGCGTCGCGCGAAGTACGTCATCCACCCCACGCGTGCCGCTCCCTTCTGGGCTTTGGGCAGGAGGTCCAACCCCAGGTTCGTGTTGACCACACCCCAGGACGGCTCCCAGGCAGTGGCCATGCATTCCAGGACTTGCGCCAGAGGAGAGACATGGAGCATGCGGTCCGCCGCTTCTCCTTCACTGGGCGGATCCACGAGGCAGGCATTGCTGACGTGCTCTGTATAGCCCCCGCAGCGAACGCTCACATTCGTGGCCGTGGCGGCAGGCCGCTGGTTCCAGACTTCGAGGCTGAAGCCCAGATCCTCGATGGCGGACTTGTCGAGGGTGGCCCGGTTCCTGCCACGCAGAAGGAGTTCTTCGAGTTCTTCCCGATGCTCCATCCGCACCCGATGACCGGGAAGACCACGTGCCACGCGCCCTCGCCGGTACCACTGGTTGAGCGATGCATCACACCGCGCGAGCATGTGGAAGAAGAGCTCCGCGCGCCGGGCGCACTCGCCTACGTCCTCGCGACGAGGACCCCAGTAGGCGCCAGCGTAGTAGCACTCATCCACCATGCCGCTTCACTCCTCAGGGAACGGGCGGAGTGTGGAGGATTTCGATGTTCTCAATTCCTGCTCTCTCGAAGTGTCTGCGGAGGAAGTCGACCAGTTCGTGCTCGGCCACATGCCATTGTACGGGAAGGCTGCGGGCTGCTCGTGATTGTGCGGCCGCCTGATCGAGGAGTTCCTGGAACCTTCCCGAATCCCTGTACCACTGCTTGGGCTGTCCATTCTTCTCGAAGAACTCGAGGTAGCCGGGGCCCTTGGCCTCCTTCAGGAGGCCTGCCTTGAAGCCGTCGTACTCCACCTTGCCGATGAAGTAGACCTCGTCCGCGGAGCTGCCGGTGATCTGCTCCTGGTAGCGCCGTGCGCGCTCGGAGCCAGAGAACTTCTTGTGCTTCCACGCTCCGGGCCCCCTCGCATCCGCTGACGTGTCTCCCTTCTCCGGAGCTTTCTCCGCCCCCATGACGACGTAGACGGCCCCTGCCCCCGCGCCGAGCACCGCCGCCGTGCTCCCCACGGGCACCGCCACCTGCTCGAGGGCCAGTGCCCCCTCGGCGTTGAGAGACAGCACAGGCAGCTTCGCCCCCGCGGTACCCATGCGCGTCGAGGTTCCGGCCGCGCTGCCGTAGAGCATGAGCAGGTGGGTCGACAGCCGCGCCGCCTCGCGGATCTGCTCCTGCAACGGCCGCGTCCCATAGCGAGCGAAGTACTCGGGCGAGGAGGCGATGAGGCCCGCCACGGCGGAGGGCAGCTGCGCCAGCCCCTCCACACCCCGGATGGGGTCAGTCACCAGTCCCGCCAACCCCACGACCATCTCCTCCAGCGCATCCTCCGCCCCATCCAGCGCGGCGTTGAACCAGTCGCGCTCCAGCTCGAACTCACCCACCGGAGGCTGGGGGAGCGGTTGGAGCGTCTCGTCCACCGCGTGGAAGACGCCGCCTCGGTCCCGGTAGAAGGCGCCGACCTCGAACGGCCCCGCCATCAGCCGGCCCGCGTGTAGCCTCAACCGTCCCATGTGCTGCAAGGGCCGACCGCTCAGCGCACCCGTCAGGTATCCGTCCGGTCGCATCACCACCAGGAAGCGGAAGCGCTGGGTTCGCTCCAGCAACGCCCCATAGGGCACATCCTCGTTCGCGCTGAGAACCTGGCGCAGCAAGAAGGCCAGCGTGCGGCGGGGGCCGAAGTGCTTCACCGTGGCCCGGGTGCCCGCGAGCGCCTCCCACAACTCGCGCGCGTCCTCGGGCTCCAGTTCCTCGCCCTCCTCGTGCCGCGCCCCCTCTTCCAGGCCCGCTGCCTCCTGCAGTCGCTGGAACGCATCCCGCTCCTCGCCGAAGAGCTCGAACAGCCCCGCGCTGACGGCTGCACCGTTCGGCTGGGACACAGGGCTTCGGCTCTGTCGAAGCTCGCGCGCCGCGCTTCCGGTGGTGGCACAGCCTGTCACTCCCACCCACAGCACCAGCACCACCCATCCCCACCGGGATGGGCCCACCTCTAAAGGTGGAAGAAGCGACGCGGCGGATGGGACTGCTGGGGAGGGGAGAGGCGTCATGGAGTCCGGGCCTGTACGCCAGTGTGCGAAGAGACCAGTCCTGTACAAACTTTTGCTGAAATGGGCGCACATGTGGCAGGGTGTCGTGCCACACGCACAGTGCCGGCGTGTGTTGCCTCGCGAGCGTTTGAGGGTACCAGGGTGTGGGGGGGAGTGGTCTTGGCGAGGAGCACGGCACAGTGTTGCTCTGCCCTCTCACCATGAAGACCCTCCTGCTGATCGACGAAGACCGGAACGCCCAGGCCCAGGTGCAGGAGGCCTTCGCCTCGGACTCCGAGTTCTCCGTGGTCCCCGTGGCCACGTACGAGGAGGCGCTCTGGGGCCTGGAGGAGTACCCCGTCGGCCTCGTGCTGGTGTCCCTGGGCCTCCGAGAGCGGCAAGGCTTCCAGGTGCTGATGTACCTGGCCAACTGCTACCCCGAAGTGCCGGTGATGGTGATGAGCGAGCCGTGGGAGCCGCACGACGAGCTGCCCGTGCTCCCGTGGGTGGGCCACCTGCGCAAGCCGCTCCGGGCCCAGGCGCTCGCCGCCCGCGTGCGCGACTACCTGCAGAGCCTCCAGCGGAGAGACCGCCGCAGCCTGTCGCTCCAGGACTTCCTCCAGATTCTCGGGCTGGAGCGCGAGACGTGCCTGCTGAGCGTGGGCGCCGAGCGGCACAGCGGCGAGTTCCACCTCTTCCAGGGCGAGGTGGTGCATGCCACCTGTGGCGCGGCCGAGGGCGAGGCCGCGGTGCGAGAGATGCTCGAGTGGGAGCACGTGTGGCTGCGCATGCGGCAGCTCCCCGCCGAGCTGCGCCTGACTTTGCCCACCCGGCTGAGCAAGCTGCTCGTCGAGGTGGAGCCCGCGCTCAACGAGGGCATGGCCCCCAGCGCGCCCCTGCCCGAGCCCAAGGCGTACGCCGGAGCCCGGTACCGGACCCGTCGCGAGGGCGCCGTGAGCCGCGCGGCCACCTGGGTCGAGCGGTGGCTGTCGGGGTGGCGGGTCGGCCTGCCCGACAGCGGTCAGTAGCGCGCCGCGCTTCCCACCGGCTCACACGCGGTGCATGCGCCGGGGCCAGTGGATGCGCCAGCGGCCACGCTGGTGATGCGGCACCTGGTCCGCCGTGACGTTGCCGAAGAACGGGAAGCGGAACTCCGCCCAGAGCACGGCATAGGCCACGCCGAACAGGAAGGTGCCGAGCACCATCCACCACGCGGCGCCCAGGAACAGGCTCACCGCCGCGGCGCCGACCAGCAGCCCGCTGAAGCCGAGCGATATCTCCCGCAGTCGCTTCGACTCGCTGAAGGCCATCCCCATGGAGACCAGCCCCACGGCGAGGATGAACCACGAAAGCCCGAAGGCCGTACGGCCATACAGGCCAGCGATCGAGAGCAGGAACAGACCAAAGCCAAAGAGTGCCAGGCCGCCGTCCATCGCATTCCTCCTCGTTGCAGCGTCCAGCAGAAAACATCGCCACGACGAAGAGGCGAGGCACGACAGACGGGCGAGCCCTCGCCGCGCCCGCCTAGGGTGCGGGTGCGGACGCCTTGGCGCTCCGAGCGCCCAGCACCGTGCGCCACGCCGTCGCGAGCAGGATGATGCCGCCGCCCAGCAGCGCCCAGGGGCCTGGTCGCTCGCCCGCCAGGAGGAAGGTCCACACCGGGTTGAGCACGGGCTCGAGCAGGATGAGCAGCGAGGCCTCCACCGCTGGCGTCTCCCGGATGCCCCAGTGGAACAGCGTGTACGCCAGCCCCAGCTGGAACACCCCGAGGAAGGCGAGCAGCCCCACATCCACCGGTGTCGGCAGGGGGCCGCCCAGCGCGGGCACCAGCACGCTCAGCCCCGCGAGCAGGTTGCCCCAGACCAGCACCACCTGCCCCTCGGAGCTCGCCGCGCGCAGCCCGAGGATGGTGAGCGCGAACGCCACGCCCGAGCCCAGCGCAATCACATTGCCCAGCATCTGCCCGGGCTCCAGCTTGTCCACGAAGAAGAGGCTCAGGCCCACCAGGAAGATGGGCGCCGCGGTCAGCTCGCTCCGGGAGGGCTTCTCTTTCAAGAGCAGCGGTGACAGCACCAGCACGTACAGCGGCGCGGTGTCCTGCAGGAAGATGGCGTTGGCGGAGGTGGTGAGCTTGTTGGCGATGATGAACAGCACCACCGTGGCGGCGTAGGCCACCGCCACCCCGAGCGCGCGCAGGGAGGGGAGCTTGCGCCCGGCGGGGAAGGCCAGCCACAGCACCAGCGCGGCGATGAGCGAGCGGCCCGAGGCGATCTGGTAGGCGCTCAGGGTGGACAGCTTCACGGCCGCGCCCGCCGTGGACCAGAGCACGGCGGCGGCGAGGATGTAGAGGCGGGGGCGGAGCATGGAGGGCGGGGGACGCATATGTCGGCTGGTGGGCGAACGCCACAGGCATGAGGCCGCCCAACCCTCGCCGCGCCGTGCCATCGCGGCTTTCCCGTGACGCCGAGTCAACCCTTCTGCCGGGTACCCCTAGGCACCCGGCGGTCCGTGCCTAACTTCCGGACCACTCGGAGAGAGATGGAAGGAATGACGCGGATCCTGATCATGCTGCTGGCCCTGGCCCCGCTCGCGGGCTGCCGCCGCGTGAAGTTCGAGGACTCCGTCCTCACCAAGCCGGCGGTGAACTACAGCGTGGGCGACCTGCCCGAGCACTGGCACCGGGTCCACCTCAAGGACAATGACCTGGCGTTCTCGGAGGTGGGCACCGGGCGCGCGCTGTCCATCAACTCCACCTGCGAGGGGCATGATGATCCGCCCCTGCCGGTGCTCACCCGCCACCTGCTGATGGGCTTCACCGAGCGCGAGGAGCAGGACCAGCAGCTCATGATGCTGGACGGCCGGGAGGCCCTGCGCTCGCGCTACCTCGCCAAGCTGGATGGCGTGCCGGTGGAGCTGGAGCTGGTGGTGCTCAAGAAGAACGGCTGCGTCTTCGACTTCACCTACATCGCGCCACCGGGCGAGGCCCAGGCGCGCATGGCCGACTTCGACGCCCTGCTGGCGGGCTTCCACACGGAGCGTGACACATGAGCAGCACGGTGGAGACCCACCCGGGCCCCGGCACCGAGCTTGCCCCCACGGAGGAGGCCGCGCCCTCGCTGGGAGCGCGCGTCCGCCAGCGGCTGGAGACGCTGGGGGCCATCACGGTGATGACCGGCAAGGTCTTCTCGCGCGCGGTGCGCCCGCCATACGACTGGGGCGCGCTCGTCTACCACACCGAGTCGCTGGGCGTGCGCTCCATGCCCATCGCCCTGCTCACCTCGACGTTCGCGGGGCTCGTCATCTCGCTGCAGTTCGGCTTCTTCCTGGCGCGCTTCGGCGTGCAGTACACCGTGGGCCGCGTCGTGGTGCTCACGCTGTTCCGTGAGCTGGCGCCCGTGCTTACCGCGCTCACGGTGGGCGCGCGCATCGGCTCGGGCATGGCCGCCGAGCTGGGCGCCATGACGGTCACCGAGCAGGTGGACGCCATTCGCGCGCTGGGGGCCGACCCGCTGCGCAAGCTGGTGGTGCCGCGGGTGCTGGCGTGCCTGCTGGTGATGCCCACGCTCACCGTGCTGGCGGATGTCATCGGCCTGGTGGCCGGCGCGCTCGTCGTCAACGCCCAGTACGGCATCACCTTCGACATGTTCTTCAAGGGCGCGCTGGACACGGTGGTGATGATGGACTTCGCCTCCGGCGTGCTCAAAGGCGCCGTCTTCGGCGTCATCATCGGACTGGTGGGCTGCTTCAAGGGCCTCACCGTGGAGGGCGGCACCGAGGGCGTGGGCCGCGCCACCACGCAGACGGTGGCCATCACCTCCGTGTCCGTGTGTCTGGCCGACTTCTTCATCACCAAGCTCACCCTCTACTTCTAGCCGCATGCGCTCGCACGAACCGACCCCCACCCTGGAGTTCCGCCGGCCCACCACGGGCGAGGAGCTCATCCGCTTCGAGCACTTGAAGAAGGCCTTTGGCCCCAAGCGCGTCTACGACGACCTGGACCTCACCGTGCGCGCGGGAGAGACGCTGGTGGTCATCGGCGGCTCGGGCACCGGCAAGAGCGTGCTGCTCAAGTGCCTCATCGGCCTGCTGTACCCGGACGCGGGGCGCATCCTCTTCCAGGGGCAGGACCTGACGCGCTTCCACGAGGAGGACTTCTTCGCGGTGCGCCGCCACGTGGCCATGGTGTTCCAGGGCGCGGCGCTCTTCGACTCGCTCACGGTGGGCGAGAACGTCGCCTACCCGCTGCGCGAGCACTTCCCCGAGCTGTCACCCCAGGAGATCTCCCGCCGCGTGGCGGAGAAGCTCGCCTGGGTCAACCTTCCGGGCACCGAGGGGATGATGCCCGCGGACCTGTCCGGCGGCATGCGCAAGCGCGTGGGGCTGGCGCGCGCCATCGCCACCGACCCCGAGGTCATCCTCTGGGACGAGCCCACCACGGGGTTGGACCCCATCACCACCACGAACGTCAACGCGATGATCAACTCGATGAAGCAGAGGCTGGGCTGCACGTCCATTGTGGTGACTCACGACATGCTGAGCGCCTTCGCGGTGGCTGACCGCATCGCCATGCTGGCCAACCGGCGCATCGTCCAGGTGGGCACGCCTGACGAGATGCGCCGCTCCACGGTGCCGGAGGTGCGCGCCTTCATGGACGCGCGGCGCGGGGAGATGGAAGGGATGGAGGTGGCGTCATGAGCCTGTTCACCTCCACCGAGCGTGAGCGGAGCCTGGCCTGGCGCGCGGGCCTCTTCGTGGCCGGAGGGCTGGTGCTGGCCGCCGTGGTCGTCTTCTTCATCGGCCAGCAGACGCGCCTCTTCGAGAAGCAGGTCACCTACCGCGCCTTCTTCCCCAATGTGGAGGGGCTCACCGAGGAGTCGCCGGTGTGGATCGGCGGCCTCGAGGTGGGGCGGGTGGTGGGCATCGCCTTCGCGGACAACGGGGCGGACCACCGCATCGAGGTCCAGATCGAGCTGTCCGAGAAGTACGCCAACCGGGTGCGCGAGGACTCCATCGCGCGGCTCTCCAGCCTGGGCGTGCTGGGCGAGAAGGCGGTGGACATCACCCTGGGAGATCCGAAGCTGCCGGCCATGCCCTCGGGGGGCGTGCTGCGCTCGGGCTCGGGCGGAGACTTGAACACGCTGATGCAGGCGGCCGGGGAGATCATGGACGACTCCAAAGCCATCAGCCGCTCGCTCCGCGTGGCGGTGGAGGCCTACTCGGATCCGCAGATCGCCGCGGACGTGGCGGGCACGGTGCGCAGCCTGCGGGCGCTGCTGGAGGAAGTGGAGAAGGGCGACGGCGTGCTGCACGCGCTCGTCTATGACAAGGAGGCCGGGCGCCAGGTGCGCGAGGTGATGGCGAGCACGGCGCAGGCGGCCCAGCGCATCGACTCGGCGGTGGGGCACGTGGAGGCGCTGCTGGAGGAGGTGCGCAAGGGAGACGGCACGGCGCACGCGCTCATCTACGGCCAGGAGGGCGCCAAGGCGCTGAGCGAGCTGGGCGCGGCGGCGGGGCAGCTCGCCGGGCTCATCGAGGACGCGAAGCAGAGCCCCAACGGCGCGGTACACCAATTGGTGTACGGCGATGCGCGGGGAATGTTCGCGGACCTGGGCAGCGCGGCGGCGGACATCAAGAAGATCACCTCCACGGTGGCCAGCGGCGAGGGCACGGTGGGTGGGCTCATCTCGGACCCCACCGTCTACGAGGACCTGCGCCAGGTGCTGGGCAACGTGAAGCGCAACCGGGTGCTGCGCGCCCTGGTGCGCTTCTCCGTCAACAACCGCGAGGAGCTCGACCAGGTGGGCAAGGTGAAGCAGGCGCCCGAGGACGCCACCGGCGTCGGAGGCTCCGGCAAGGCGAAGTAGGCGCCTGCTCCACGGGGGCTACGGGCAGTCGGCGCTACAGGAGGCGTGCGTCTCCCAGGCGGAGCACACCGCGTCGCCGCACGAGGAGTTGATGAAGGTCTCGAACACGGCCTTGCGGTGCGGGATGAAGGTGCCCGTGAGCGCTGGGGAGATCTGGTGGCGCGGACCGTGCGGGCCCGGCTCCGTCTGCTCGGAGATGTGGACGAAGCGCAGCGAGAAGGGCCAGAGGATTCCGCCGCCCAGGTTCGCCCCGTTGCTGAACTGGTGGCAGCCCGCGCAGGACAGCGCCAGGGAGCGCGCCACCACCTGGTCCGGCGTGAGCGTGCTGGGAATGGCGGTCAGCGCCGTCTGGATGTTGGTTCGGAAGGGGCTGGGCGCCGCGCCGAACTGGTTCAGGTACTGATTCTCGAGGGGGTTCTGCGCGTCGCTCTGGCCGCTGTTGAAGGCGTCCGGCAGGTTCATGTTGAAGAGGTTGATGTCATTGACCGCCAGGGGCGCCACCTGTCCGGGGAAGGTGAGGCCCTGGAAGTTGGGGGCGAGCGCGTGCGCCGAGGCGGGGTTGAAGAGCGTCCCGCCCGGGTTGGTCTTCACCGTCACCGGGATGAAGCGCAGCGTGCAGGGGCTGGTGCTGCAGTCGCGCCGCATCTTGAACTCACGCAGCAGCCAGTTGGCCTGCATGAACTGGTTGCTGCGCACCTGGCCGGTGTCGGTGGGCCGGTTGCCCAGGTTGTCGATGTGGAGCACGGGCATGACTCCCCATGACGGAATGCCCGTGAAGTAGAAGTCGCGCAGCCGGTTGCCGCGCGAGTTCACGTCCGGATCCGACGTGAGGCTGGTCCAGAAGTCGGTCACCGGCCGGCAGCCGTCCAGCCCCCGAGTGGGCAGGGGGTTGGGCAGCACCGCCTCGAAGATGATGAGGTTGCGGTCCCCGCCGTTGGTGATGCCAGAGCGCTTGGCGAAGACGATGCGGTACTCACCGCAGTTGGCGCCGTTGGCCGGCGCCAGGTCGAAGCGGTTGAACAGGCCCAGGGCGATATAGGCGTTCGGGTTGGTGGTGGCGCTGGTGAACGGATCCACCAGGGCCTGGCTGCCCTCGGGGCGGGGGCAGGTGTACGGGAAGCCGTTCATGTTGGCCACGCCCGGGCTGTTGCAGTTGGGGCCCAGGCCCAGGCCGGGCGCCACCCGCGCCGTGTCCCACCACTGGTTGAACAGGCCCAGGGCCGTCGTCGGTGTCCCGCTGGTGGACACCAGCTGGTTCATCACCGCCTGGAAGGGGAACTTGGTGAGGATGGCCTGGTCCGTCACCACCAGCGAGCGGCGGGGATCCACGATGACGGTCATCGCCGAGGGGCCCGTGTGCTTCTCCAGCGGCAGGGCGCCGATGCCCCGGCGCTCGGGATGGAGGCTCTCCGACTGCGCTACCTCGGGCGTACTGGGGGGCGTCGCCTCCGGCGTGTCCGTGTCCGTCGCCGAGCCACAGCCGCTCGCCAGGGTCCACATCGTGGCCCCGAAGAGGGCCGCCCTTCTCCACGTGTGCGGGGTCTTCACTGTTTGCCTCCTGTGCGGCGGCGCGGGGTCGCGCGTGCCGTCAGCTGGGAAACAGTATTTCTAGCAAAACTTTAATTACATGGAGTGAAAATATGTCGCGCTATTCCATTATTTCTGGAATCGCTAGGGGTTTTACGGGCTGAGGGCGCTCTGCTTTCCAGGAGACACCGGTGGACGATGACCTGAAGAAACAAGTGCGCCTTGGTCCAAGGGCCTGTCTCATGGTGGGCAGGCGGTCTTGATTGTCCCTCTCGTCCCTCTCGTCCCTCTCGCCATTCTTCTCGGCCCTGTGTCGTTCACCGCGGCACACCTCGGCATCTCTGGGTGCTAGCTTGCGCGCGCCTCGCCCCCTGTGGGCCGGGGTGACCCGCCCCGCTATGCCCCCGGCGGCTGGCCCACTGGGTCCGGCAGGTCCTCGCCTCTCTCCACCGGGGCCACGAGGCTCCTCGCGATGACGGCCGTACCCCCTCCCTCTCTCCAGCGCATCCCCAGCGGCGTGCTCGGGCTGGACGCCGTGCTCGACACCGGCTTCCTCCAGGGAGGCACCTACATCATCGCGGGCATGCCGGGCACGGGGAAGACGATCCTCGGCAACCAGATCTGCTTCCACCACGTGGCCCAGGGCGGCCGCGTCGTCTACGTCACCCTGCTGGCCGAGACGCACGGGCGGATGCTGGCGCACCTGCGCGGCATGGCCTTCTTCACCGAGGAGCCGCTGGCCTCGGCGCTGCACTACGTGAGCGCCTACCGGGTGCTCACCCAGGAGGGGCTCAAGGGGCTGTTGGACCTGCTGCGCCAGCTCATCCGCGAGCACCGCGCCTCGATGCTGGTGCTGGACGGGCTGGTGAGCGCCAGCGCCTCGGCGCCCAACGAGCTGGCCTTCAAGGAGTTCATCCACGAGCTCAACACGCTGGTGAGCGTGATTGGCTGTACCACCTTCCTGCTCACCAACGGCCACTCGCCCGAGGACGTCCACCCCGAGCACACCATGGTGGACGGCCTCATCGAGCTGACGGACGAGCTGATCGGCGTGCGCGCGGTGCGCGAGCTCATCGTCCGCAAGTTCCGCGGCAGCGCGCACCTGCGCGGGCGGCACACCTTCCAAATCTCCCAGCAGGGCATCACCGTCTACCCGCGCTCGGAGGCGATGCTGTCGGACCCCGTCGCCATGCCGGGCGAGTACAAGGCGCGCGCGCCGGTGGGCGTGCCGACACTGGATGAGATGTTGCGGGGCGGGCTGCAGCGCGGCAGCGCCACGCTGCTGATGGGGCCCTCGGGCAGCGGCAAGACGCTGCTGGGGTTGCAGTTCCTGGCGCACGGCGCGCAGCTGGGCGAGCCGAGCCTCTACTTCGGCTTCTACGAGTCGCCGCCGCGGCTGGTGGGCAAGGGCGAGTCCATCGGGCTGGACATCGCGGGGCCGGTGAAGAAGGGGCTGCTGGAGATGATCTGGCAGCCGCCGGTGGAGCTGGTGCTGGACGCGCTGGCGGTGAAGATCCTCGCCGCGCTGCGCCGAGGAGGCATCCGCCGGCTGCTCATCGACGGGCTGGTGGGCTTCAAGGAGTCCACGGTTCACCCCGAGCGCATCAACCGCTTCTTCGCCGCCTTCACCAACGAGCTGCGGGCGATGGAGGTGACGACGGTCTTCACCGAGGAGACGCGGGTGCTCTTCGGTCCGGAGGTGGAGACGCCCGTCAAGGGGCTGTCGGCGCTGGTGGAGAACCACCTCTTCCTGCGGCAGCTCGAGTGGAAGGGGGAGCTGCGGCGGGTGCTCGCCATCCTCAAGACGCGCGAGAGCGGGCATGACCCGTCGCTGCGCGAGCTCATCATCAACGACGAGGGCCTGCACATCGGCCCCCGCTTCGACAGCGCGGTGGCGGTGCTCACCGACTCGAGCTTGTCGCCCTCCTCGCGACGCGGCATGGAGGGCGGGCGAGGCTCCCGCACACGGAAGAAACGAGGGAGCCGGAAGTGAAGACGGTCCTCCTCGTCGATGACGAACACGCCATCATCGATGCGCTGGCGGGAATCCTCGAGGACGAGGGCTTCCGGGTGGTGACGGCTTCCAATGGGCGCGAGGCGCTCTCGCGGTTGGAAGAGGGCGTGCCGGACGTGGCGCTCGTGGACGTGATGATGCCGGGCATGGACGGGCGCGAGCTGGTGCATCGGATGCAGGCGGACCCGCGCTTTCGCGGCGTCCCCGTGGTGCTCATGAGCGCCGTGCCGCAGTCCATCCTGGCGCGGGACGGGGCGCTGGGCTGCGTGGACTTTTTCCACAAGCCGTTCGACCTGTGGCAGTTGCTGGCCCGGCTGCGCCAGCTCTCGGGGATGGAGCCGGGGTGAGCGCCCGCGCGCGTCAGGCGGCGTGCATGTCCATGTACATGCGCCGGGCGGGCACCGAGTAGAAGCGGCCCTCGGGCAGCACGTACGCGGTGAGCCGGCCGCCGTAGACGCAGCCGGTGTCGAGCCCGAAGGCGTGCGGGTGGCGCTGGAGCCCCCGCACCGCGTCGTGACCGAAGAGGACGAGCTCCGGCCCGCGCCAGTGGCTCGCCCAGGGCGCTCCGCCGTCCACCCGCTTGGAGGGCGTGCCATCCGAGGCGATGCTGCGCAGGTTGAGCAGGTGTTCCTGGCGCTGCCGCCGGAGCGAGACGCCCGGTAGGAACCCTCCGTGGACGGCCAGGGCGTTGACGTCCGGCAGGCGCAGGTAGAGCGGCAGCGCGTCGAGGTAGTCCCAGTCGGCCCGGCGCAGCGTGTCCAGCACGTGCTGGTGCTCGGGCTTGAGCTTCTTTCCCGGCTTCTGCTGGCCCTGGTACCAGCGCAGCACGTGCTCGTCGTGGTTGCCGCGCACGGCCTTGAGGCCCAGCTCGCGCGCCCGCTGCACCACGCCCGCGGAGTCAGGCCCCTTGGCCACCAGGTCCCCCACGAGGACCACGCGCTCGCCTGGCTGCCAGCCGCACTCCTTCAGGAGCGCGTCCAGCTCGTCGGCACACCCATGCACGTCTCCGATGAACAGCGTCCGCATCTTCCCTCCGTATACTAAAGGTTGCGCGCGCGCGGCCTGCCCGCCTCGCCTTCGGGCGGACGGTGGGGCCGAAGCCTTCGGGGCGCCCTGGCATCCGCGTTGCTGGTAAGACCGGAGGGCCCGCGCGGGT
This sequence comes from Hyalangium ruber, assembly GCF_034259325.1. Taxonomy (NCBI): domain Bacteria; kingdom Pseudomonadati; phylum Myxococcota; class Myxococcia; order Myxococcales; family Archangiaceae; genus Hyalangium; species Hyalangium rubrum. The sequence continues at coordinate 231,222 of NZ_JAXIVS010000010.1, read as the reverse complement.
GCGGGCGGAGGGCCACGGTGGGCCCTTGGAGGTGAACGTGGAGCACGGCGGTCCGGGCGCGGGTTTCGCGGCCCATGCATCCTGGCTGGAGCTGAGCGCTTCGAGCCTGCGGCACAACGTGGAGGTGTTCCGCGCGCTGGAGGCTGTGGCCGCCGGGCCTCGGCGGAGGCTGGGGGCGGTGCTCAAGGGCAACGCCTACGGGCACGGCTTCCGGCAGACGCTGCCACTGGTTCACGCAGGGGTGGACTTGCTGTACCTCATCGATCCGCTGGATGCGCTGGCGGTGCGCGCCTTCGAGCGGGAGCAGGGGCTGGCGCCTCGGCAGGTGCTCGTGTTGGGGGCGGTGGCGCCGGAGGAGGCGGTGGCGCTGGCGCGCGAGGGCGTGGACGCGGTGGTGGCGGACCGCTCGTGGGAGGAGGCGGGGGCGCTGCTGCGCGCGGCGAAGCTGGAGCGCCCGTTGCGGGCCCACGTCCACATCGACACGGGGCTGGGGCGCGAGGGCTTCACGCTGGAGCAGCTCCCGCGCGACACGGGCTTTCTCTCGGAGTACCGGGACGTGCTCCAGGTGGTGGGGGTGCTGAGCCACTTCGCCAACACGGAGGACGTGACGGAGCAGGGCTACGCGCTGGCGCAGCTGGACGCGTTCGAGACGGGGATGGCGCGGCTGGTGGCGCAGCTGTCACCCGCGCGGCCGCTGGAGCGGCATATCGCCGCGAGCGCCGCGAGCCTGGTGCTGCCGAGGGCGCGCTACGACGCGCTGCGGGTGGGCATCGCGCTGTATGGGCTGTGGCCCTCGGTAGAGACGCGGCTGTCGGCGCGGTTGGTGTTGGGCGAGGTGCCGGCGCTCAAGCCGGTGCTCACCTGGAAGTGCCGGAGCCAGGCGGTGAAGTGGCTGCCGGCGGGCAGCTACGTGGGCTACGGGTGTACGTACCGGTGCTCGGAGCCCACGCGCATCGCGGTGTTGCCGGTGGGCTACTTCGACGGGTACCCGCGCCTGGTGTCGGGCAAGGCGCACGTGCTGGTGAACGGGCGGCGGTGCGCGGTGCTGGGGCGCGTGATGATGAACCACCTCATTGTCGACGTGACACGGGCCACGACGGACGAGCGGCCGGTGACGGCGACGCTGCTGGGGCACGACGGTGAAGAGTCGGTGTCGGCCGAGGCGCTGGCCACCTGGGCGCAGACCATCCACTACGAGCTGGTGACGCGGCTGGGCGCGCACCTGCGGCGCGTGGTGGTGGACTGATCAGCGTGCCAGGGTTCCGCTGCTCGCGGGGCTCTCCGGCGCGGGCGGAGCGTACTTCCAGCGGCGGTGCAGCCAGAGCCACTGCTCCGGGTACTGGCGGATGACGCGCTCGAGCGCCGCGGTGACGCGCGCGGTGTGCTCGGTGATGGTGTCCTTGCCCTCCTCGGGCGGCGGAGGAGGAATGGGGCCTTCGATGTGTACGCGCATGCGAGCGCCCTCCCGCACCCCCATCACCACCCACGCGGGGATTCCGGTGCGCTGCGACGCCACCGCCATCGCCGGCGTGGTGGACGCCAGCCGCCCGAAGAACGGCACGAACACCCCTTTGCTCGGGATGCCCTGGTCCAACAGCATGTACACGCTCTCGCCCCGGCCCAGCGCGTCCACTGTCTCCTGCACCGCCCCCTTCGGGTAGATGAGCCCCGCGCCCGCGCGCACCCGGTTCTCCGCGATGCGCGTGTTGAGCGCGCCCTTGAGCGGCCGCACCAGCGCGTTGAGTGGCACCCCGCGCCGGATGAGGATCTCCCCCAGCAATTCCCAATTGCCGAAGTGCGCCGTCACCAGCAGCGCGCCCTTGCCCGTGGCCACGTGCGCCTGGAGGGCCTCCCACGCCTCGCGGCCTACCACCTCCTCCTGCTCCCAGCCCGGCGGCAACCGGTGCGTGTCCGCCAGCGCCTCCAGCACCACGCGCGCCATGGTGATGTACGCGCCTCGGGCGATGGCGTGCCGCTCCGCCTCGGAGCGCTCCGGCATCGCCTGCGCCAGGTTGTCCAGCGCGACGCGGCGCCGGATGCCCAGCCGGTAGGCCAGCCCTCCCAAGAAGCGCGCCAGGCGCTCCCGTGCGGCCCAGCTCAGGCGCGCTACCCGCCCCATCACGAGGTTGGCCAGGAAGCCGGTGAGCGGGCCGGGAGGCTCTCCAATGACGCGGCGCAAATGCGCGGACGTCAGCCGGACGGGTGGGGCAGCGGGAGCAGATGCGGAGGCGGGTGAGGACACGGCGGCGCACTCCACACCGAAGCAGGCAGGCCGGCAAGGCCGGCCCTACGCAAAGTCGCTCCCGCGCCCTTCCCCAGGGACCGGTGAAGCGGCCGGCACCTGCGTCGGCCGGGAATGAAACCCGGTACCGCCGGGTGGCGCGCTGCCGGCCCGGCATTGGGAAACCTCCCTGCCCCCTCATGTGTTTCCAGAGTAGGGAGGTCGCGAACAATGGCTCTGGGCATGACGGCCGCTGCGGTGCGCAACCGGAACGCGCTCATGGGCTTGTTCGCGGCTTCCTGTGGCCTTGGGCTCCTCTTACCCGGGGTCTCCCTGGCCGCGGCTCCGGGCGCTCGCACGTCGGCCATGACGGAGCTGGAAGAGGCCCTCATCGTCACCCCGGACCTGGAGCCGGCGGACACGCGCCAGCCGGTGCTCGGCTACCTGCGCCTCACGGAAGAAGGCTGGCAGCTCGACATGCTGCCAGGAGCGGTGCGGCGCACGGGGCCATTCCCGGTCCTCACCACCACGGCGGACTCGGCCGTGGAGGATGCGACGTCCACCTCGGTCTCTCCCTACCTGCCTCTCCTGCGCGTCGACTTCTAGCCCCTGTCACATCCTCCCCTTTGAGACCTCTGCCGGGGGGTGAGCCCTACCAGGGCTCCGCGCTGGGAGGTCGCCATGGGCTACGTGAAGAGAGAGGAGACGCCGCCTCGCAAGGACGGTACGGGCTATGCGGCGGGGCTTGGCATGGGGGCAGAGCGCGGCAACGGCCATGGGCGCGGTGTCGAGGTTCCCGTGCCTCCGGCGAAGGCGACGGGCGGCCCGAGGACCGCCGAGGGGTGGTACCAGCGCGTCCACGAGCAGCTCGAGCAGGCCGAGCGGCGCTACCGCGAGCGGAGCCCGGTGCGAGAGACCGTGCTGCATCAGCTCGAGGACGAGGGCCTCACGCCCATCGAGGTGGACAGCCCGGAGCGAGTCCACGCGCGGATGAAGCGGCTGGGCATCGAGGGCGTGGAGCGCGGCGAGCCGCGCATCGACACGGCGAGCCTGCGCACGAAGATCGTCCCCGCGACCGCCGAGCCGGCGCAGCTGGTGTACGAGCGGGTGCTGGGGCGCAGCGACCTGACGAGCGTATGCTTCCTGGAGCGAGGGCTGAAGGTGTCGCGCTCGGTGGGGCGGGTCCACATCGGTGACTCGCGCGGGCGGGTGGTGGGCTACGGCACGGGCTTCCTGGTGTCGCCCCGGCTGATGCTGACCAACAACCACGTGCTGCGGACCGCGGCGGAGGCGGGCAACAGCCGCATCGAGTTCAACTACCAGTCAGGGCTGGATGGGGGCGCGCTGCCCTCGGTCGTGTTCGCGCTGGATCCGGCGGCCCTCTTCCTCACGGACGTGAAGCTCGACTACACGCTGGTGGCGGTGAAGCCCGAGTCGCTGACGGGCATGTCGCTGAGCGAGTTCGGCTTCACCCGCCTCATCGAAGCGCAGGGCAAGGTGCTGCTCGGCGAGTACGTGAACATCATCCAGCACCCCAACGGCGAGCCCAAGCAGCTGGCGCTGCGGGAGAACCAGGTCGTCGACCTGCTGGATGACTTCTGCCACTACCTGACGGACACGGCGCCGGGCTCCTCGGGCTCGCCCGTGTACAACGACCAGTGGGAGGTGGTGGCGCTGCACCACATGGGCGTGCCCAAGCGCACGGAGGACGGGCGCCTGCTCACGCTGGAGGGCGAGACCTGGGAGCCGGGGATGGATCCGGCGCTGCTGGACTGGAAGGCCAACGAGGGCACGCGCGTGAGCAGCCTGGTGCGGCACGTGCGCGCCCAGACGCTCTCGGCCGCGGCGAGCAAGCTGCGCGCGGAGCTGCTCGAGCCCATGGGAATCTCCGAGGCCTCTGCGCGGGCGCGTCCGAGTTCGCGCAAGCGGCCGGTGGAGTCCACGGTCAGTCGGCGCAAGACGGGGAAGAAGCCCAACGGCCAGCAGGAGCGCATGGAGTCCCAGGCGTCCGAGCCGATGATGGATGAGGAGCCCACCGGCGCGGAGCCGCTCTCCGAGGGCAGGCAGGAGCAGGCGCGCGCGGAGGACGGCCCGCGCATCATCGCCTCGCCCGAGGCAGGGGAGGGGCGGGTGATCTTGACGGACGGAGGCGCGACATTGACGCTGCCGCTGCGCTTGAGCATCCAGATCGGGCTGGCGGGCGTGACGGCTCCCGCGAGAGAGGGGACAGGAGAGCCGGGGCTCATCGTCTCCGCGCAGGATGTGCTGAAGCGGAGGCCCGCGAAGGCGGCCCGAGCGCGGACGGGCTCGGAGCTCATGCTGGAGGCGGCGCTCGGTGAGCTGGAGCGGTCGCGGAGCCGGCCATACTTCGACGAGGCCGCCGCGCGCGTGGCGCGGGAGCGCTACTACGAGACGCTCGGCGAGGAGCCGGACTACGCGGCCTTGAGCGAGCTGGTGCGTGGCACCCACCGCACGTTGGTGCGCTACGCGCCGATGCGCGAGGTCTACCCGTGGGTGGAGCTGTATCCGGATGGGCTGCTGCGAAGCATCTACTCGGGCAAGGAGTACGAGCCGGAGGACTTCATCCGCGAGGATGCGCGCATCGACGAGGCGCGTGCGGCGCGCTTCCGCGAGGTGCTGGGGACCGAGAGCGCGCTGGGCGCGGAGGCGATGACGGCGGAGCTGGAGTTGCTGGAGGCGGCGCTGCCCTACAACTGCGAGCACGTGGTGCCGCAGTCGTGGTTCGCCAAGCGCGAGCCGATGCGAGGGGACCTGCACCACCTGTTCGCGTGCGAGTCCGGGTGCAACAGCTTCCGAGGCAACACGCCGTACTTCGACTTCCCGGACTTCGAGGAGGCGCTGCGAGAGGAGTGTGGCAAGCGGGTGGGCAACAAGTTCGAGCCCACGCGGGGCAAGGGCACGGTGGCGCGGGCGACGCTCTACTTCCTGCTGCGCTATCCGGGGGAGATCAACCGCACCTCCACCGAGTACGACGAGAGCCGGCTGGAGTTGCTGCTGAACTGGCACCAGGAGGACCCGCCCGCGCTGTACGAGCGGCACCGCAACGAAGCCATCTTCGAGCGCCAGGGCAACCGCAACCCCTTCATCGACCATCCGGAGTGGGCCGAGCTGGTGGACTTCAGCGAAGGGCTCGGCTGAACCCCTGCGTAGGGGCACTGGATAAACCTGTCTGACAACCAGACAGGTTGCACCAGAGCCTTACGCACTGCGACTGGTGACGACTTCCTACGTGTGACGTAGCCTCCGGGTTTCATGGCGAACGAGCGTGCCCTCAAGGCGCTTCCCTCTGGGCTGCAGGTCGGGGACTGGCGTGTGGCAGAGCGGGTAGGCGCTGGCACTTACGGAGTCGTCTACCGTGTCCTCCCCGTCGGCCCGGAGAGTACGGACCCCGGTGCCCTCAAGCTCTCCGTGTACCCGTGGGACCCACGCTTCGTGCGCGAGGCGGAGTTGCTCGACCGCCTCCGCCACGCCAGCGTCCCGCGATTGCTCGGCCGCGGTGTTCTGCGCCATGCCTCTGGAGTGGAGCATCCCTACCTCATCCTGGAGTGGATCGACGGCACACCCCTTTATGCCTGGGCGGAGCGCCACACCCCTTCCTCCCGGCAGGTGTGTCAGCTCCTCTCCCAGGTTGCCCGGGCCCTCGCGGCTACCCATGACGCCCACGCCGTTCACCGGGATGTCAAAGGGGGCAACATTCTGGTGCGCCACTCCGATGGCCGGGCCTTCCTCATCGACTTCGGCTCGGGCCACTTCCAGGGCGCCACCCGTCTCACGTGGCAGTCCCTGCCTCCCGGTACCTCTGCCTATCGGTCTCCCGAGGCGTGTCGGTTCCTGCGCGACTCCGTCGGCGACCGCGACGCTCACTATGCGGCCCCGCCCGCCGATGACGTCTTCGCCTTGGGCGTGACGGCCTACCGCCTCGTCATGGGCGAGTATCCGCCCTCGATGGAGACTCGTGCGGACGAAGCCCGTGCCTGGCGATTGGAGAACCCCGACCCGCGTCTACGTGCGTTGATCCTCCGCATGCTCTCGGAGTCTCCCGAGGCTCGCGGCACGGCGGCAGAGCTGGCCGAGGCGCTGGAGGCCGTCGCCGAAGAGCGTCTTCCCGAGAGGTCTCGCGCGCGGGTGCGCAGGAGGCAGTCATGGCTCGCCCTGGCCGCCGTGGGACTGTCCGCGCTCCTCCTGTGGACCGTGCAGGCCGTGTCCACGCGAGGGCAGGAGAACGCGGACGCCGAGTTGCCAGACGCAGGCACCGCTGCCGTGGGCGACTCCTTGCTCACCACTCCCGCAGCCGCCCATCCTTCCGCCGAGCGAAAGCCCGTGGCTCAGCCCGTTCCCCTCGCGCCCCGCCCCGGACAGACCCGACCCGATGGAAAGGGCCGCTGCCCGGGGAGCACCCAGGTTTCCATCAACGGAGGCTGCTGGGTGGAACAACCCGCGACGACCGCCGAGGTGTGCATGGAGAACGGCTACGCGTACAGCAAGGGCAAGTGCTACGCCCCCGCCCTCGAACTCCCGGACAAGCCGCTGCCTACCTCGGCCCCCGCGAATGCCCGCTGAGCACCGTCCTGGTCGCCGTCGCCCCGGACCGGCGGGCTCTGCTCAAACCTGTCAGACAGCCGGACAGGTTGAGCAGGAGCACCATGGAGTTTGCGAGACCCGGGCGATGAACCTGCTGCGAGAATTCTCCTGCGTCTATGTGGCGGAGGAGTTCATCCACTTTCTCTTCGACAATCGCTATCTGAACTTCGATTGGGCCGGCGACCACGGGAAGATCCTCGCTGACCGTCCTCATGAGCTGAACGCCAAGGCGTTGGAGAACACGACAGACGACGAGTACCGCGCCTTTCAGGAGGAGGCGGACCGCGAGCTGTAAGCGGCTCGCTACTCCGTGCGGCTTGTTTCTTCAGCGAGATCGACGACGATGTGGCGGTGATGAACGGCTTCGAGGGGGGATGTCCTTCGGGGTCGACCGCCACGACAGGACCGACGGCTGGCGCGACGTGCCGCAGCCCGACGGCCAGAGCCTGGATGACCGACGATGCTGACGGACTCGCAACGCCTCGCCCTCGTGGATGACCTCGTTCGTCCGGTCTGGGAAACGCTCCGCCCCGGGGGCCGTGATCTCGTCTGGCAATACGTCCTGACCGACCCCATCCCCTCGAGCTGGCCGGTACGCGACGGTGTGCTGGTGTTCTATGCGTACGCCCGTGCCCTGAATCTCGCCCAGCTCACGTCGGGCGAGCTCCGCGGCCCGGTCTGGGCCAGGATTCGCCATGTGCTGGACAGCGGCGAGTCGCGCCTGGAACTGCTGCGACAAGTCATCGAGCCCGGTCCTCGGCACGGCGTGCGGCCGCTGACCGGCCCCGAACTCGAGATCCTCCAGGCCCGGCCACTGACGCTGCTGGGGTCGCCATTGTCGAAGGAGGGCGAGCGCCAGCTGGCGGCCTACTTCCGTCTGCAACTGTCGCTCGGAAACGTACCTCCCGAGGTGGTGGCCGCACATGCGGCTTTCTTTCAATGGATCAGTCGCGCCCAACGAGAGGGTGATGTCTGACCAACTCGAGGAGATGAACCGCCGCATCCGTTCGTTCGAGGAGGCGCTGGCGGAAGGCGACGGCAGGGTTGATTTCGCCGAGCAGTTGCGTGTCGGCCAGGGGCTGGCCGGAGCGGTGGAGGACGCGCGGGATTTCGCCCTGATCCGCCAGTTGTTTGATCAGGCTTCGCCGCACATGCGGCGCCTGGGCAGCCTGGCGCTGGAGGCCATCGCGCATCGCTGGTACGCCGACGCTGCGCCGCTAGCGCTGCGACACCTGGATGACGGTTTCGACTGGGTCGAGTACGACTGCGTGCGCTTCTTCCTCAATCAGGCCCCGCTGGATGCGGCGACCCTGCAACGGCTCGACGACAAGCTGGCCAGAACCCAGAACGCCTCCATCTCCAAGATCGCCACGCCGGGCTTGTTGGCGCTGCGTGCGCTGGCAGCGTCCTACGCGGTGCCGCTGCATGTCGTCGAGGCTCAAGGGTTTCGCTTCCAGCTTCCGGAGACCTGGCAGCTCACGCGCGAAGTGGCCGATGCGGTGACGTTCGCGGCGCCGGCGATCGATTGGCTGGAGCAGTCGAAGAACCCTTGTCGCAACCAGTTTCTCCTGCAGGTCGTCCGCGACGTGGACCCGGCGGAGCTGGAAGAATTGGCCGAGGTCAACCTTCAGGGCTTCGGTGTCGAGACACCTATCGATCACCCAGCCCTGGCCCGGTCCGCCAGCGCACGGGCCATGCGATACGGCACCCGGGAGACCTACCCGACCGTGCGAATTCGCGAGGTACGCACCTACGGCACGACGCTCCTGTGCATCGACACCCAGTCGCCGCTGGCCCATCTCGAGCACACCCTGGCGCGCAACCTGGCGATCCTCGACTCGGTGCAGCCACTCTGAACTCCTTGGCCTTGGAGCGCTGCTCACGCGCTGCGACTGGCTTCCAGCGCGTTCGGATACTTCTGCATGAGTTCGCCCAATCTGAGGACGCGAGTCAGTGACCAGATGGGCACGCCGATGGAGATGGCGGTGATGAAGTTGAACCCGAAGGAGATGAGCGCGATCAGCACGAACATCACGGTCTCGATGACATAGCCGACCCAGATTGCCCACATGCGTCGAACGAGGCCCACCATCAGCGCGGCGATGGCGAAGGGCAGGGCCATGAGGGCACCCGTGAGCAACGCGATGACGAAGAGTCCCGTGTCGCCACCGAGGTTGAACCGCTCGGAGTTCGCGATCACGGAGGCGAAATTGACTCCGCCGACGAGCAGGCCCAGCAGCGCGAGGGTGCTCCACTGCTCCCGGATGATGGCCTTCACCGTCGCCGGTGCGTCGCGTCCCTCCTTCGATTCGAGGCAGCTGGGGCACTCGATGTTCTTCTCGAGGACGCTTGGGACGCATTGCGCGCAGAAGAACGTCCCACACCGCACGCAGGTGCCAGCGGCGGGCATGTCCGGGTGACGCGGACACGCAGAGCCCGGAATGGTCAGTGCCTCGGACTCGGAGAACGCGGCGGTTGAGACACTGGCGCTTGGAACGTCGAGGCGATTCGCCGCTTCCATCGAGGCCACCACCCCATCGGGGGGCGCACTATCGGTGATGGCGGCACTCTCTCCGTCCGGGGCGCCGCTGCTTGTACCGGGCCCTCCAGCAGCGGGCTTGGCCGTACGGTTCTCAGGGAGATCGCCCATGCAGCCCAGGCAGTACTCGCGTGTCTCGGAGTTGGAGGCACCGCATTCTGGGCAGAGGATCACCCCAGCACTTTGACAGAGAGGCCACCGGCAACGTCAAGGCCTGTACCGCTGACGTCGAGGAAGGTGCAGAGTCATGACTTCGTCAGGCGCTCGAAGATGGCCTTGTATTCCTGAATCGCTGGAGAGAGTGGGCGCTGAAGGGTTTTGCTGTATTCCTGCACGTTGATCAGCAGGACCTTCAGGGTCTGCACGAAAGCGTAGGGGTTGCGTTCGAAGAAGGGCCATAGCGTGCTGAGGGCCTCTTCAGCGGCGGAGAATGCCTCCTCAGGCCGTCCCAGTGCGATCAATCGTTTGCCCAGGTTGCTGAGGCTCATGGCGAGGTCGGGCAGGAAGGCATCCGGGTTGCGCTGAGCCAGCGCTCGGCGCAGTTCGACGGCTTGCTCCGTCGCCTTCAGCGCCTCCTCAGACCGTCCCAGTGCGCTCAACCTGTTGCCCAGGTTGTTGAGGCTTGAGCCAAGGTCGGGCAGGAAGGCATCCGGGTTACGCTGAGCCAGCGTTCGGCGCAGTGCGATGGCTTGCTCCGTCGCCTTCAGCGCCTCCTCCTGTCGGCCCAGTGCGCTCAACACTGGTCCCAGGTTGTGGAGGCCCATGGCGAGGCTTGGTTGGAAAGCATCTGGGTTTCGCTGAGCCAATGCTTGGAACAGTTCTACGGCCTGCTCCGTCGCTTTCAGCGCCTCCTCCTGTCGGCCCAACTCGCTCAACATCAGGCCTAGGTTGCCGAGGCTCGAGCCAAGGTCAGGCTGAAAGGCATCCGGGTTTCGCTGAGCCAGCGCTCGGCGCAGCTCAACGGCTTGCTCCGTCGCCTTCAGCGCCTTCGCTTTCCGGCCCACTGCGCTCAACATCAGACCCAGGTTGCTGAGGCTCAAGGCGAAGTCCGGCTGGAAGGCATCCGGGTTGCGTTGAGCCAGCGTTCGGAGCAACTCGACGGCTTGCTCCGTTGCTTTCAGCGCCTCCGCTCGGCGGCCGAGTGCCCTCAACTTGGTACCGAGGTTGGTGAGGCTTCCCGCGAGGTCGGCTTGGAAGGCATCCGGGTTACGCTGAGCCAAAGCTCGATATGCTTCAGCGGCTTGCTCCGTCGCCTTCAGAGCCTCCTCTCGCCGGCCCAGTTCGCTCAGTCGGTTGCCCAGGTTGTTGAGGCTTCCGGCGAGGTTGGGCTGGTAGGCAATCGGGTTGCTCTGCGCCAGTGCTCGATACGTTTCAGTGGCCTGCTCCGTTGCCTTCAGTGCTTCCTCTGGCCGGCCCAGTGCGGCCAACATCAGGCCCAGGTTGTTGAGACTCATGGCCAAGTCGGCTTGGAAGGCATCTGGGTTGCGCTGAGCCAGCACTCGGTGCAGTTCGACAGCCTGCTCTGTTGCCTTCAGAGCTTCCTCTCGCCGGCCCAATGCGCTCAACGTCAGGCCCAGGTAGGTGAGCAGACCGGCCCTCTCTGCACGTCCTTTCGGATCCTCCGCGTCTGGGAGTGCCTGCAACAGTGTGCGGCCTGTCCACTCGGCGACCCGCAGGAGCGATACTGTCTGCTCAGGGATCCCCACGGCTTCCAACTCACGGGCCAGCTCCACATCTCCCTGTGCTTCGAGTCGCTCCGCCAGTTCATCGCCTAGCACCGAGAGTGCGGTGCGCTGCCCAACGGCCATCGCTGCTTCCAGTGCGATCTTTGCGCGCGAGTGCAGCGGACCGGCGAGGATCTTCTTGAGCCATCCTTGAGCGACAGAGGGCTGCATCGCGGAGGCTCGGCCAAGTACCTCCAATCCAGTTCGCAGGGCGGCGGGTTCATCACTGACAGGGAAGACCCGGTCAATCCAGTCCGTTGGGAGCGCATCGGCCTGATAGGGAGGAGCCCCCGCCATGCGCAGCACCATTCCCTCGCCGAGCAGATCCGGCTCCAGCGCAGGAAGGAACATAGCCGGGTTCAGCGCGCCTCGTTGGTAGAGCCTGTGAAGATGTCGGATCAGCGCCTCTCCATCGTCGGAGAGCGGGCGTCCGAGGATTCTCTGTGTGAGGCTTTGAGCTTCCTCAAAGGTCTTCAGTCCTCCTCGAAGCGTGGCTGCGGCCACTATTTGTCGCGCCTGAGACTGTCGATCTCCCGCAGCCCAGAAGCGCTCCTCGTGGTCGAGGATGATCTCCATCAGCGTGTTCGCGTTGAATTCGAGGCCTTCCACTGCGGCGAGCGCAGCCATGTGCAGATAGAGGACACGCTCGAAGCGCGGGTCGGACAGCGACATCGGGGCTCGTCGCTCGTACCGCTTCCCGCGCTTCTCGGCGAGCGCAGTTGCCGCCTCGTGGAAGAGCCTCTCTCGGTCGGTTTCACTCTGGGCCAACGTTCTCAGTTCGTACGGCGGCGTGGTGCCGAGCCACACTTCCAACTCCGAGTCCGCTTTCAGCAGTGACGTCCACCAATCGCCTGCATTGCGTGCCAGGAGTAGCAGCCGCACCCTTCGAAGTGCGCCCATGCCTTCCTGCCTCGCATAGCGCCACATGCGTCGGAGTACTGCGGGCAATTCTTTGAAGCGACTCTCCGCGTAGTCGAGCACCACCAGCACCGGTGCCCCGCTCGCCCACAGCTTCTCGAACCAATCGCCGGGAATCCCCTTGGGCAGGAAGCCCACCTTCCACCCTCGCGGCTCCAGGCGGTGCATCCACTCGAGGGCGAGTCGTGTCTTGCCGATCCCTCCTTCCCCGTGGAGGAGCCGCACCGCAACGGGTGGGCCTTCATGACACCAACGATCGAGTTCCGCGAGGACGGGTTCTCGTCCTCCTTCGTGGAAGGGGACGACCTGGTAGCGCGCCTGGAGTAGGGCGGAAGGGGGTGGCTTCTCCGGCAGTTTCTCGGTGGACTCCGAGACCAGGAGATCATCCAGCCCTGGAATGACGTCCACTTCGAGGTTCTCGCGCAGGAACGCGATCAGGTATTCGGCCGAGGCCCGGGCGGCGAACTCCTTGAAGTGGTCGTCGCGGCCATGGTTGGCGAAGTCCATCACGCCCTTCATCACCAGTGCGTCGAGCTTCTGGTCTCTCTGGGCGTGAACCAGCGCTCCGAGGGCTGCTGCCTCCATCTCCAGGCCCAGCGTCTTGCGCATGTATTCGGAGATGAAGCCCCACGCCCGTTCATCCTCAATGACCTGGTTACCGCTGCCCATCGGCGCGACATGGATCTTGAAGGGCAGGACCTGTCCCGTAGGCGAGAGATCAGGGATGCGGTTCCGGTACTTGATCCGCAGCGGACCAATGCGCTGGAGCCCTGCCTCGGTGAGTTTCAGGGTGCCGTGATGGACGAACTCGTCTCTCCAGAGAGAGTCGATCACCTTCTCCCACTGTGGGCAGTACACCTCGCTCTCGGGAAGAGCCGATGGGTTCTCGACTCCCTCGGCCAGCTTGAGGAGGACCCAGTTCTCCTGCCACACGTAGGGAATGGGACGCTGCTTCCACCAGTCCTCGTTCCGGAAGGGAGCGGTGGAGCCGAACTCCTCCAACTTCACCTTCCAGTCGTCGCGCAGGTTGTACGTCCGGAGATCCTGCTGCACCTGGTCGGGCAGTCGCTTGCCGGTGTCGTGGAAGAACAGTCGCTCCGCCGCCACCACGTCGCCCAGGTTCGTCTTGCCCGGACGACCCGCGCACACCCCGCACATCGCCACGCACCGAGGCTGATAGGCGGCAACCAGGGGAAGCAGCGCGTTCGTCGCCGCCACGGCGCCCATGTCTCCCGCTTGAGCCACTGCCACGCGCAGCGGTCGGCCTCCCTTTCCAGAAAAGGAGCGGAACGCTACCGGAAGCCCGTTCGGGCCCGACTGCTTCTCCCAGCTGCTTCCCGGCAGGGCACCCGCTTCCACCTGGAGCGCTGCCTGATACTCCAGTGTGATCGCCGTCAGGATCACCACGTCGACCCGGCGCGTGCGCTCTTGGTTCTCGGACACGCTCCGAGCGTATCGGCCGGTGCTGCACCTGCAAAGCTCTGCCACTCCGTCGCGAGATCTACAAACGCGAGGATATGCTCAAGAGGTTCCCCCATGGTTTCGGACCTGCCACCTGACCCTCGCTTCTTCGTGCTCGAGGCGGAGGTGTGGGGACCTCACGGCACGCACTTCGACACCGCCGCACCTGACAACCGAGGTGACGCTCCCCATTGCCCGCGGTGCGGCGAGCCCATCGGAATGCTGACCTGGCTGCCGCCATACCGCGCCGAGCTGGAGCTGCATGGAGGCGCTTTCGGAGACTTCCTGGAGGGCCCCGGCTATGAGGTCCTCCTTTCGGAGCGTCTGGCGGAGGCGTTTCGGAAGGAGGGGCTGACGGGGTTCCTCGGCTTCGAGCCTGTTGAGGTGCTACGCGTGCGAGGCAAGCGCAAGAAGTCTCAGGCGCTCGCCGTGCCTCGCTATGTCGTCGTCACGCCTTGCCTGGGCCGTGGCGCGGTGGATGAGGCCCGTAGCCGCCTGCGTCACGCAAAGCCCGTTACATGTCCTGAATGTCGCTCCGGAGGACTGGACTCCATTCACGGCTTCGCGCTGGAAGCTGGCTCATGGAAAGGCGAGGACGTGTTCCGTGCCCGTGGCTTTCGCGGGTGTATCGTCGTCTCCGAGCGCTTCACGGAGTTCGTCAAGCGGCACGGCTTCACGAACATGAAGCTCACCCCCACCGAGGAGTACGTCTGGGATCCGCTTCGCAAGGGTCCTTCGGCGCTGTCGACCTGACCTCGGCTCTGCTCCGTCTCAAGCGCGGCGCCAGCGCATCGATAAGAGGGACAGGGCCACCAGCGCACTGCCCGCGCCCACCGCGACCCGCAGCGGTCGGCGCAGCACCGTCCCCAGTGCCTCCAGCGCGCCGTTCGTGAGCTCCCGGCTCGTTCTCCGCCACTGCTGCGACAGCGCCCCGCCAGCACCTCGGACGGTCGCGGCCGCGGAGCGCTCGACGAGCGTCTCCAGGGACGCCCCCAGCGCCTCGCGCGAAGCCCCTGGGCTGGACGCCAGCTCCTCGCGGATACCCGCGGCGATGCCCCGCACCAGTCCTCGGCCGGCGCGCTCGAGCAGCTTCTCGAAGGGGTCGGAGTTCTCCTGGAGCTTCGACGCCACGCCCTCCACGAGCCCCTGGCCCACCTTCGAGGCCACCTCCGCTCCCAGCGGCGCCAGCAGCCGCGCGTCCTCCGCGAAGGTCGGCACAGCTCCGTGGAGCCCCTCCATGGCCGCCGTCACCACCCCCCGCGCCATGGCCTGGGCGCGCTCTCCTGGCGAGTGAATCTCCTCGGTGCGCGAGTGGGCGAAGGCCACCACCTCGTCCAGCAGCCGGTTCAGGCGCTCCACGAAGGAGTGCAGCGGCATGCCCCCGTCCTGCCACTCCTGCTCCAGCACCTCCAGCGCCCCTTGCATCGCCGACGTCGCCAGCGTGCGGGCCGCCGCCCCCGGCTCCTGCCCCTCTCGCTCGGCCGCTTGATGCACCAGCCGCCCCAGCACCGTGAGCGCGTCTTCCAACAGCGCGCGCAGCTGCGCGTCGAACTCCGGCAGCTCCTGACGCAGTCCGTCAGCCGCCCCTCGCACCGCGCCGCTCGTGGCTTCGCGCACCGCCAGGCGGTTGAGCGTCAACGCCAGGTTGCGAAGCGCCTCCATCGGGCCCGCGCGCTCCTTCCCCATCCCGCCACCGTCCTTCCTGATCGGTGCTCGCTCGCGGCCCGAGCGCGCTTCTCGAAAGCTACGAACGGCCGGAGGAGGCAGCAACCCAGGAGGACGGCGGACGCCCGGTCCTGGGCGCTCAACCGGACGGGCGCGGGCACGTGATTCCTGGGGAACAGTCCCATGCGAGTTATTTGTTGATGTTCAAAGTAATTGGTTGACGCTCAAAGTAACCAGGATAATAGGTAGCTGCGTGACTGAAGCCGCTCTTACACAGCGGGTCCAGCGCTTCCTCATGACGCACATCGACTCCATCGAGAAGCTGGAGGTCCTCCTCCTGCTTCGAAACGTGACGGAGCGGGAATGGACGGCATCCGCGGTGGCACTGGAGCTGCGCATCACCGAAGCATCCGCGGCCCTCCGGTTGGAGGACCTCGCCGGGAGCCGGCTGCTCGTCCGCAGCGGGGACTCGCCGGTGGCGTACCGCTACAGTCCGGCGAGCTCCGACGATGTGCGCTCCATCGCGGAGCTGGCGACCGCGTACTCGGAGCGGCGGGTCAGCATCATCACCTTCATCTTCTCGAGGCCGCAGGCCCGCGTGCAGGGCTTCGCGGATGCCTTCCTGCTCCGGAAGAAAACGAACGAGGGGCCCGACTGAGGCGAGGCCACGGTGGTGCCCCTCGGAGCCGGGCTACTTCGCCTTGCGGTTCATGAAGGCGAGGAAGGCCTCGCGCGCCTCGTCCGAGTTGAGCCGCTTGACGAACTCGGCGCCCTCGCGGCGCAGGGTGGCGTTCACCTCGGCGCGCAGCGGCTCTCGCAGCAGGCGCTTGGTCACCTTCAGCGCCTCGGTGGGCTTGGCGGCCAGGGCCCGGGCGCGCTCGCCGGCCACCTCCATCAACTGGGCGTCGGGCACCACGCGGCTGACGAAGCCGGCGCGCTGCGCGGTGGCCGCGTCGAAGGGCTCGCCGAACATCAGCAGCTCGCTCGCCAGCGTCATGCCCGCGTTGCGCGGCAGCAGCAGGCTGGAGGCGCCTTCCGGGCACACGCCCAGGTTGATGAAGGGCATGACGAAGCGCGCGCGCTCGGAGGCCACCACGTAGTCACAGTGCAGGAGCATCGTCGTGCCGATGCCCACCGCCGGCCCATCCACCGCGGCCACGATGGGCTTGTCGTGGTTCACCAGCGCGCGCAGGAAGCGGAACACCGCGCTGTCCTCGCCGGCGGGCGGGCGCTCCAGGAAGTCACCAATGTCATTGCCCGCGGTGAAGGTGCCACCGGCACCGGTGAGCAGCACCACGCGCACGCTGTCCTCCATGCCCGCCCGGAGCAGCGCCTCGGTGGCGGCCTCGTACATGGCATGGGTGAAGGCGTTCTTCTTCTCGGGACGGTTGAAAGTGAGGGTGCGAACGCCCTCCCCGTCCTGCGTCAGCAGGGTCTCGGACATGGCCGCGCAGCCTACTCCGCGCGCGGGGGATGGCGAAGCGCCTCGCGCACTGCCTCAGAGGCAGGCGCCACAGTCAGCCAGGCAGCTGTTCGCCGTGGTGCCCGTGCCGCAGCTCTCCGTCTTCTGGCAGATGCCATCGCCGCACACGTTGAGGTCCACCGCGCGGATGCGCGTGGTGATGGGCCGGTACGTCACCCCTCCGTAGGTGCATTGCGTGTAGTACAGCGAGTCGGCGTCCATCGTGCAGGAGAGCGCCTCGCACGCGCCCACCCGGAGGACGGGCGGGCACTCCGGGTTCACGCCGCTCGCCGTGGAGGACAGGGCGCAGCTCCGGGAGGTGCTCTCCTCGGGGGCCAGCGCGGCACGGTCATTGCCCGCGTAGAGGTTTCCCCCGGCGAACAGGTTGCCGAAGAAGCAGGCCTCCGTCGTTTCGTAGTCGGTCAGCTCCGAGGGCGCGATGGGCATCGGGGTGCCGTCGCCCTTGAGGCCCAGCACGGAGATGGGGACATGCTGCTGGTAGGGGTTGGTGTGAGCCGCCAGGCACGCGGAGACGACCTGCTGCTCCTCCAGGGTGGCCGTCGACCCGTAGGCCCAGTTCGGCGCCAGCCCCAACCCGCCCACCCACGTATAGGTGCGCAGCGTGGTCAGGCTGAAGTAGCTGCGGCTCTCCCCCTGCGGCACGGCGCAGTAGATGACGTAGCGCATGAGCTCGTCATGGGCGTACGGCTTCGTGTCGAACCACAGCCGGAACGACAGCGCGGACAGCGCGCTCAGGGACAATCCATTGACGGACAGGCCGTTGACGGACAGGCCGTTGACGGACAGGCCATTGACGGACAGCCCGTTGTCGCTGAGGTGCAAGATTTGGAAGTCCTCCAGCGCTTGTTCCTGGGCGCCCAGCTCCGGCGCGCCTTCGGGCCAAAGCGCCTCCGGGCCGCAACCCACTCCACCCACCACGGTGAGTACAAGCAGCAGCGAGACGCACCGGAACGCACCGCGGGGGAGCAGCGGAGACACAGGAAGTGGCTTCATGGGGGTTCCTCCCCGCCTGAGGGCAGGGGTGCTACGGGGGCCGTGCGAAAAGGCTGGGACGCAAACGAAGTAGACACGGCCGATGTATTTGGAAACCCCGCCAGGCTCATTTTTCCTGGGAAGGCCTGCCATCGGGAGACACGTGTTTTCAGCGTGTATTACCTGTTTCACGCAGGATACGTGCGGTGCGCAGCAGCTCCTCCTCGTGCGCGCGGCGCGTCAATCCGTGGTCCGTCACCGCCAGGAGTGCCAGCGGCTCGGCGCCGGTGTTGCAAGCCTGGTGCGAGGCCCAGCGCGGGACGAAGACGGCGTCACCGGGTTTGACGTCCACCGCCGTGCCGCGCACGTGGACCCGCCCCGTGCCCGCGAGCACCACCAGCAGCAGCTCGTGTGCGTGCTCCCGCGCCTCATCCGTGCGGCCCGGGGCCACGCGCAGCACCTGCGTCTCCAGCACCTCGGCGCCGAAGGGCACCGGGTCCACGGTGAAGTCGATGCCTCGCCACTCGTGCGCGTGGCGGTAGTGCGGCACGAGCTGGGACACCTCTCCCAGGTGGATGGTGCGTGGCTCGGGCTGCTCGGGCGCCAGCGGGAGCCGGGCCTGGATGCGCTCCATCAGCGGGCTGAGCCGCCGCTGCTGCACCGCCTCGAACAGGCCATCGAAGAAGTGGCCCTGCAACTCCAGCGCCCGCTCCATGGCCCCGGCGCACCGCTCGAACCAGCCCGGCTCGTGTACGTGCGAGAGCACCAGCGCCTCCAGCATGCTGGCGCGGGCGCTTCCCGGATCCATCCGCCGGTAGAAGAAGGGCAGGTGGCGCTCGGACACCCCGGCCTTGAGCAGCCCATCCACGAAGAGGCTGTAGAGCCGAGGCAGGGGCGCCTCCAGCCCCAACGCCAGGAAGGCGCTGGCCTCGCACGGCGGGGCGCGCAGGCACACATCCATGCACTCGCGCACGAAGTAGCGCGTGGCGTCCAGGAAGCGCGTGGCATCGGCATCCACCCCGAGCCCCTCGCGCAGGAAGCGGCGGAAGAGCGCCGCGGGCCGCTTCTCCGGCGGGGGCGCGCCCACCTCTTCCCAGAGCGCCTGCGTGAGCCGGGCACACCCTGTCTCGCTGTCACACTGGGCCAGCAGCGCGTGGAGGAAGCGCGTGGCGGAGCGGGTGAGCAGGGCGTACTGGGAGAAGATGAGCGCGTGGTCCTCGCGCGTGAGCATCCCCCGGCGGCAGGCGCGCAGCAGGCGGTTGTCCCAGAAAGGGTGAGAGGCCAGCCGCACGTGCAGCGCCTCCATCGCTGCTTCGGCCGAGGTGGGCACCTCATCGGGAGCGCTCATCCCGCACGGCGCTCCGGAGGAGGGGGCCGTGACGGGCTCGGGCACTCCCGGCTTCGTTGCCATGTCGAGGGGAGACAGGGCCAGGCCGGCGGAGGGTAGGCTCATGGTGGGACCCGAGGGAGGGATTGACGGTTCGACGAAGGTGCGCACGGACGGTCGCTCGGCAACCCCACGGGTACTTGTCCGAGGGGACAGCCCATTTGTCGAAGAGCGATCCAGCGAGGGAGCCCTCGCCCCTTCCTTTGACGCAACGCGCAGTCACCATGCTTTTCCTTCTAGAGGCGGAGGAGCCATGCGCTTTCGAGATCGGGCGGACGCGGGCCGAAGACTGGCGGCGAACCTGGTCGCCTACCGGAGTGAGGCGACGCGGGTGTTCGGGTTGGATGGCGGAGGGCTCCGGGTGGGCTTCGAGGTGGCCCAGGCCCTGGGCGCGCCCTTGGATGCGTGGGCGGCGCGGGCGGTGGAGTCCCCCAAGGAGCCCGGGCACCTGGTGGGCGCCGTGTCCGAGGGAGGGGGGCTCTACCTGGAAGTGGAGGGCATCCGCTCGGCCGCTGCCCCAGCAGCCGAGCTAGCGCGGTGGATGGAGTCGGAGGCGGGCGAGGTGGCGCTCGCGGCGCAGCGGCTGCGAGGGGGGCACCCCCGGCTCGACACGGGCCACTGCACGGTGGTGCTGGTGGTGGACGGCCTGGCTCAGGGGGACGCGCGGGTGTACGCGGCGCTGCGGGGGCTACGGCGGCAGGGCGCGCGGCGGGTGGTGCTGGCCACGCCGGTGGCCTCGGCGGAGGAGCTGGAGCGGCTGCGCCCCGAGGCGGACGAGGTGGTGTGCCTGCAGCCCATCTGGTCGCTGCACACGGTGGCCCCCGCGTATGACGACTTCCGCGAGGTGCCGGACCTGGAGGCGCGCCAGTTGGTGGCGCGGGCGCGCGAGCTGGCCTCGGCGGCTCAGGGAGCGGGCAGCGCGGGCCGAGGAGAATGGATGTAGCGCTTCTTCAGGTTGGGAGTACCGCCTCTGGGGCTGGTATAGGGTCGGGCATCCATGAATGCTCCCGAACCGCGCTTTGTCTGGCTGGACCTCGAGATGACGGGGTTGGACCCGGACACCTGCGCCATCATCGAGATTGGCGTCATCATCACCGGGCCGGACCTCCGGCCGCTGGCGGAGATGGAGCGCGTCATCTGGCAGCCGGAGGAAGTGCTGCTGCGCATGGAGCCCGTGGTCAAGGACATGCACACGCGCAACGGGTTGCTGGGGAAGGTGCGCTCCTCGCCCACTTCGCTGCGCATCGCCGAGCGAGACGTGACGGCGCTGGTGGCCGACCACTGCGCCATCAACGAGGGCATCCTCTGCGGCAACTCCATCCACACGGACCGGCGCTTCCTCATCAAGTACATGCCGATGCTGGAGCGCTTCCTGCACTACCGGATGGTGGACGTGACGAGCCTCAAGGTGCTCTCGCGCGCGTGGTATCCGAACACGTTCGAGCCGCGCAAGGGCGTCGCCGGGCACACGGCGCTGGCGGACATTCGCGCCAGCATCACCGAGCTGCAGTTCTACCGAGACACCTTCTTCCGCGCCAACCCTCCGTAAGCCGGAGCCGCCGGGGGCCCCGGCGCGGGCCTTCGCTCAGCGGGGGCTCAGCCGCTCGCGCAGCACATGCTTCTGGACCTTGCCCAGGGCGTTGCGCGGCAGCGCGTCCACGAACTCCACCCGGCGCGGCTTCTTGAAGCTGGCCAGTCGGTCCTTGCACCAGTCCACCAGGGCCTGCGCCTCGGGCGGAGGCTGGCCGGCGGCGGGCACCACCACCGCCACCACCTGCTCGCCGAAGTCGGCGTCCGGCAGCCCCAGCACCGCCACCTCGGCGACGCCCGGGTGCGTGGCGAGCACCTCCTCCACCTCGCGCGGGTAGACGTTGAAGCCGCCGCTGATGATGAGCTCGCGCGCCCGGCCGGTGATGTGGAAGTAGCCGTCCTTGTCCCGCAGGCCCAGGTCCCCGGTGCGGAACCACCACCCATTCGCATCGAACGACTCGCGCGTGGCCTCATCCTTCTGCCAGTAGCCGGCGAAGACGTGAGGGCCGCGGACTTCAATCTCTCCCAGCTCCCCGTCGGCCACCGGCACGCGCGTGCGCACGTCCACCACGCGCGCCTCCTGGCCGGGGAAGGGCATGCCCACCGTGCCGGGCCGCCGCTCTCCGTCGTAGGGGTTGGTGGTGTTCATGAGGGTCTCGGTCATCCCGTAGCGCTCGAGGATGCGCTGGTCGAACGTGGCCTCGATGTCCTGGAAGAGCTGGGGGCTGAGCGGCGCCGAACCGGAGACCATCAGCCGCAGCGGGCGGGGACGCACTCCGGTGCGCCGCGCCTCCTCCAGGAGCCGCCCGTACATGGTGGGCACGCCGAAGAACATCGTCAGGGAGGTGTCGTCCCGCAGCGCCTCGAGCACCTCCGAGGCCACGAAGCGGCGGCGCAGGTCCACGCTGCCGCCGG
This sequence comes from Hyalangium ruber, assembly GCF_034259325.1. Lineage (NCBI taxonomy): Bacteria > Pseudomonadati > Myxococcota > Myxococcia > Myxococcales > Archangiaceae > Hyalangium > Hyalangium rubrum. The sequence continues at coordinate 209,805 of NZ_JAXIVS010000010.1, read as the reverse complement.
TGTAGAGCGTGCCGTGCAGGCCCACCATGAGCCCGTGCGTGTGGAACAGGGGCAGGGCCAGCAGCAGCCGGTCCGCGGCCGTCCACCGCCAGGCCTCGGTGACGGCCCGGATGTTGGAGAGCAGGTTGCTCTGCCGCAGCATCGCCCCCTTGGAGCGCCCGGTGGTGCCCGAGGTGTAGCCGAGCACGGCGATGTTGATGCTGCCGGGCAGCAGCATGAGGCGCTTGGGCTCCACGGGCTCGCCGAGCAGCGCGTCGAAGGGCAGCACGGTGAGGCGGGGCGGCAGCGCCACGGTGGGCGGCTCCACGGGGATGAGCCACTCCAGGGCGGGCAGGCCCGGCAGCAGCGGGACGAGCTCCTCGGCCCCGGCGGCGCCGGTGACGCAGGCGCGGGCCCCGGAGTCGGTGAGGATGTGGTCCAGCTCCACCTGCCGGTACTGCGTGTTGACGAGCACGACGATGCCGTGCGCGTACTGCACGCCGAGGTAGGCGATGACGAAGCGCGGGCTGTTCTCCAGGAAGAGGGCCACCCGGTCCCCGGGCTTCAGGCCATGGCGCAGGAGCGCCTGGGCGAAGGCGGTGACGTGGTGGGCCAGCTCGCCGTAGGTGTAGCGCTCCGCCTCGAAGCTCAGCGCGGGCCGCTCGGGCGTGTTCCGCGCGTGCTCCATGAAGACCTGGAGGAGGCTGAAGGGCGGCTGCCCCAGGTCGTCATCATCCGCATCAGGGGTCGTCATGACGGGGCGGCAGCCTAGTCCTTCGGCGCCACCTCCACCGCGTTCATCGTGAGCAGGTGGTAGACGAGCACGTTGCTCACCCAGAAGAACACCGCGCCGAAGCTCACGTAGACCAGCGGCGAGCCGGGCCACACCTGCAGCGGCGTGCCGAGCACCTTGTCGGCCACGAAGCCACCGAGCCACTCGCCGCACCAGGTGAAGGCGGTGCCATAGGCCACGCGCCACCCGAAGCGCACGTGCTTCGGCTGGAACCAGCAGTAGTGCAGCGTCCACAGCAGCCAGACGGCGCCCGCCCACAGCATCAGGCTGCTGAACGAGAACCAGCGGTAGGGCGAGGCCGGGTAAACCCATCCCCACTCGCCCTGGATGGCGCGGAAGAGCTGGTTCTGCGCCAGCTCCAGCAGCCAGAAGAACGGGGTGAGGTAGAGAATCTGCGCGGCCAGCACGCGGGCATAGGTGACGAAGGACCGCTCGTGCTGGCCCGTGGCCATGGTGAGCGTGTTCATCTCGAACTCCTCCATGAGAGGGGCACCGTGTTCACGGCCGGGGCAGCAGCACCGTGAAGGTGGTGCCCCGCTCCACGCTGGAGCGCACCTCCACCCTGCCTCCGTGACCGCGGATGATCTCCCGGACGATGTAGAGGCCCAGGCCGATGCTGCGGCTGGAGGTGCCCTCGGTGGGCGCCCCGCGCGTGAGCGGCTCGAACAGGCGCGGCAGCAGCTCGGGAGCGATGGGCATGCCGTGGTTGTGGACCTCGAGCAGGGCGCCCTCGGGGCCGCCCGCGGTCCGCACCTGCACGGGCGTGCCCGGGGCGCTGTAGGCCAGCGCGTTGCCCACCAGGTTGGTGAGCACCTGGGAGATGCGGTCCGGGTCCCACTCGCCGTGCCCGTCCCCGCTCGCCTCGAAGTGGACCTGCCGCGTGGGGTGCGCCTGCTGCACCTCGTCCACCACGTGCTGGGTGACTTCGTGCAGGTCCATGGGCCGACGCCGCAAGGGGATGCCGGTGCCCAGGCGGGCCTGGGTGAAGTCCAGGAAGTCTCGGATGAGGCCCGTGGCGCGCTCGCACGAGGAGGCGATGCGGCGCGCCGCCTTGAGCTGCCGCTCGGTGAGCCCGGGGCTGGCCTCGAGCAGCCCCGCCGCCATGGTGATGGCGCCCAGGGGGTTGCGCAGGTCGTGCGAGACGATGCCGATGAGCTGCTGCTCGAACTCGGCGCGGCTGCGCAGCTCCTCCTGGTCCCGCTGCTGCTGCTGGAAGAGGCGGGCGTTCTCGATGGACAGCGCCGCCTTGTCCGCCAGCTCCTCCAGCAGCCGCTGGTCCTCGGAGGTGAAGGGGCGCCCCGGGGTGTGGCGCGAGACCGCCAGCGCTCCAATCACGCGTCCCTGCACCCGCAGCGGCACCGCCATGAAGGAGTGGACGGGGAAGTGCTCCAGCATGGCGCGGTACTCGGGCTTGACGCCGGAGAGCAGCGACTCCTGGGGAGTGACGGGGATGAACAGGGACTGTCCGCTCCGCGCCACCTTGCCCAGCAGCCCCTGGTTGGCGGGGACCGGCGCGGCGCTGAACAGCTGGCGCATGTGTACCTGCGCCCCGGGCTCCATGTGCCGCAAGGAGACGGGCTCCAACTGCTGCCCATCCGCGGACAGCAGGCTGAGCAGGCTCGAGTCTCCCAGGTGGCACACCACCTGGTGGGCGATGGCGTCGAAGAGCGCGGGCAGATCGCGGTTGGCCGCGCTGAAGGCGTCGGTGGCCTCGGCCAGCACCTGGAGGCGCGCGGCGGCGATGCGCAGCAGCTCGTTGGACAGCCGCTCCTCCTCATATAAGCGGGCCCGATCGATGGCCTGCGCGCACGCGTGCGCCATCGCGTGGAAGAAGGCGCGGTCATCCACGGTGAAGACGCGCTCGGCGTCGAAGGACAGCCCGATGGCGCCCAGCCCCCGGCCCTTGACCAGCAGCGGCAAGGCGATGGCGGCGCAGGAGTTGGCCAGCACGGCCAGGTGCGGGTAGCGCGCCGCCCAGTCGGCCTCCGAGCCCAGCCACTGCGGCCGCCCCTCGCGCACCGCGTCCGTCAGCGGCACGTGGAGCGACAGCGGCATGCTCCGCCACTGCTGGAGGGTGGCCTCGGAGTAGCCCGTGGACTGGATGACCTCCAGGTTCTGTCCCGTCTCATCCAACAGGCACACCGAGCCGGCGGTGACTCCCAGCGAGGTCAGCCCCTGCTCGAAGAGCGCCCGCATCACCTGCTCCACGCAGGTGGCCTCCGCCAGCACCGAGGTGAGCGCCTGGAGCCGGGCGATGTGGCCGGCGGCCCGGTGCGCCGCCTCCCGCGCGAAGGCCTCCTGCCGACGCAGGAGCTCCGTCTGGCGTCGCACCTGCTGCTGGGTCCGGAACAGCTCGATGAAGACGGACACCTTCGAGCGCAGCACCTCCGAGGAGAAGGGCTTCTGCAGGTAGTCCACCGCGCCGTGCGCGTAGCCCTCCTGCACCTCCGCCTCGCCCCGGCCGTACGCCGTCAGGAAGATGATGGGGACGTTGCGCGTGCGCTCGCGCTGCTTGATGAGGGCGGCCGTCTCGTAGCCGTCCATGCCCGTCATCTGCACGTCCAGCAGGATGACGGCGAACTCCTCGCTCAGCAGCAGCCGCAGCGCCTGCTCACCCGAGCTGGCCTTGGCCAGGCGCACCCCCAGCGGCTCGAGGATGGCCTCCAGGGCGATGAGGTTGGCCGGGTTGTCGTCCACCAGCAGCACGCTGGGCTCGGTCGCTCCCCCGGGCGTCCGGGACCAGGTCGGCTCGTCCGCCAGCTCCAGGTGCTGGAAGGAGGCGCTCTGCAGGCTCGTTCCGTACCACGTAGGTGAAGGTGTGACAGTCGTCTCGGTGGGGATCAACAGCTTACCTACCCTTCAGCCTTGGCTACCGGGAGCATAACCGCCCTGAATTCTTGGAATGGGAGCTGGGTGACGCGGGTGAACACCGGTTAACCCTTTGAGACGGAGCAAGGATTTCCCTGGCGCCTCGCTGGGGGGACAGGCAGGGGAGCAGGCGCTGGCTCTGTCTGGAGTCGGACAGTGTGCGACCCACCGGGGATCCACCTGCCGCCAGTCCAGCCAATCTGACGCATGGAACGGAGAGGCTCCCCATGACGATGCGCGCGAAGGTGCTGCTGTTCGCGGCGGTGGCCGTGGGCCTGATGGGGGCCATGGGCGGGGCGCTCTTCCAGGGCGCCTTCCGGGGACAGTGGCTGCGCGTCCGCCTCGCCTCGGTCCACCAGCAGTTGGGCCTCTATGACCAGATGTACCACCGCGCCTGGGACTTCCTGGAGCGGCTGCGCCAGGCCTCGAGCGAAGGCCAGGACACGCGGGGGCTGCGGGTCGAGTACGAGCGGGGCGTGGCCGAGGCCCTCGCGAAGCTCGAGGCGAGCATCCCGGAGGAGCGCGGCTGGGACGAGGTGAAGGAGGATCCGAACGAGCTGCGCTACCTCGCGGACATCCACCAGGCCCAGCGCCAGTGGGCCACGCGGGTGGAGGCGATGGCGCGCTCGGCCTCGGCGCAGGCGCCGCTGTCACCGGAGGTGTGGTGGCGCGGGTTCACGGACTTCGAGAAGGAGGTGGGCCCGCACATCGCTCAGGCGGATGGCGCCAAGCGCGAGAAGCTCCGGGTGATGCGCCAGCTCTTCGATCAGAGCTTCCGCAGCGCGCTGCGGGTGGGCACCCTGGTGCCGCTCTTGTGTGTCGTGCTGGTGGGGGTGCTGGCGGGGCTCATCCTGGTGCCGCTGCAGCGGGAGCTGCGCGAGCTGCGGATGGGGGCCGAGCGCATCGGCCAGGGCCACTTCGAGGTGGAGCTGCCGGCGCGGCGGCGCGACGAGCTGGGCGCGCTGGCGTCGGCGTTCAACCGGATGGCGGCCGAGCTGCGGCAGACGTTGGAGGAGAAGCAGCGGCTGATGCAGGCGGAGGCCCAGGCGGCCGAGCGCGAGTTCCGCCGCTACAACGCGCTCTTGGAGGAGACGGTCCACACGCGCACCGCGCAGCTGGAGACAGCCAACGTGCAGCTGGCCGACAGCCTCCAGCGGTTGCGGGACACGCAGGCGCAGCTCATGTTCGCCGACCGGCTGGCCTCCATGGGGCGGCTGGCGGCGGGCGTGGGGCATGAAATCAACAACCCGCTGGCCTACGTGCTCAGCAACCTCAACTTCGTGAACAAGGAGCTGGGCCGGGCACTGAGCGGCACTCCGGAGGAGGAGCGCACCGAGCTGCTCTCGGCGATGGCGGACGCGCGCGACGGGGCCGAGAAGGTGCGCGTCATCGTCCAGGACCTCAAGACGTTGTCGCGGCCGGATGACGCGAGCCTCGGGTCGGTGGAGCTGGGCGCGGTGGTGCGGGGGGCGGTGAAGATGGCGGCGCACGAGATTCGCCGCCGCGCGCGGCTGGTGGAGGACCTCTCCCAGGCGCCGGCGGTGCAGGGCAACGCGGCGCGGCTGGGGCAGGTGTTCCTCAACCTGCTGCTCAACGCGGCGCACGCCATCCCCGAGGGGAAGGCGGAGCAGAACGAGATCCGCGTGTCGGCGCGGCCGGGAGAGCCGGGACAGGTGCTGGTGGAGGTGAGCGATACGGGCAGCGGGATTGCTCCAGAGCACCTGGAGCGCATCTTCGATCCGTTCTTCACCACCAAGCCGATGGGGCAGGGCACGGGGCTGGGGCTCTCGGTGTGCCACAGCATCATCACCACGCTGGGAGGACGGATCGGCGTGGTGAGCGAGCCGGGCAAGGGCACCACGTTCCGGCTCGTGCTGCCGATGGCCCCGGTGGAGCAGCAGGCCCGGCCGGGCGCGGCGGCCTAGGGGACGGAGATCAGCTCCACGTCGAAGACGAGCACGGAGTTGGCGGGAATCTGGCCGCGGGGCTCATTGCCATAGGCGAGCGCGGCGGGGATGACGAGCTTGCGCTGGCCGCCCACCCGCATGCCGGCGACGCCCTCGTCCCAGCCCTGGATGACGACGCCCTTGCCCAGGGTGAACTGGAACGGCTTGTTGCGGGTGCGGCTGCTGTCGAACCGGGTGCCGTTGGGCAGCCAGCCCGTGTAGTGGACCGTCACCGGGCGGTTCGCGAGGGCCTCGCTGCCCTCGCCGACCACGAGGTCCTGCACGAAGAGGCCGCTGTCGCGGCGCTCCATGGCGGCCAGGTCCACGTTGAGCTCGGACGCGTAGGTGACACGGGAAGGGTCTCCAGAAGAGGAGGAGCCCTCGTCGCCGCAACCCAGCAGCAGCACGAGCGGAAGGAGCATCAACGAGCGGAGCATGCGAACCTCGGGGTGTGGGGTGGCTCGAAAGTTCGCGGACTATATAAAGGAGGGCGAACCATGGAAGGAGCGCTGGAGGAGCACGCCCGGCGGGTACTCGAGCGCTACCGGGAGGCGGGCGCACGGCTGTGCCTGGTGGAGGCCTGCACGGGGGGGCTCATCGCCGCCAGCCTCACGGACATTCCGGGCTCGTCCGCCGTGGTGGAGCTGGGCATCGTCCCCTACTCGAACGAGGCGAAGGCGGAGCTGCTCGGGGTGGACCCGGCGCTCTTCCAGGCGCACGGGGCGGTGAGCGCGGAGGTGGCTCGCGCCATGGCCGAGGGGGCGCTGAGCCGCTCGCGGGCGCAGGTGGCGCTGGCGGAGACGGGGATTGCCGGGCCGGGAGGGGGCACGGCGACCAAGCCGGTGGGGCTCGTCTTCCTCGCGGTGGCGCGACGGGGCGCGGCGACCGTGGTGGAGCGCCACGTCTTCCCCGGGGACCGACGCGCGGTGCGCCATGCCGCGGCCCTGCGGGCCCTGGCGCTGTTACGGGAAGTCCTGGTGCCTTGACACCTGCATGAACCAGCGTAATCATGCATGAACCTGCATGACCGCGCAAAACCCTGAAGACTTCGGCAGCGCCCTGCTCCCCGAGGAGCGGCGGCGGCTCATTCTGGAGCGCCTCTCCACCCAGGGGCGCGTGTTCGCCGCCGACCTGTGCGGGTTGTTGCGGGTTTCCGAGGACACGGTCCGCCGGGACCTGCGGGAACTGGATGAGGCGGGGCTGCTGCGCCGGGTGCATGGCGGGGCGCTGCCGCGCATCCAGATGTCGCCGAGCCATCAGGCCCGGGTGGGGCTCCACCAGTCCGAGAAGCAGGCCCTGGCCGAGGTCGCCGCGGGACTGGTGCAGCCGGGGCAGGTGCTCTTCATCGACGGGGGCACCACCACATTGGAAGTCGCGCGCCACCTGCCGAAGGACCTGCGCGCCACGGTGGTGACGGTGAGCCCTCCGGTGGCGCTGGCGCTGGCCGAGTACCCGGGCCTCGAGGTGCGGCTGGTGGGCGGGCGCCTGCACCCGGAGGCGCTCACGGTGGTGGGGGCCGAGACGGTGGAGGCGCTGCGCCAGGTGCGGGCGGACCTGTGCCTGATGGGGGTGTGCAGCCTGCACATCGACGGGGGCATCACCGCCTCCTACGCGGAGGAGGCCGCCACCAAGCGGGTGATGGTGCAGAACGCGGCCGAGACGGTGGCGGTGTTCACGGCGGACAAGCTCGGCACGCTGTCGCCCTTCGTGGTGGCTCCGGCCGAGCGGCTGGGCACCCTCGTCACGGAGGCGCGCACGCCCGAGAGCGTGCTGGCGCCCTTCCGCAAGCTCAACCTGAGGATCCTCACCGCATGAGCACCTCGAGCCTGGCCTGGGAGGGCCGCGCCGAGCCCTCTGCTCCCGCCGCGCGCGCCGCGGTGTCCGCCATCTTCTTCGTCAACGGGTTCGCCTTCGCGAGCTGGGTGCCGCACATCCCCACGGTGCAGGCGCGGCTGGGGCTGGGAGCGGGCCAGCTCGGCGTGGCGCTGCTGGGCATGGCCGTCGGCTCGCTGGTGTCCATGCCGCTCACCGGAGGGCTGGTGGCGCGCTGGGGCAGCCGCGCCGTGACGCTGGTCACCTCGGTGCTGCTCTGCGCGCTGGTGGTGCTGCCGGTGCATGCCCCGAGCCTGTCGTGGCTGGCGGTGGCGCTGATGGCGTTTGGCGCGGCGACGGGGGCCATGGGCGTGGCGATGAACGCCCACGCCGTCGCGGTGGAGCGCAAGCTGGGCCGCCCCGTCATGTCCTCGTTCCACGGGCTGTTCAGCCTGGGCGGCCTGGTGGGCTCGGGAGGCTCCATCCTGGCGCTCTCCTCGGGGCTCACGCCCTCGGGACACATGATGGGGGCCGGAGCGCTGGGGCTGCTCATCGTGCTCGGGGTGGGGCGCATGCTGCTGCCGGGCGCGGCGGACGAGGCCGGGGAGGCGGTCCGCTTCGCGCTTCCTCGCGGGCCGTTGCTCGGGCTGGGCGGGCTGGCCTTCTTCGTGCTGGTGGTGGAGGGGGCGATGGCGGACTGGAGCGCGGTGTACCTGCGCCAGTCGCTGCGGGCGGAGGCGGGCCTGGCGGGCCTGGGCTATGCGGTGTTCTCGCTGGCCATGTCCGTGGGGCGGCTGACGGGAGACCGACTCGTCACGCTGTTCAGCCCGGAGCGGCTGGTGCGTGTGGGCGGGGCACTGGCGGCCTGCGGGCTGGGAGGCGCGCTGCTGCTGCACCACCCGCTGGCGGCGGTGGTGGGCTTCTGCTGTGTGGGGTTGGGGTTGTCCAACCTCATCCCGGTGCTGTTCAGCGCGGCGAGCCGCACGCCGGGCAGCTCCCCGGGAGTGTCCATCGCCTCGGTGTCGACGGCGGGGTACTGCGGGTTCCTGGTGGGCCCGCCGCTGGTGGGCTTCCTGGCGGATGAGCTCGGGCTGCCGCTGGCGTTGGGGCTGCTGGTGGTGTTCCTGGCGGTGGTGGGCCTGGGCGGAGCGCTGGTGCGGCCGGGGCGCGGCGGCTGAGTGGCTTGTCCGGAGGAAGGCGCTGGGGTACGTGCGGAGGGCCATGTCCACGACCGCCGCCGCCAGAGCCACCTTCCTGATTGCCGCCCCTGATGGGCCGGGGCTCGTCGCCCGGCTGGCCGGGTTCTTCTCCGAGCTGGGGCTGAACATCATCGATGCCAGCAACCACACCGAGGTCTTCACGGAGAGCGGGGTGCCGCGCTTCTTCATGCGACTGGTGGTGGACCTGTCGGGGCTGGAGGGCCCGCAGGCGGTGAAGGGGCTGGGAGGCTCGAGCACGCGCAAGGCGCTGGTGGAGAGCTTCGGGAAGCTGGCGGACGGGCTGAAGGCGGAGTGGTCGGTGGCCTACAGCGACCGGGTGGCGCGAGTGGCCATCCTGGTGACGAAGGAGCCGGTGTGCCTCTACGACTTGCTGCTGCGGCAGCAGAGCGGGGAGCTGCCGTGTGAAATCCCGCTGATCATCGGCAACCACAACACGCTGGAGTCGGTGGCGGAGAACTTCCGGGTGCCGTTCTTCACGCTGCCGGTGACGCCGGAGACGAAGCCGGCGCAGGAGGCGGCGGTGCTGGAGATGCTGCGGCGGCACCACATCGATCTGGTGGTGCTCGCGCGCTACATGCAGGTGCTGTCGGATGACTTCCTGAAGCAGGCGCCGCCGGTCATCAACATCCACCACGGCTTCCTGCCGGCGTTCCAGGGGGCGAAGCCGTACCACCAGGCGTACGCGCGCGGGGTGAAGATCATCGGCGCCACGTCGCACTACGCGACGAAGAACCTGGATCAGGGGCCCATCATCGAGCAGGACGTGGCGCGGGTGTCGCACGCCATGGGGCCGGAGGAGCTGGTGCGGGTGGGGCGCGACGTGGAGCGCGTGGTGCTGGCCCGGGCCGTGCGCGCGCACCTGGAGCGGCGGGTGGTGGTGGAGGGCCACCGCACCATCATCCTCTGAGCGCGGTAGGCACTGATTTGAGGTGATGCCCCAGGGGCTACGGTGCTGGAGACAGCGAGTCCAGGTACGCGAGCTGCTCCTCGGCGGCACGGCGGAACCTCGGGACGACCTCCACGGCGAGCCAGTCGCGGACCTGCTGGCGTGCTCCTTCGAGATCTCCAGCATCCCGGAGTTCCGTCATCCGGGCTGTTGCACCCTTGAGCCGGTCCGAGGCGTCACGGAAGCGCCCCATGATCTGCCCGAGAAGCGCTCCGGCACTCTCAGGGGTTGCTAGCGCCTCTTCCGTCTCGGCTTCGCTCATGCCCACATCCGCGGCGGACCATCGTAGGAAGACGCGCATCCCCTCTGTGAGTTCCAGCGGGTGCCCTTGCTGGACGCGGTGCAGAAGGACCGGGATCTGAGCCCGGGTGGAGCGCTCCGGATCTGGCTGCCCGCTCGCAGCAACGGACTTGAGCCGGGTTATCTGGCGAAGCTCAGATTCGGCGATTCTCCGGTAATGCGGAACGACCTCAACGGCGAGCACCTTTTCCATCTGTCTGCACGCGCCGTCCAGGTCTCCCGCATCCCGCAGGCGATACGCGCGGGTTTGAGCCCGTCCAAGTCGATGCGAGCCCTCATCGATGCGGCGCGTGATCTCTCCAAGCAGCGTTGCGGCCGTGGGCACACTGCGTAAAGCGCTCGCCGTGTCTTCAGGAGAGAGCGCGACCTCTTCTGCGGAACGCTGCAAGAGAGCGCGTACCTCGTCCGAGAGTTCGAGCGGTTCGCCGTGCTCAAGTACACGTCGCCCCAGTGCGCGAATGGGTTCCCAGTCAAGCTCAGCGGCCATGATGGCAGTTCCCTAGTCCGTGTCCTTGAAGCACCTCTCTTCTATGCATTGGGTGTACTTGTTCATGCACTCCTTCTTCCACTTCGGGAGACGCCCCGCCGCTTCCAAGACCTGTGCGGCGGCTGCGAATTGCCCGAGGGCTTCGAGGGTCTCCGCCGCTTCCAGAGGGAGAGCACCGCAACTCTGCACCGGGGTCAGGGGGTGGTTCTGGATACAGCAGCTCATCGAGTTCCAGCAGGCTCCGGCAGGCTGAGCCACTGCGGAAGGTGGGTTCGGGGCGGTCGTGGAGCGCAAGATCGGGTCGGTCACGGAAAGCGGCGCGAGAGCACGGACAGCAGTGGTGTGGGCTCCCGTGGAACAGCCGCCCGTCAGCACCGTGAGCATGACGTCTTCACGGGTCAGAGCGGAGTGGGTTTTCTCTCGAGCATGGCCAGGCACCGGGAGAGGGCCGGGAAGAACATCTCGGGACGCTCCTCAACCAGCGGGCGGAGGAACTCCACAGCTTCCTGAAGCGAGACAAGGGCCTGGGTGCGCTGGCCCAGCTCCCACTGCAGGGTGCCGAGGTGCTCCAGGCAGCTCGTCAGCTTCATGCGATGGAGGGCCTTGCCAGGCTGTTGCTGGGCCAGCTTCCGGTGGAGCGCTGTCTCCTCCTGCAACGTGGCCAGGGCTTCCTGAAGAAGGCCGAACTCGCGCTGCTGGTTGCCGAGGTTGGCCAAGCTCTCCGCGAGCTGAGGAAGGAACTCCTCCGGGTTCTTCTCCGCCAGCGTGCGCGAGAGGTCCACCGCCTCGCGCATGGGTGCTAGGGACTGCTGGATGATGCCGAGCCCGATGAGGCTGCTGATCAGCTGAGGGAGCACCTGCTCGGCGTGCGTCGCCATCAGCTTACGGAAGAGGTCCACCGCTTCCTGCACGGAGGCCAGGGCGTCCTCGCTCTGACCAGCCGAGTTCTGCATCGAGCTCAAGAAGTCCAGGAGTAGCGCCAGCCGTCCGATGCCCTTGCCGGGATGGTTCGCCTCCAGCGAGCGGCAGACTCCCACGGCCTCTTGGACCGTGGTGCGGGCGTCGTCCTGCTGTTCCAGATAGAGGTAGGCGGTGCTCAGCTCCATGAGGCCGTCGATGAGTTCGTGGAATGACGCCTCCTCGGAGGGCTGCTCCGCGAGCCGCTGACGACCCTGCGCCACCTTCTGCCGCGCCGAGGCCAGGGCCTGCGCGTTCTCCTCGTGCATGGGGGGACGGTTTCTGCTCACAGGCGGTCCCTACTTTCCGACCGCGATCGCGGATCCGACAAACGCGAAGACCTTCTCGAAACCCGAAGGCACGGGTGTGAGCGGCGTGGCGCTGGCATCTCCCCACTGGGTGATGCCATGGGGGAGCAGCCGAGCGAGGTCATACTTCACTCCGTGGAACTCGAACTCCTGGCTCCAGGTGAGCGCGGCGGTGAAGACGTTGAGGGACATCAGGTCCTGGGTGCCGCCGGGAGTGCTGAGCGTGGTGCCCATGACGAGGCTGACCCGGCGGAAGGATGCGATGCGAAGGCCATGGGAAAACGAGTCGGGCTTGTCGAAGGACGCGCTGGGCGGACGCTGGAGGTACAGGGTGAAGCCGCCCACGGTGTCGAGCCCGATGGACAGATCTCCATTGGTGACGGGGCGGGCCTTGAACGGATCCGATCTGAAGGTGAACCAGGCGGTCTGCTCGCTGGGCTCGCCGGTGAAGAGCTCGCCCTGGATGCCCTGGAGGTGCAGGAAGTAGCCCAGGTCCTGAGTGGCCCCGTCGGGCGTGACGTAGAAGCGGCCGGTGACGTACCAGGCGACGCTCGCTGCTCGGAGATGGTCCATGGTGCGGGGTACTCTACCCAGACATGGCTCCGCGCACCCCGCCCGCGCGTCCCAGGAAAGCTGCCCCATCCGCGGTGAAGCTCCCGAAGCAGAAGAAGCAAGAGCACTTCCTGATCTTCCGAGAGGACGGCTTCAACAAGTTCTGGTTCGGCCGGTGGGAGCCGACAAGGTGGGCGGCTATCCCGGCTGGCTCCAGTCAGCAGAGCCGCAGAAGTGCCGCAAGTGCCACAAGCCCATGCGCTTCGTGGCCCAGCTCAACGATCAGGAGGGCGAACTCAACTTCGGAGACGCGAGCGTGGGCTACCTCTTCGTCTGTCCCGCGGAGCACGAGGGCCGTTTCCACTGGCAGTGCGGTTGACGGGTGCGGCAACTGAATCGCATTCGCACGGAGGGCTGGCGGCTCGACTCCGAAAGCCGGGCTCAATGGTCATTGTAGGATGACGCGAATGCTCTCGCTCTTGTTGCTCCTTCTCGTCGCGCAGGCTCCAGCTGTTCCAGGAGAAGGCACGCTGGTGTCCTTCTGCAAGCAGGGGAGGCTTTCGAGTTGCCAGGAGCTGGCGAAGATCAACCCAGAGAAGGCTAGAGAGATTCAGGCAGAGCTTGCGAAGTCAGCACTGAGGCGGGAGGCACTGAAGGTCGTTGAGGAAGAAGGTGGAGAAAAAGAGGATGCAGAGGCCAACGCGTCCTCCGAGTCCAAAGCTGCTGAAGCAGAAGCTTCGGATGAGCCCCCCAACTGCAAGGGCCAGAATCACCACATCATCTCCCGGCCAATCGCCAAGGCGCTGGAAGACCATAAGACACTCCGTGGGCTGTACGAGCCTCGGGACGAACGCTTGAAGACCCAGGCAAAGGACAAAGAGTCTCACTGCGGCTACCAGCAATGGCACCGTGATGTGGACGCTGAGGTCATCAAGTGGCTTGAGAACAACCCCGCTGCAACGCCAGCGCAGTTGATGGCGAAACTGCGAGAGATCTACAACCGCCCGGAGATGCTCGAGAGGTTTCCTCATGGCTTCTGAGGTGTCTCTAGGCTCGCGCTTCTTCGTCCTCGATGAGGACATGCGCGGACCCCATGACACCCGGTTCGACAAGGCCGCGCCTGTCAGCCGAGGAGATGCCCCGCATTGCCCACGGTGCGGCGACCCCATGGGCATGTTGACATGGTTGCCGCCCTACCGTGTCGAGTTGGAACTGCATGGCCAGAGCCTCGGCGACTTCATGGAAGGCCCTGGGTATGACCGACTCATTTCCGAGCGCATGGCCGAGGCTTTTCGAGCCGATGGGCTGACCGGGCTGCTCGGCTTTCACCCCGTAGAGGTGGTGCGTGTGCGCAGGAAGCACAAGAGGCTCCACGTGGGCGCTGTGCCTCGCTACGTCGCGGTGACCGCTTGCTTCGGACGGGGGGCCGTGGACGAGGGACGGAGCCACCTGCGCCGCAACAGGCCCCTCTCCTGCCCGGAGTGCCGCAGTCCCGGAGTCGACACCCTCCACGGCTTCACCTTGGAGCCAGGGACATGGCAGGGCGAGGACGTGTTCCGCCCCCGTGGACTCCAAGGTCGTATCCTCGTTTCGGAGCGCTTCACGGAGTTTGTCCAGCGGCATGGGCTGACGAACATGAAGCTGGTGCCCACCGAGGAATACGTCTCGGGTCCGGGGTCCCCTGAGTCGCGTTGACTTCTGTCCACAAGGAGGGAGCCCGGCCACGCGCGGCTTGTGCCCAGGGGGCCCCCCTGAAAGAACCGGTGGATGCCGCCCCCGTCCCTGCAGCCTGTGTCCCGCCTCTTTCTGAAGTGGCGCCGTCCGCTCGCGTGGGGCTTCGGAGTCCTCGTCGTCCTGGAGCTGCTCTACAACACCGTGCTGGCCACCGGGCTCCTGGCCACGGTGATCAATCGCTCCGCCAAGAACCTGAAGGTGGAATGGAGTCAGGCCTGGAGCCTCGTGCCCGGCGATGTCCACGTCCGCAACCTGAAGCTGCGAAACGAAGGAGCCCCTGGCACCCAGTGGCAGCTCGAGATGGAAGAAGTTGAGGTGGACCTGGCCCTCTTCTCCTTGTTCCGGAAGCAACTGAGAACCGAGTCCTTGGACGTGCGAGGGCTGCATGTCCGCATCCAACCGGGCACCGAGGAGGCGGGCGCGGAGAAGCCTCGGAGCCCCTCTTCTTCGAATTCAAAGTCAGAACCCTGGGAGCTGTTGTTGCACGCCGTGCGCGTCCAGGAGGTCCGCGTGTTGGAGTGGACGAACGTCAGCCTCACGGGAATCACCGAGGCCACCGGCAGCCTGGAGCTGCTGCCTCGGCAGCGCATCTCCGCCAAGGACGTGCGGGTCCGCATCGGACCGGGCCAGTTCGCTTTCCAGGGCGACGCCGTCGCGAGCGTGGAGCAGGGCTCGGCCGAGTTCACCATCGAGGCGCAACGCCAAGGGGCCGATGACGGAATCGACCTCATCACCGGCGTGAAGGAAGGCCGGCTCCAGTTCGCCGTCAACTTCCCCTCGCTCGAAGAGCTCCAGCCGCTCTCGCCCCGCTTCCCCGGAATCCCCCTGCGAGGAGGCAAGGGAAGGATCGATGCGGAGCTCCATGTGAAGGAGGGCCGCCTCGCGATGGGCACCCAGCTCAAGGGCTCGGGAGAGCCGCTCGTGGTGCCCTTGGGCGCGCTGCGCTTGAAGGCTCCCTGGCGCTTCCACTCGGACGTCTACACGCAGGAAGACGGCTCGGAGCGGCTGGGGCTCAAGCTCACGCTGGGGCCCGTGCGGCTGGAGGGCAAAGCGGGCCCGCCCCTGGAGACGCCGGAGCTGCTCGTCCTGATGGGTGCGAAGGCCCCTCGTCTGGGCGAGTCCCTGCCGGACGTTCACCTCGAGCTCCACGCGACGCGAAGCCACCCGTTGGAACTCAAGATGCTCAACGCGTGGCTCGGTCCCTCCTTCCAGGTGCAGTCCGGCCTCGCCACGCTGGAGGTCTCCTCCCAGGCCAATCCGGAGAAGGGCAGCGGCACGGCTCGCCTGGCGCTGAACACGGAGCAGTTCCAGGCCCACTGGGGCGGAGTCCTGATGCGCGGAAGCGCTCACCTGAACGCCACCGCGCTGAAGCCCGTCGGCGACCGGCACACGGTGACGCTGCACGGAAGCCGGCTCGACCTGCGAGAGGTCACCGTACGCACGGGGCAGGACGGTGCGCGCGGCTGGGATGGCACCCTGGCCTTCCCCGAGGCCACCCTCACCTTGTCACCGCTCACCTTCAAGGGGCGCTTCACCGGCAGCTTCTCCAATGCCGTCCCCTTCGTCACCCTGCTCACCCACAAGGGCGCCCTGCCCAAGCTGCTCTCGCCTCTGCTCACCGCCAACAACCTGTCGCTCTCCGGCACCGTGAGCCTCGGAGAGGAGGGCGCCAAGGTGAGCCAGCTCTACGCCAAGGGCGAGGGCCTCGAGGTGCGCGGAAAGGCGGAGAGCGCCGAGGGCGCCCCCCGCGCCGTGCTGCTGGTGAAGGTGTCCGGCTTCCCCGTCGGCGTGGAGGCGGGCGCCAATGGGTCGCACGTCCAGGTGATGAGTCCGTTCGACTGGTACAAGAAGAAGACCGGAGAGCCGCTGAACTGAGCGGCACCCCCCCGGGGATGGATCGACCCCAGGGGCCGCGTCGGCTAGGGTCTGCCGCCCAGAATGGCTGACACCCGGCAACACCCATCGCGCTTCACCCAGGCCGAGGTGGCGGAGATCATCCGCGAGGCCACCTCGCACATGCTCTCGGCCCAAGGCGATCGCCAGCTCACGCGCGAAGAGCTGCTCGCCATGGCCCGCGAGCTGGGCGTGAGCGAGGAGGCCGTGGAGCAGGTCCTCGCCGCGAGAGCCCAGAAGTCGAGGACGGGCAAGACGCCCACGCTGAGCCGGGGCGCGCGCATCGGGCTGGCGGCCCATGGCATGAGCTATGGCATCGTCATCAGCGGGCTCTCCATCGTGGACATCATGACGGGGCCGGGCTGGTGGGTGCAGTGGCCCGCGCTGGGGTGGGGGATGGGGCTGGCCTTTCATTGCATGGGCCTGTTCCTCGCTCAGATGAAGAGAACCGAATCGAAGTAGGCAGAGGGGCCGAGCCCACCGCCGAGTGCGGCGTGGCGAGGAAGGGCGACATGGCGGAGACACCACCCACGAAAGCGGAGCAGCCCCAGAGCCTCTGGGCCTCGCTGAAGGAATCCCTCCACGGCTCGGACCAGGACTTCACGGAAGGGCCCCTGGGCCGGGCCATCTTCCTGCTCTCCGTCCCCATGGTGCTGGAGACGGTGATGGAGTCCATCTTCGCCGTGGTGGACGTCTTCCTCGTCGGCCGGCTCGGGCCGGACGCGGTGGCCACCGTGGGCCTCACCGAGTCCATGCTCGTGCTCATCTATGCCGTGGCCTTGGGACTGAGCATCGGCGCCACGGCCATGGTGGCCCGCCGCATCGGCGAGAAGGACCCCGAGCAGGCCGCGCGCACCGCCGTGCAGGCCATCGGGTTGGGCGTGCTGCTCGGAGTGCCCCTCTCATTGGCGGGCGCCTTCTTCGCTCGGCCGCTGCTCGCGCTCATGGGCGGCTCGTCCTGGGTGCTGGAGCACGGCGTGCATTACACGCAGATCACCCTGGCCAGCATGAGCAGCGTCGTCCTGCTGTTCCTCATCAATGCCATCTTCCGAGGCGCGGGCGATGCGGCCATTGCCATGCGCGTGCTGTGGCTGGCCAACATCCTCAACATCATCCTCGCCCCGTGCTTCATCTTCGGGTGGGGGCCCTTCCCGGAGCTGGGGGTGACGGGCGCGGCGGTGGGCACCTCGCTCGGGCGCACCCTGGGCGTGGTGTACCAGCTCTATCGGCTGTCGCGAGGCAGTGGCCACCTGCGGGTGCGCCGCGAGCACCTGCGCCTGGAGCCGGGGACGATGCTCGCCATGTTGCGCCTGTCGGGCCTGGGCATGTTCCAGGCGTTCGTGAGCACCACGAGCTGGCTGGTGCTGGCGCGCATCGTCTCCTCCTTTGGCAGCACGGCCATCGCCGGCTACACCATCGCCATGCGCATCATCCTCTTCGCGCTGCTGCCCTCGTGGGGGCTGGGCAACGCGGCGGCCACCCTGGTCGGCCAGAGCCTGGGCGCGAAGAAGCCCGAGCGCGGCGCGCAGGCGGTGTGGACCGCGGCCCGCTACAACATGATCTTCCTGGGCAGCCAGGGGGTGCTGTTCATCATCTTCGCCAGGCCGATCATCGGCCTCTTCACCCAGGATGAGGCCTCGGCCGCGTACGGGGTGCAGTGCCTGCGCATCGTCAGCGCGGGCTTCCTCTTCTACGCCTTCGGCATGGTGCTCGAGCAGGCCTTCAACGGCGCGGGAGACACGACGACGCCCACGCTCATCAACATCAGCTGCTTCTGGGTGGTGGAGCTGCCGCTGGCCTGGGTGCTGGCGCATACAGCGGGGATGGGGCCCACGGGCGCGTTCCTCTCCGTCACCATCAGCTACGGCCTGCTCGCCATGGTGAGCATCGTGCTCTTCCGTCGGGGCCGGTGGAAGCTCCGCACGGTGTAGCGCGGCTCAGGGCAGGGCGAGCTCGAAGCCGGTGTCACTGTGTAGAGGTTCTACTTCGGAGTCCGCGTCCGGCGAGGGCGCGTCGCGGGCTTCTTCGCGGCTGCCGCCTTCCGGGGCGCCTTGGGCGGGCTCCACGCGAGCCGGTGAGACTGGGTGAGCAGTTGCTCCACTTCCTTCCAGTTCAGGCGACCCACGTCGGTCTTGAGGCACACCCACGTCTTGTCGCCGCGCCCGTAGCCGCCATCGAAGAAGCGCTCGTCCCGCACCAGGACGTCGCGAAAGCCCACCTCGGCCAGAAAGGCGATGCAGTCGTGCCCGCGGTAGTGGTTGAACGCCGCGAAGATGCGCTTGCCCGCCTTCCAGTTGGGGTGACCCCAGGACTGGGTCTCGAAGACATCCGGCAGGGAGAGACAGAGCTTTCGGACCCGCTCGAGTACGGCATCGCGTTCGGCCATGCGGCGATTCTACGCCACGGGTTCCCGTGTCCGGAGCGGAGTCTGTTCACGGGCGCAATGAGGCTCGAAAGGTCGGGAGACACGTTGGACGGCGTGTGACGTAATGGTCCGGCTTTGACTTGGAGGTGAGCCGTGGCGGATGGACGTCCTCTTCCTCGCTTTCAGCCTCGCCGGGAGCTCGGGCGCACGGGCTTTCGGGTGACGGCGGTGGGGATTGGAGATCTCGCGGACCGCACGGTCCCGCTCGACCAGTGTGTGGCGACGCTGCGCCGGGCCATGGACTCAGGGCTCAACCTCGTCGACACCGCCCCGGGCTACGAGGACGGCTACAGCGAGGAGATCGTCGGTGCGGCGCTGCGCGGCCGGCGCGAAGAGATGTTCGTCATCGACAAGATCGACTTCCTGGATCAGCCGGTGACGCCGCAGGTCGAGACAAGCCTGGGCCGGTTGAAGCTGGACGCGGTGGATCTCTTCGTCTTCCACAACGTCTCGGAGCTGGCGGTCTGGGAGCGGCTGGCCGCGCCCGACGGAGGCATGGCGGAGCTGGGCCGCTGCATCCAAGCGGGCAAGGCGCGCTTCCGAGGTATCTCCAGCCATCATCCGGACGTGCTGCGCGCGGCGTTGGAGACGGGGCTGTGTGACGTGGTGATGTTCCCGGTGGGCCCCTTCTGCCACCCTCGCTATGTGGAAGAGATCCTCCCGCTGGCGCGAGAGAAGGGCGTGGGCACGGTGTGCTTCAAGACCTTCGGCGCGGGCAAGCTGCTGGGGGACACCGAGGGCTACGGGCGACCGCTCGAGGCCCGTCCGCGTGGCAAGGTGAGCTCTGGAGGGCATGAGTCCTCCACGCCTTCCCTGCCGCACCTCTCCGTGGAGGAGTGCGTCCACTACACGCTCACAGTGGATCCGGATGTCGCGCTGCTCGGCATGAGCTTCACCAACGAGCAGGATGCCGCGCTCACCGCTGCTGCGGCCTTCCAGCGCCTGACGCTTGAGCAGCTCGCCGACGTGCGCCGCCGCGCCGCGCTCGCCATCGAGGGCAAGGGCAAGGTGTGGTGGAACCCGAGCGTTTAGAGTCCGGTGCCATGACCATCGAGACGCTGCGTCGTCAGCAAGCCGGACTTCGTGCCTCCCGAGACCATCGCCGCGGGCGAACTCCAGGAGGAGACCGGGTTGGTCGCCAAGCGCATGACGTACCTCGGGCACGTCTTCAATGCCCCCGGCTACTCCAACCAGGGCATGCACGTGTTCCTGGCCGAGGAGCTATCTCCGGGGCCACAGCAGCTCTCTCCCGAGGAGGGAGACCTGGTGTGTACCCGGGTGTCCGTCGAACAGTTCGAGGCCTTCGTTCGCGAAGGCCGCATCAAGGACGGCTCGACCCTCGCCGCCTACGGGTTGCTGAGAATGCAGAAGCGGCTGCCGGGCTAGGCGCGCTGGCGCCACCGCCCAGGTACTGCGCGCGTTCCGCGGGGGTGAGCTCCTTGCGCCCGGGACGCTCCGCCACCCGGCCTGCCAGTGTGTCGAGATCCACCGGATGGAGCCGCACCCTCCCGTCGTGCTCCATCGCCAGCACCCACGCGCCGTCCTCGCTGAAGGCGGCCCAGTGCAGCCGGGCCGGCTCGGTGTCCAGCACCGCCGCCGTCACCCACGCGTCCTCTTCGTTGCGCCCCCAGAGCAGCGCGCGCCCGTTCATGTCCGCGGAGAACAGGTGCGCGCCATTCGGGCTCCACACGAGGTGCCGGATGCGCTTGCGGCGAAGCTGGGGGCTGGCGACGAGGTCCCTTCCCTCGATGTTCCAGATCTCCACCGCGCCGCTCTCATCGCCGCACGCCAGCAGATCACCTCGAGGGTTCCAGGCCACCCGATAGGGCGCGAACCAGTGGTGGATGCTCAGCACCAGGTTCGCGGACGCTCCCCTGCGGGGAACGCTGTAGACCCGGACATAGGAGTCGTTGCACGCGGTGGCGAGCTGCCTTCCATCCGGGCTCCAGGCGAGGTCCCACACTCCGTCTGACTCTTGCGCTCCTTCCAGAGGCACCGGCTCGGGCTCGCGTGCCGGCTCCCACAGCATCACCGCGGACCACCCGGCCACGAATCGGCCAATGGCCAGGCGCTTGCCGGAGCGGTCCCACGCCACTCGGGTGGCGCCGAGCCCCGAGGGCGCGTACTCCGCTCGCAGCTTCCAGGTCGTCGCATCCCAGAGCGAGATGCACTCTGGCTCACGCAGCGCCACCTGACTCCCATCCGGACTCCAGTGGAGGGAGATGGCATCGGTCCACTCGGGCAGGGCGCCCGCCGGCAACGGCTTGCCGCGCCTCCAGGGTTTCAAGACCAGGCGCCCGTCTCGCGGGGAGCGTACGGGAACGATGCGCTCGCCACCCGGGGTCGGCGAGGAGACCCAGACCCGGCCACTCTCTCCCGCGTCGAGGGGCAGCGCCAAGCCCTCCGAGGGCCAGTGGAAGCGCTTCCTCGAGCCGACGGGCGTGCGCTGCTCCTCCACCGCGCTCCAGGGGTAGCGCTCCGGGCCTCCGCCGAAGGGCTCCCAGATGCGCACCGAGCCGTCGTGGCTGGCGGTGGCCACGCGCGCTCCCTCCGTGCTCCAGCGCGCCTCGTTGATCTTCCCCGTGTGCCCGCCGAGCCATGCGAGCTGCCGGCCCGTCGAGACATCCCAGACACAGGCCGCCTCACCGCCCCACGTGAGGGCCACTTCGGGCCGGGTGGGGTGGCAGCGGACCTCCTGGAGGAGCCCTTCGGTCTCCACGCGGATCACCGTCAGCAGCGCGCCCGATGCATCCCAGACGTACAGCGTGCCGCCCTCGGAGATGGTGGCCAGCACGCGCTTGCCGTCCGAGCTCCACTCCACCCGCTCGACCTCGAGGCCGTGCGTGTCGAGCCGCAGTGGCTCGGTCCGCGTGCCCGGGCGGAGGATGCAGGCCCCGCCAGCCCCTCCCACCACCAGCGCCTCTCCATCGGGCTTCCAGGCGAGCCTGCGCGCTCCTGGGAACGAGAACTCCTGGTGCCGCTCCACGCCCGCCTTCGACACGCTCCAAACGGCGACCTTGCCCGAGTCCTTGTCCACGGTGGCGAACCTGGGGCTGCGTGTGTCGGGGGCCCACGCGGCGGATTCGATGGAGAACTCGGGCAGGTTCTCGCCCGGCAGCGCGGAGAGCGTGCCCCGGCGACTCAGCTGGAGGACCGCCGCGTACCGTTTGCCGAACTCGCTCGCGGCGAAGGGAGCGAGCAGGTGTCCCCCCGACGGGGAGAAGGCGAGCCCCCAATGATTCCACGTGTTCACGTACTCGGACTGCCGAGGCACGAGTCCCTCGGGGGTGGGCGACCACAGCACGAGCTGGGAGTCGTTGCCGGTGCTGGCCAGCACCTGTCCCGAGGGAGCCCAGGCCACGGTGTTGGTCGCCACGTCCGTGCCGCCCTCGTGGCCCATGCCGTCCCAGAGCGGCTCCTCCCGCGCCACGTCCCAGAGCCGGAGCGCGCCGTCCTTGTAGCCCACCACCAGCTGCTGGCCATCGGGGCTCCAGGAGAGGCAGAGGGCGGAGACCTCGGCCTGGAAGTGACGCAGCAGGGTGCCCCGGCGATCGAGCACCGCTCGCAACGCCCGGTCCGTTTCGGCGGAGCGATCCAGCCGCACGGCCTCCAGCGCGAGCAGTCGCGCCAGATCGGGGTCTCCGGTCCGACCCTGTCGCTCCGAGGCCAGGTGCAGCCGCCGGGCCTGGGCATCCGCGAGGGCCCGGCGCGCCAGCTCCTTCTGCTCACGCCAGGACTCCTCCATCCGCATGGCGTACCCGGAGGCCACCTGGCCGCTCTCCACCTCGAGCGTCACCCGGCTGCCCGGTCCCGGCTGCTGCGCCAGGACTTCGCCCCGGGACTTCACCTGCTCCGGCGGCTGGGGCACGCAGGACTCGATGAGGTAGTCCCGGAGCGCCCGCGCGCGTGCGTCCGCCTCGTGCCGCGTCAGCCCGGTGGCCACGATCGTGAATGCGGAGATGCTCTTTCGGTGCTGGAGGAAGTCCACCAGCTCGGCCAGCAGGGTGCGCTGGCTCACCGGGTCGAGGTGCGCCCCGTCGAAGAGCACGGGCTCGTTCAGCACCACCGGGCTCGATGGCGCGTCCCACCGGATGCGGGAGACGGGGTTGTTGAGGCGCGAGCGCCACAGGGCGCGGGCCTCGAGGATGGCCTGGCCCAGCTCGAGGCTCTGCTCGGCCTCCTCGCTGACGCGGGCTCCCTTGTTCATCCCCACCAGGGAGCCGGAGTTGTACTTGGGTCGGTACACCACCATGCCCTCGGCGCGGCTCTGGGACTCACCCGCCACCCGGCCGATCAGCGTGAGCATCCGGTAGGAGTCCTCCACGCGCAGCAGCGGGTTCACCTGGCGCCACAGGGCGCCCAGCAGCCGCAGGCGCGGGAAGGTGCGGTTGCGCGGAGCCACGCGGGGGATGGGGTTGGAGGCGATGAGCAGGCCCGCGCCCTCGGTGCGCAGGACATTCACCGGCACGTTGGCCACGAAGCCGCCGTCGAGCAGGCGCCGGTTGAGGGAGATGAGCGGGCCCATGGCCGGCGGGAAGGAGCCGCTGGCACGGATGCCATAGCCCACGGTGCCCTGGCGCACGTCCCACTCCACGCCCGCGTCGGCGTCCACCACCACGGGGAACAGGGGCACCTCGAGCTGCTCCAGCTTCACCGGGCCGAGGATGGCGTCGAGGATCCATTGGATGCCCACGCTCGTCACCACGCCGAAGGGCACGGCGGCGGCGAGCATGGGCCACTCGTTCTTCATCAGCTCCAGGCCCTGCTTGCCGGCCACGCAGTAGAAGGCGCCCACCACCGTGCCGAAGCTGGAGCCGGAGATCATGTCCACCGGCACCCGGAGCGACTCGGCCTCCTCGGGCGTGCCTGGCGTGGCTCCCGTTCGAGGAGGCTCCATCAATCGTTCGAGCAGGGCCAGGTGGACGTAGCCGAAGGCGCCGCCGCCGCCGAGCGCCAGCCCGACGCGGCGGTCCGTGACGGCCCGCGCCCAGCGGTCGAACGTCTCTCGCAGGGCGGGCTCCTCGGAGAAGGACACGCTCGGGGGCACATCGCCCAGGCGCCACGGGGAGGGGAAGCGCACGCGCACGGTGCCCAGGGGCCAGGTGGCCTCGGGCTCGGCGGGCTTGAGCATGTCCCGCAGGTGGCTGCCCATGGCCGAGGCCAGGTCCCTCGCGCCCGTGAGGGCCTTGCGCAGCGTGCTCAGCCGCTCGGCCAGGGGCTTCTCGGTGAACGCCTGGCGCAGCGTGGGTTGGATGCCCACGGGCAGGGTGGGGGAGAGCACGCCGGTGGGCACGAGCCGCGCGCGCTCCGGGAGGGAGTCGGCGCGGGGATAGCCGTTGGGCCTGCTCGACACGTAGATGAGCCGGAGCGGCTCGTCGGGGTACGGCTCCAGCTCCCGCGCGAGCCGCTGAAGCATCCGGGAGCGCGCTGGGGGCTCCAGGTCGCTCAGGTCCACCAGCGTGACGTTGATGCGCCCGGCGGGCCCGTGCTCCAGCGGCACCCACGTGAAGTCGTCGGGGCGCGGCAGGAAGGGGACGGAGTCGTCCGGTGCTGGCACGCGGCGGGCGGACTCGGCCACCCAGCCATTCACCGCGCCGGGAGGCTGGCGGAAGTGGGGCGGCTCCTGGGGCGAGTTCCCCTTCACGGCGCGCAGCACGTGTACGTGCTCCTGGAGGTGTACGGCCAGTCGCTCCGCGAGGAGGTCTCCCAGGCGCCGCAGGGGGAAGGGCTCGTGGCTGTCGAGCACGAGCACCTGATGGGTCGCGGGGGGCGTGGGCTTCGGGGACAGCTCGGGGTTTCCGCGCAGCAGTGCGCGCTGGAAGCCCGGGTCCTGTCCGCGCAGCCGAGAGAACGAGGCGCCGTCGATGCGCAGCACGCGCGGGCGGTCCGCCTGGGAGCCCTCCAGCACCGCGTCTCCCGCCATGGGCTGCTTGAGCAGGAACTGTTTGTGCCCGATGCAGGCTGGCGCTTTCAGCAACGCGATGCACTCGCCCGAGCGGAGGATGCGGCAGGTGCCCGCGAGCAGGACATGGAAGTCGCCTGGGATGCTTCCCCGGCTCAGCAATGTCCGCGTGTCCTCGCTCACGAGCGAGGCGCTCTCGGCCAGCCGGAAGAGCGCCTGCTCGGAGACGTTGGCGAACCGGGGCTCCTGGCCGAGCGCGCGGACGAGCTCCTCGGCCACCTCTTGCGCCTGGGCTACCCGCAGCAGCCACTCGAAGAGCGGGCGGGGGACATGCTCGAAGTCCTCCTGGCGCAGCTCGAGGAAGTCCGTGGGCGTGACGGTGGTCGCCGCGAGGCTCCGGTGTGAGGCGCCTGGCTCGAGCCATGTCGCCACATGCTGGAGGCCGTGGACGCTTCCCTCCCCCAGGTGCTGGGAGTTGCCCGGAAGCAATCGTCCATACCGCGCCACGCGCACCCGGCCCGAGACGATGAAGCGCAGCGCCGGAGGCAGCGCCGTGAGGGAGGTGTTCGCCTCGAGAGGAGAGGGCCGCAGCCGCTTGGCGAGTGCGCGGAGGATGGACTCGCTCTCGGGCTCTCGCAGGAACCCCGCCAGCGCGGGAGAAGCCCGGAGAAGTTCCATTCGGCCCTGCACGTCCAGCCCCGCCATTCTGCTCCTCCCAGGGTGAAGGAGGCGAATCCTAGCGAAACTCGCCAGGGGGACAGCTCATGACGGGGCGTGGACGATGCGCGAGGGGGCAGGCGCCGCCCCTCGCCATACCGGGGCCGTGGGGCTAGCGCCGGGCGGTGCGCTTCGCCGTGGTCTTCTTCTTGGCCGGAGCCGCCTTCTTCGCTGGGGCCTTCTTCTTGGGGTTCTTCTTCTGCGCGGCCTTGGGCTTGCTGCCCGCGGTGCGCTTGGCGGAAGACTTCTTGGCGGCGGACTTGAACTGGCCGCCCTTCTTGGCCGCTGCCTTCTTCGCCGCCTTCTTGGCGGGCGCCTTCTTCTCGGGCTTGCGCTTGGCCGCGGTGCGGCCCTTCTTGGCGCGTGCCCCCGCCTTGCCCTGCTTCTTCGCGCTGACCGCACCCTCGGTGTTGGCGGTCAGGGGCGCTTGCGGCTCGGGGGCAGCGGCGGCGGCGGGGGGACTCTCAGGGGGCTGCGCGTTCACGTCGGAAGGCGGACGGGCCTCGGTCACCATATGGATTCCTCCTTGAGGAAGGCCCCAGCCTAACCGCACTCCCGATGCACCCCAACACCCCCGAGGCGCAGTGATCTCCAGCGGACGGATTCTCGGGCCTCAGGCTTGGGGCGCGGGCAACAGGCGCGAGCGCACGCCCGAGGAGATGACCCAGAGCTGGTGCGAGGCGCGGGTGATGGCCACGTGGAGCTTGCGGCGCGTCTCGTCCGACTGCGGCCAGGCGCGCGCCGTGGCATCCGGGAGGATGACGTAGTCGAACTCCAAGCCCTTGATGCTCTCCACGTCCGTGACGTCCACGCCCGGCTCGAACGAGAAGTCGCCCTCCAGCACCAGCCGCACGGCGGGCATGTCATCCACCACCTTGTGGAAGGCGCGCGCGGCCTCCGGGCTGCTGGCGATGACGGCCACCGAGGCGCGCGGCTCCCGCTCGAGCAGGTCCTTGAGCGCGTCCCGGACGAAGAGCCACGCCTGTGCCTCCTCGGGGAAGTGGTGGAAGCCCACCGGCACGCCCTCGCGCGCGTTCTTCGGTGGAGCCTCGGGAGCCATGGGCCCGAGCACGTGGCGCGCCAGCTCGATGACCGGCCGTGGGCAGCGATAGGACACCGAGAGTCGCACCGTGGCCGCGTCCTTGATGCCCAGCTCCGCCAGGGCAGCGGGCCAGCCCGCGAAGCTCGTGGTGGTCTGCTGCATCTCGTCTCCCGCCAGCGTGCAGCTCCGGGTCTTGCCGAGCTGCTGGCCCATCACCGACAGCTCGAAGAGCGAGAAGTCCTCCGCCTCGTCGAGCACCGCGTGCGCCAGCGGCTCGGTGCCCAGGTGCCCGTAGCGCGCCTTGAGGAAGAGCAGCAGCGGCAGGTCCTCCACGTCCACGGTGTTCGCCAGCGCGTCCGGCGTGGACTCCTCCAGCGCGAGCCCGTCCACCGTCTGGAGGGACTCGGGGTGGTAGCCCTCGAACTCCTGGGCCAGCGGCGTGGCCAGCTGGAGCATCGTGTGCCGCACCGTATCGTCGATGGCGGGCAGGGGCAGGTCTCCCTTCGAGGCGGCCACCACCTCGGCCAGCACGGTGCGGTCCGTGAGCAGCTCGGCCAGCCGCTTGCGGAGGCGCTTGAAGTTTGGCTCCGTCTTCTTCGAGAGGTGGAGCCGCTTCTCCAGCACGGGCCGCAGCGCCGGGTGGCGCTTGAGCCGAGCGGTGAGGGCCGGCTTGTCCGGAGACAGTGCGATGGACTTCACCCCGAACGCCGTGCAGGCGGTGGCGTAGGCCCACGCATCGAGCGTCTCCACGGACACGTTGCGCAGCTCCAGCGGCGCGAGCAGGCGCTTGGACAGCCGTGCCAGGCCCTCCTCGGGCACCACCACCTTCATCTTCGAGGGCAGGGAGCGGGCGCGCAGATCGAAGGTGAGCTTCGCCAGCCGGTGCAGGGCCACCGTCGTCTTCCCGCTGCCGGCGCTCCCCAGCACCAGCAGCGGTTGATCCGCGCCTACCTGCAGGGCCTCGAACTGCTCGGAGTCGAGCTGCGCGGTGACGTCGAAGCGGCCGGCCCGTCCCTCCTCGCCGGTGCCCACGCCGAGGCTGCCCGCGCGCACCGCCGTGCCCGCGCCTCCCGAGAGCGTGGAGGTGGCGCCCACCTCCCGCCACTCACCCGCAGCGGTCCGCTCCAGGTGCAGCGAGCCCGCGCGGATGCGCGTGAGCACGCCGCGCTCGATGACCACCAACCGCCGGGCCTCGACGATGCCCTCGGAGAGCCGGTCTCCGAAGTACTCCTCATAGTCATCGCCCTCCTCGTAGCCGTAGAAGACGCGGGCGATGGGGGCATAGCGCCAGTCGATGACGCGCACGCCACTGGCGGCATCCGTGAAGGTGGTGCGCCCTAGCAGGTACTCCTGCGGGGTACTTTCGTACCGCTTCAGGCGCAGGTGCGCGAAGTAGGGCGTATGCGGATCGGGCAGGTGGACCGTCTCGTCGCGCTCCAGCAGGGCGCGCGTGTTGTCGAGCTGCTGGAACAGGGCCGGCAGGTCGCTCTCGACGGCGGTGCTCGCCTCGTCTCGCAGGGTGGTGAGTCGCTCCAGCAGGTCGCCACGGTCCTGGCCCCGGCCCGAGCGCTGGCGCACCGACTGGATGGCGCCGAGCACCCTCGCCAGCAGGGCCTCCTCCTCCGCGATGACGGCCCGCGCCTGCTCGGAGAGGGCTTCCTGGGGCTCGTTCATGAAAACCTCGCGGGCAGGAGAAGGGCGCAAGGTGCCGCCTGCGAATGGATTGGTCAACCCCTTGGAATTCCTGAGGGATTTGTTACTTTATTGGTACTCGCTTCCGAGGCCGGGTTGCAGGCCCGCACGAGGCGTGAATTCCGAAAAGAGTTGTGGTGGGGTGCCGCGCCCATGTCCGCGCCCCTCGTGTATCGCCGCTATGGCGGCTCGCTCCAAGTCGACATCCCCACCTTTGATGCCCTCGTCGAGGCCATCCGCATTCCCGAGACGCAGTGGATGGCCACCGCGTGCCCGCTCTCGGGGTTCAACTGTGACGCGCGCTTCCTGGCCTTCCTGGACGGCGACGCCAACGGCCGCATCCGCGTCGCCGAGGTGCGCGCCGCCGTGGAGCACACCGCGAAGCTCCTCCAGTCCCGCAAGGGCGTGGATGCCCGGAGTGATGTGCTCGAGCTGGAGGCGCTCTCGCCGGAGGGCGCCAAGGTGCGCGCCGCCGCCCTGCGCATCCTCGCGGTGCTGAAAATCTCGGAGACGGGCCGCGTCTCCCTGGCGCAGGTGCGCGCCAGCGAGCAGGTGCTGCGCGATGCGGGCGTCAATGGAGACGGCATCGTCGCGCCGCCCTTCCTCCCGGAGAATGTGCGCGCCCTGGCCTCGCGCATCATGGCCGCCTTCCCCGAGGTGAAGAACCGCGCGAGCCAGGCCGGCATCGACGCGCCCATGCTCCAGCGCTTCCGTGAGGCGCGCACCGCGCTGCTCACGCACATGGGGCAGAAGGACGCCTTGCACCTCTGGGGCGAGCCGAGCATGGAGCGCGCCCGGCGCATCCGCGAGGTGAAGCCGTTGCTGGATGAGTACTTCCTCCAGTGTCGGTTGGTGGCCGCCCAGCCCGAGGCCGCCGCGAGCCTCAAGCTGCCCGCCGGTCGGGTGGAGGGCATGCTCGGAGACAGCGCCGCCCTCCTGAAGGGCGTGGCCGTGCTGCCCGTGGCTCCGGTGGATCCGGCCGGGGTGCTCACCTGGGCCCGGCTGTATCGCGGGCCGGCCTTCGAGGCCCTGGAGGCGTTCCGCAAGGACGTAGCGGCGCCCCTCACCGGCGACGCGCAGCACTTGAGTGACGCCGCCTGGAAGGAGCTGTCGTCCCGAGCCGAGGCGCTTCTGGCCTGGCAGGCCGGCTTCGAGGCCAACCCCGTGCGCGGCATGCTGGCGGAGCTGGCCTCCCTCTCCGACGCGGACCTGGGCACCCTCGAGGCCGCGTGCAAGGCGGACCTGGCGCTCAAGGAGGAGCTGGACGCCATCACCGAGCTGGAGCGCTTGTTGCTCTACCAGCGGTGGTTGCTACCGTTCGCCAACAACTTCATCAGCATGCCGGACCTCTATACCCCCCGGCGCAAGGCGCTCTTCGAGAAGGGCACGCTCATCCTCGGCGGACGCAAGTACACGCTGGCGGTGCTCGCCGCACCGCGAGACGCGCACATCGCGCTGACGAGCCAGGGCACCACCTGCGTCCTCTACGTCAAGGTGACTCCCAAGGAGGGCGGAGATGGCTACGAGGTGGCCGTGCCCGTCACCCGTGGGCGCAGCGACCACCTGGAGGTCGGCAAGCGCGGCATCTTCCACGACGTGGACGGCAAGGAGCACGACGCCATCGTCACCCATGTCATCCGCCAGCCCGTCTCCCTGTGGGAGGCGATGACGCAGCCCTTCCAGCGCATCGGCCGCTTCATCTCCTCGAAGGTCGAGGCGATGGCGAGCTCGGGGGACAAGGCATTCGAGGCGCAGCTGGAGAAGGGGTACGCGCACTCCACCGCCGTGGTCACCACCGCGGGGGCTCCTCCGGCTCCGGCGGCGGCTGCTGCTGCTGCGCCTCCGGCCCAGCCGGGTGGCCTCGCCGGGCTCTTGGCCGCCGGTGGCATCGCCTTCGCGGCGGTTGGCTCGGCGCTGGCCTTCATCGTCGCGCAGACGAAGTCGCTCACCCTGGTGGACATCTTCTCCGCGGCCGTCGTCATCGCCGCCATCGTCATGCTGCCGGCCGGGTTGTTCGGGTGGCTGAAGCTGCGGCGGCGCAACCTCGCGCTGCTGCTGGAGGGCTCGGGGTGGGCGCTCAATGACCGGTTGATCCTCTCGCGCGACCTGGCCGCGCTCGTCACCCGCAAGCCGCGCCTGCCCAAGGGCTCGCGAATCGATCGCACCGACAAGCTCCGCTCGACCCTCGTGGACCTCCAGGATGAGGAGGACGAAGACAGCGAGGAGGGCATGCCGGGCGCCGTGAAGGTCCTGGTGGTGCTGGCGATCCTGCTGGCGGTGCTGTGGCAGGTGCGAGGGCCCCTGGCCCGATTCGCCTGTGAGTATCAGTGGTTGTCCGCCGAGAGCTGCGGCGCGCTGCTGCCGGTGGTGCCTCCCAAGCCCGAGGCTCCCGTTGCCCCCGTTCCGCCTACACCAGCGCCCTAAGGGTGTTCACCGGTAGATACGGGACTTTTGTTTAAGCTGGATTTCCTGGGAAAGGAGATCCAGTATTCCGTCCCAGCGGATCTTTTCGCTGGGAGGGGCTCTTGAAGGCACAGCATCGTCAGCGCTGGCTGAAGCCCCTGCTGGTGGCGGGAGGGATGCTGGCGGGGTGTGGGCGGGGGAATGTGGGGCCGGCGGAGCTCTTCCTGGACTCGATGCTGAGCGCGGTCACCTCCTCCCAGGCGCCGGACCTGTGGGTGTCCTCGGTGGGAGGGCCGCTGAGTACACCGGCGCCCACCGGCTACTTCGTCACCGTGACGGCGTGCAACCAGGGCACGGTCGGTGTCAGCAGCACGGTGAGTCTCTACCTGTCGGAGGACACGCGCATCGCCGCCACGGACAGCCTGGTGGGTAGCGCGCCGACGGGGATGCTGCACCCCCAGCAGTGCGCCACCCTGCATGTGCGGACCGAGGGCGCGGTGAGTGGGGCCAGCGGTCTGCTGTACGTGGGCGCGCTGATCGACCCCGGCAACACGGTGGAGGAGTCCACCGAGACGAACAACAGCCGCGCGGGCACGCGGATGGCCATTGGCTCGGGCGCGGACCTCACGGTCGCCGAGGTGAGCGCGCCCGTGAGCCTCCTGCCTTCGGGGGCGTTCCAGACGACCGCCACGGTGTGCAACACGGGCACCGCCAGCGCCTCGGCCACGGTCGAGGTCTACCTCTCAGACGACGCCGCCTTCTCGCCCGAGGACACGCGGGTGGGTCGCGCGGCGACGCGCATGCTGGAGGGCGGGCAGTGCGCCGCGCTGGCGATTCCCTCCACGGCGAACGTGGCGGAGGGGTCCTGGTACGTGGCGGCGCGGGTGGCGGGGGCGCCTGGGGTGGTGGATCTCGTGGAGGGCAATGACGTCCGGGTGGGCAACCGCGCGGTCGTGGGCCATGGGCCGGACTTCACCGTGAGCGCGGTGAGTGGGCCTTCGCGGCTCCCGGAGGACCCCTCGGAGACGCTGAGCTTCAACGCCACGGTGTGCAACCAGGGCACCGAGAGCGCCGCGCCGCAGGTGGAGGTCTATCTGTCGGCGGACTCCGCCCTGAGCGCCACGGATACGCGGGTGGGCAGCGCCTCGGTCGAGACCCTGGAGCCGGGGCAGTGCGCTTCGGTGACTGTCAGCGGCGCGCCCGGCGTGAGCAGCGGGCTGTGGTACGTGGCGGCCTGGGTGGACCGCGCCGAGGGTGTGCGGGAGCTGCTCGAGGACAACAACACCCGGGTGGGCCAGCGGCAGTCCCTGGGCCGCGGGGTGGATCTCGTCGTCGCCGAGGTGCGCGGCCCCGCGAGCGCCGTCTCCGCGCAGCCGATGAAGGCCACCACCACGGTGTGCAACCAGGGCACGGCGTCGAGCCCCGAGGCCAGCGTGGCCCTCTTCTTGTCGTTGGATGCGTCCATCTCCACGGCGGATCCGTACCTGGGGAGCGCCCAGGTCCCCGCACTGGGAGCGGGCGAGTGCGCGCCGCTGGAGGTCTCCGGCCTCGTCAACGTGCCGAGCGGCTCGTGGTACGTGGGCGCCTACGTCGACAGCGCGCAGGGTGTGGTGGAGCTGTCCGAGAACAACAACCTCCGGGCGGGCAATGTGCTCGGTGTGGGGGATGGCGCGGATCTGGTCGTCTCTCGCGTCACGGGGCCGGACAAGCTCCAGGGCGGGCAGCCGGTCACGGGACAGGCCACCGTGTGCAACCAGGGCACTCAGCCTGGACGCGCGGGCGCCCGGGTCGGTCTGTATCTGTCGCGGGATGCGGCGATCATCGCCTCGGACATGCTCCTCGGCGAGGTGGTGCTGCCCACGGTGGGAGTCGGGCAGTGCGTCGCGGTGTCCGTTCCCGGGGGTGTGCAGGTTCCCGAGGGCACCTGGTATCTGGGCGCGATCGCTGACCTGAGCGGCGAAGAGGTGGAGCTCATCGAGGACAACAACATCCTCGCTGGCGGCACCCTCACCGTGGGCAACGCCCTGGACGCCACGCTGGCGGCCGCCCATTCGCCCAGGCCATCTTCCCGGGTGTCCGGCGCACACAACCAGGATACGTAGTTCCGCGCTGGGACGCAGTGGGGCAGACTCCGGGCCTTGTTGAAGTGAAAGACCCGCGCGGTCTGCTCCGCGCACGTGAGGAGACTCCAAGATGGGGCTGTGCAGCTGGATCGTCTTCGGCTTCGTCGTGGGCCTGATCGCCCGCTTCATCATGCCGGGCCAGCAGAAGCTGGGCATCATCCGCACCACCCTGCTGGGCGTCGGAGGCTCCTTCATGGGCGGCTTCCTCGCCGCGCTCCTCTGGGGCGGCAACTGGCGCAGCCCCTCCCCCGCAGGCTTCATCGGCGCCATCATCGGCGCCGTCGTGCTGCTGATGATCTCCGAGACGCTCTTCTCCCGCCGCCGCTGAGCGCGGCCGTGCCGCTCACGCGCTGGCGGCCCCGGGGTCCAGTCGCGTGAGGACCTCGCACCCCTCCCGCGTCACCAGCACCGTGTGCTCGAACTGGGCCGACAGGCTCCCGTCCTCTGTCACCACTGTCCACTTGTCCGGCAGCAGCCGGATGCCCGGACGCCCCAGGTTCACCATCGGCTCGATGGTGAGCACCATCCCCGACTTCAGCGTGATGCCCGTCCCCCGCTCCCCCACGTGAGACACGTGCGGAGGCCCGTGCATCGACCGGCCGATGCCGTGCCCCCCGTACTCGCGCACCACGCTGCAGCCCTCCGCCCGCGCCAGCTCTTCAATCGCCGCGCCGATATCCCCCAGCTTCGCGCCATGGCGCACCACCGCCACCCCCGCATCCCGGCACCGGCGCGCCACGTCCACCACGTGCCGCGCCTCCGCCGACACCTCGCCAATCAGGAACGTGGCCGAGGTGTCCCCGTGGAACCCGTTCAGGCACGTCGTCACATCCACGTTGATGATGTCCCCCGGCTCCAGCCGCTCGTCCTTCCGCGGAATCCCGTGGCACACCACCTGATTGCGGCTCGTACACACCGACGCCGGGAAGCCGTGGTAGCCCAGCTGGCTCGGTGTCCCCCCGCGCCGCGCCGTGTCCTCCCGCACCCACGCGTCGATGTCCGCCGTCGTGATGCCCGGCGTCAGCCGCCCCGCCACCCAGGCCAGCGTCCCCGCCGCCGCCTGCCCGGCCAGTCGCAGGCGATCAATCTCGGTCCCCTTCAGCAGTGGAATTCCCATGCGAGGCAAGGTGGCACCGGCCCTCGTGCGGCGTCCAATGCTGTCTGGGTATCGGGTCCGTCCCTCGGTGAACACCGCCCCGGTCCACCCAGGCCGCCAGTTCACGCGCCCGGGGATCCGCGCTACCCTTCCGTACCGTGAGTCTCACGCACATCCAGTCCTTCGTCGCGGTGGCCGAAGAGGGCCACGTGGGGCGCGCCGCCCGCCGGCTCCACCTCACCCAGCCCCCGCTCAGCCGCCACATCCTCGCCCTGGAAGACGAGCTCGGCGCCCAGCTCTTCGAGCGCACCCCTCGGGGCATGCGCCTGCTGCCCGCCGGCGAGGCGTTCCTCCAGCACGCGCGCCGCATCCTCGCCGAGGTGGACGCCGCCGTGCATACCGTGCGCGGCGTCGGTTCCGAGCGCTCGGAGCCGTGATGGTTGGGGGCCCAAGGCTCCGCCGGGAGGGTTCATCCGCCTCCAACGGGGTGGGGAAGCGCCCCAAAGACTGACGGAAAGCGCGAGAAGGGGCCCGTTCTGTAGTAAGTGGCCCCTTGCGAGGGGGCGTCTTACGGCCCCTGCTGCAAGGAAAGGCGAAGACATGCGGAAACTCTGGGTATTGGCGGTGGCGCTGGCCGTTGCCGGCTGCCAGAAGCCAACGGAAAACAAGAGCGCCGAGGGCGGCGCGAATACGGGTGCCACCACGACGGGCACCAGCACGGGCGCGGCCACCGGTGCCGCGGGTGACCCGCAGACCGAGGATCAGAAGACGCTGTACGCGCTGGGCCTGTCGATCGGCCGCAGCGTCGCGGTGTTCGGCCTGTCGCCTCAGGAGCTGGACTTCGTGAAGGCCGGCATCACCGCCGAAGTCACGGGCCAGAAGGCCGCGGTGGAGATCGCCACCTACGGGCCCAAGATTCAGACGCTGGCCGTCAACCGCCAGTCGGCCAAGGCCTCCGCCGAGAAGGAGAAGGGCAAGGCCTTCCTGGAGCAGGCGGCCAAGGAGCCGGGCGCGGTGAAGACCGAGTCGGGCCTCATCTACAAGGAGACGCAGGCGGGCACGGGCGCCGCGCCCACGCCCACCGACATCGTGCGCGTGCACTACAAGGGCACGCTCATCGACGGCAAGGAGTTCGACAGCTCCTTCAAGCGCAACGAGCCGGCCACCTTCCCGCTCAACGGCGTCATCCGCTGCTGGACCGAGGGTCTGCAGAAGATGAAGGTCGGCGGTAAGGCCCGCCTGGTGTGCCCCTCCGAGATCGCCTACGGCGATCGCGGCGCCCCGCCGGACATCCCGGGGGGTGCCACGCTCATCTTCGAGGTGGAGCTGCTCGAGGCGACGAAGAACCCGTCGCCCACCCCGCCGATGATTCCCATGAACACCCCGGGCGTGCCCCAGGGCGTCAAGCCGGGCTCGCCCCCGCCGGGCGGGCAGAAGGCTCCGCCGCCCACGAAGTAGTTCATCGGCGCGCTCTGGCGCTCCCCAAGACCCCCGGTCGGACTCCCAACACGGAGCCCGGCGCGGGGGTCTTTCCTTGTGGCGAGGGGCGCTTGGGCACGTTAGGCCCACGGCCTCGCGGCGCATGCCGCCACCACGGAGGGAGAGCCATGGAGTACCGCAAGCTGGGACACAGCGGCCTGAAGGTGTCGAGCCTGTGCCTGGGGACGATGACGTTCGGCGAGCCGACCGAAGGCTCGATGATGCACGGGGTGGCGACCGACGAGAAGACGTCCTTCGCCATCATGGACCGCGCGCTGGAGGCGGGCATCAACTTCTGGGACACGGCCAACGTCTACGGCAACGACGGGCTGACCGAGAAGGTGCTGGGCAACTGGTTCGCCCAGTCCAAGCGGCGCGACGAGGTGGTGCTGGCCACCAAGTTCCGCTTCCGCATGGGCAAGGGGCCCAACGACACGGGCGCCTCGCGCTATCAGATTCGCGCCGCGGTGGAGGGCAGCCTGCGCCGGCTGCGGACCGACCGCATTGATTTGTACCAGGTCCACATGCAGGACATCGACACGCCCGAGGAGGAGACGCTCCGCGCGCTGGAGGACCTGGTGCGCCAGGGCAAGGTGCTCTACCTCGGCGCCAGCAACTACGCCGCCTACCGGCTGGTGGACAGCCTGTGGACGAGCAAGAGCCAGCACCTCTCGCGCTTCATCGCCCTGCAGGCCCAGTACAGCCTGGTGGTGCGCGAGCTGGAGCGCGAGCACGTGTCCGTCTGTGAGCAGTTCGGCCTGGGCATCCTCCCGTGGTCGCCCCTGGCCGGCGGCTTCCTGTCGGGCAAGTACCGCAAGGGCCAGCCGCCGCCGGACGCCTCGCGCCTGGCCAAGTGGAAGGATCGGCTCTCGGGCTTCGACACCCCTCGGAACTGGCGGATCCTGGAGGCCGTGGACGCGGTGGCCGCCGAGCTGAAGGCCTCGCCCTCGCAGGTGGCCCTGGCGTGGCTGCTGCGCAAGCGCGCCGTCACCTCCGTCATCTTCGGCGCGCGCACCGTGGAGCAGCTCGAGGACAACCTGAAGGCCGCGGAGCTGAAGCTGGACGACGCTCAGTTCAAGCGGCTGGACGAGGCGAGCGCCCTGGAGCTGGGCTACCCCTACGACTTCATGCAGCGCGTCCAGGGCCGCTGGTAGCCGAGCGGGTGGGAGGAGTGGCGTGAAGCTCCTCCCACTCTGTCCTTTGCTGGGCAGATTGATCCGCCACCACCCCACACGGTGGTGCCCCAGAGCGCTTTCTGCGGGCCCCCCACTTGGAGACTCGCGGGGCATTCCTAGATTCCCGGGAGTCATGGGGGAAGCCATGAGCGCGACCAAGGAATGGACGTTCGGGACCCACCACGCACGTTGGGAGAACCCGGATCTGCTGCGAGTCACCTTCCGAGGCCCCACGCGGGTCGAGGATGTCGACAACCTCTTTGCCATCTACCGGGCGCTGGTGACCGAGCGTCCCATCTTCGTCATCGCTGACATCTCCCGGTCGACCATCGACAAGGCGGCCCGGGAGCGCTTCTCCCACACCATCCGCGCCGAGTGGTTCCACGGCATCATCTACGTGGGCGCCGACGCGCTGCAGCGCGCCATCACCAAGGCCATCGTGCTGGCGCTGTACCTGGCCGGCAACTGGCGGGTGGACGTGGAGTTCGCCGACACGGAGGAGGAGGCGATGGGGATCATCTCTCGCATCCGCCGCGCCCGGGGGGTGGAGCCCCGGGAGGTCTCCGCCACGCGCGCCCTGATGGAGGAACCGCGGGCCCAGGCCTGAGTTGCTAATGTCGGGCCCCATGGCACGTCTGACGCTTTCGCAGGACAAGGTCTCTCCGGCGGTGCAGGAGGCGGTGGGCAACCTCCACCGCGCCGTCGTGGAGAAGGTGGCCGCCACGGTGGCGAGTGACAGGGTCGTCGTGGTGGGGATGGCGCAGAACACGTTCGTGAAGCGGGCGCGCAAGCTGCTGGACGAGCAGGGCATCGCGTTCACGTACCTCGAGTACGGCAGCTACTTCTCGATGTGGCAGGCGCGGCTGGCGCTCAAGCTCTGGGCGGGCTTCCCGACGTTCCCGATGGTCTTCATCGACGGGACGTTGATCGGCGGCTTCACGGAGCTGCGAGCGCTGAAGGAGCAGGGCAAGCTGACGAAGTGAGCTCACGTTGTCGTGCGCGTCTTCGGTTGAGCGATGCCAGCCGCCTCTACGATGCGCCGCGCATGTGTGATGGCTTTGAGCCCATCTCTACGCAAAAAGTGACTCTTGCGCAGGCGAAGGAGCTTCTGCTCCGCATGGGTCAGCATGGCGAACGCCTGTCGGGCCTGCCTGGGGAAGCGCGGCAACGCCTGGGCAAAGAGACACGCGACATGGACGAAATCCCCCAGGTCCGCGAAGCCGAGGCGCTGGCAGCGTCGTAGCAAGGGACCAAACTCTTCCCAGGATGCGCGTGCCATATACG
Organism: Hyalangium ruber; assembly: GCF_034259325.1. Classification (NCBI taxonomy): domain Bacteria; kingdom Pseudomonadati; phylum Myxococcota; class Myxococcia; order Myxococcales; family Archangiaceae; genus Hyalangium; species Hyalangium rubrum. The sequence goes on along the minus strand of NZ_JAXIVS010000010.1, from coordinate 172,672 downwards.
CCTCGGTGAGCACTTCCTTGGCGGTGATTTGTTGAAGGTGCAGGCGTTCGGCGGGTGTCCTCGTCTCGCGCAGCAGCGCCTTCTCCTGCTCCAAGACGGCGAGCTTGTAGTCCTGATAGGGAGCTTTCGCTTCGATCAGCTTCAAGAAGAGCTGCTCACGTCGTTGCGCGATGCTGTGCCACCACTCCTTGCGTGTGACTCTCATGGTCATCCACCTGGACACGGCTTGTCGTTGGCTTCTTCTGGCCACGCCCCAATGCGACGGCACAGCTCCCAACAGGCCTGGCACTGGCTCTCGCTGAACTTGCGACCCCATCTCTCGCCCTGTGCCGAGTGCTTGCACTCAACGTAGTGATCGCGGCATCGCTCGTTCCACTGCTCTTGCTCTTCGGGGGTGGGGAGGGGCGGAATGAGCGGCTCTGGGTCCTTCTCGGGATGGGGCTTGGGGCGGTTCTTGGACTTGGGCGGAGCCTTGGGGCCTGCCATCCCCGTGCAGCGCTCCCAGGCGCCAGGATGTTCCTTGAGGCAACAGGTTTCCGTGTCGTCACCCGGTTGGCACCCCAGCCCGTTCAAGCTGCATCCCACCAGGTTCAGCAGGGCCGTGGCGAGCAGGAGAGCAAGGCGCACGGCAAAGCATCGAACGGAGCGCATCCGGTGCATGAGCTTCCCCCCTGTCCCAAGGGCAGGTCCGTCTTGGGCTCATGGCACTTATCGGGGTATGCGGCGTGCGAGTTGCGCGCTCAGTAGGGTCGCTGTCCGACGAAGTTGCCCGGGGGCGAGTAGTTGCACACCCAGAACTCCCACCGGGTGAAGCCCTGGAAAGGAGAGTTCTTGTCGCAGAGCTTCATGGCGCAGCCCACGTGCGTGGTGTTCCTCCAGACGATCTGCGTGTAGTGGCCGCACTGCTTTCCCGGAGCACAGGCATTCAGCCCGTAGTCGTACGAGGCGGCCTCGGCGGCCCAGTTCGTCACCACCCCCGTGTTGCTCAAGCCTCCCTGGGTGGCAGCGGCGATGTTCTCGCCGAGGTTCCCCCGCTTGGAGTTGTGCTCGAACTTGCACTGGTCCGCCCACGCCTGGGCCGTCGTGGCGGCATTGACGGACCACGCCAGCGGGGCCAGGGCAGGCACGGGCGCGGGCGAGGCGGTGGCGCGAACCTGGTTGTGCGCGGCGAGCATGTCGCGAGCGAGCGGGCTCTGCTCGGACGGGTCCTGCACACCTCCATCCGTCAGGGTTCCACCATCCGGCTCTGGCGACGCCTCGCCGAAATCACACCCGGCGAGCCAGGAGCACAGGAGCATCGGGAAACAGCGTGCGAGGAGATGGCGCATGGGCGGATTATCCCCCGAGCGGAGCCAGGAGGGGGAGGGCTCGCCCGCCTGCCTGGGAGCACTTTCCCGTGCAGGAGCCTGGCCCCAGCCCCATCTTCCGAGAGGTCACTCTATGCAACAGACGCCCGTCGAGCCCGATGACGACTTCCAGCTCCTGGTGGACGTACTGCCCGAGCCGCTGAAGGCCACGGTGAGGGCCCTGCCCCCGGGCGAGGTGCTCGAGGTGGTGATGGACCTGGGGCGGCCTCCCGAGGCGCGGCTGGTCAACGGCTCTCAGCGTCTGCGCGAGCAGCCCGTAGCGGCCACGGAACTGGAGCACGTGCTGTCGCAAGTAGGGCCGCCCGGAGAGGACAACCGGGCGGGCATCGAGCGCACGCTCCACCGCGTCTCGGCCATCCGCAACCGAAAGGGGCGCGTGGTGGGGCTCACGCTGCGCGTGGGGCGCGCGGTGTTCGGCACCATCGACATGCTCAAGGATCTCATCGCCACCGGGCGCAACGTGCTCCTGCTGGGGCGGCCCGGCGTGGGCAAGACGACGAAGCTGCGCGAGGTGGCACGCGTGCTCTCCGACGACCTGCGCAAGCGCGTGATGGTGGTGGACACCTCCAACGAGATTGGCGGCGACGGCGACATCCCCCACCCCGGCATCGGCGGCGCGCGGCGCATGCAGGTGTCCAGGCCGGACCGTCAGCACGACGTGATGATCGAGGCGGTGGAGAACCACATGCCCGAGGCCATCATCGTCGATGAAATTGGCACCTCGGCGGAGGCGTCGGCGGCGCGCACCATCGCCGAGCGCGGGGTGCAGCTGGTGGCCACCGCGCACGGCAACACGCTGGAGAACCTGGTGCTCAACCCCACGCTGTCGGATCTCGTGGGCGGGGTCCACACGGTGACGCTGAGCGACGAGGAGGCACGCCGGCGCAACACACAGAAGACGATCAGCGAGCGCAAGGCGCCGCCCACCTTCGACATCGTGGTGGAGATGGTGGGCCGGGACGAGGTGCTGGTACACCCGGACACAGCGGAGGCGGTGGACCGGCTGCTGGCGGGCCGCGACGTGGGAGGCGAGCGCCGGAGCCTGGACGGAGGCGAGGTGAAGGTGGAGGAGGTGCCTCAGTCGACGGCGCCCCTGCCTCCGCCCCGCTCCAAGGCGGCCCCGGCGGCCCCGGCGCCCAACACCGGGCCCATGCGCGTCTATGCGCACGCGGTGAGCCGAGACCTGCTCGACCGCGTCCTGCGCGAGCTGAAGGCGGACGCGAAGGTGGTGGGGCGGGTGGAGTCGGCGGACCTCATCCTCACGCTGCGCTCGCGGGCGAATGACCCTCGGATGCGGCGCATCGTGGAGCGCACGGGGGCGCGCGTGGAGGCCATCAAGCGCAACAGCACGGCGGAGCTGCGGCGGGTGCTGCGCGCGGCCTTCATGATGGTGGAGGGGGTGGACGAGGAGCAGGTGCGCGAGGCAGTGGCCGAGGCCGAGCACGCCATCCAGCGGGTGCTGAGCGAGGGCGTGGTGGTGCCGCTGGCCCCTCGGTCTCCCCGGCTGCGCAAGCTGCAGCACCGGCTGGTGAGCCGCTACCACCTGGAGACGGTGAGCCATGGCAGCGAGCCGGTGCGTCACCTCATCATCTACCCGCTGGGCGCCGAGGTGGACGCCGCGCTCCAGGAGAGCGAGGCCGAGGGCACCGCCTGAGCGCGAGAGAGGGTTGTCCCCGACGCACAAGGTCTGCTACCACGCACCCTACCTATTACCCACGGAGGGGTGCCGATGAGCGAGAAGCGTTTCACACCGGGGCGCGTGACCTGGCGCGAGCTGATGACGTTGGACAGCCAGCGAGCCAAGGCTTTCTACGGCGAGCTCTTTGGCTGGACGTTCGTACCGTTCGACCTGGGGCCCGATGGCGGCAACTACGAGGGCATCAAGCTGGGCGAGAAGCTGATCGGCGGCATCTGGGAGATCCGCAAGGGAGAGTCCCCGACCTCGATCTTCATGAGCTACGTGTCGGTGAAGGACGTGGACGCGGCGGCGAAGCGGGCACAGGAGAACGGGGGCCAGGTCGCCCACGGTCCGAAGGACATCCCGAACATGGGGCGCTTCGCCGTCCTCATGGACTCGGACAACGCGGTCATCATCGCGTACCAGGATCTGAACGGCGACCCGGAGCCGGCGATGCCGAAGGCCGGCGAGTTCTGCTGGGAGACGCTGAGCACGAATGACGTGGAGCGGGCCAAGGCCTTCTACAGCAAGGTCTTCGGCTGGCAGGCGCGGAGCTTCCAGGGCGGCATGAGCGTCTTCGGCGTGGATGACACGCCGGAGGGGGCGGTGGCGGACATCGAGAAGGCCCAGAACATGCCGCCGCAGTGGTTCACCTATGTCGTCGTCGATCGCATCGAAACCGCGCGGGACAAGGCGGCGAAGCTGGGCGCGCAGGTTCTCGTACCGCTGGTCGAGGTTCCCAACATCGGCCGCATCGCGATGATCGTCGACCCGACAGGCGCTCCGCTCGGGCTTTTCGACCACGGCGGGAAGGCGTAGCGCCGGGGCCGGAAAATCCCCGGGAGAAGCGGCCTCCGCGCCAACATCGCCAGTCGGAACGGGCTCCGGGAGCGTCGAACGTCAGGTACCGTCGGGGCGGTTCCACCGTCCCGACGAGGTTCTCCGCATGAAGACCGGATACAGGAAGCTCCTGCCGTTCCCCATGGCCTTGCTGCTGGGCGCATGTGCCACCTCGGGCACCGCCCATCGCGAAGCCCCAGCCGACTGGCTCGCGCGCGCCCGGGTCATCGATATCGGCCACCCGCTCACCTCGGACATGCCCGTGTTCCCAGGAGGCACGCGCCTGGGAGTGAAGGTACAGGGGACCGTCGAGCGTGACGGGTATTTCATCCGCCAGCTCGAGCTCGGTGAGCACATCGGCACCCATGTGGACGCGCCGGCGCACTTCGCCACGGGCGCGGCTCCCGTGGACAAGCTCTCGGCGGATGTTCTCCGGGGCCCGGCCGCCGTGGTGGATGTCACCGCGCAGGTGGCCAGCAACCCGGACTACGAGGTGACTCCGGCGGACCTCGAAGCCTGGGAGCGCCAGCATGGCCCGCTGCGGCCCGAGCACGTGGTGCTCATCCGCACCGGCTGGGCCTCGCGCTGGCCCGACGAGCAGCGCTACCGCAACACGGATGCGGCCGGTGTCATGCACTACCCCGGCCTCTCCGTGGCCGCCAGCCGCCTGCTGCGCGAGCGCAAGGTGCGGGGCATCGGCATCGACACCCTCTCCACGGATCCGGGGCCCAACGCGACCTTCGAGCAGCACCGGGACTTCCTGCCGGGCGGCGGCTACCACATCGAGAACCTCGCGGATCTCTCGGCGCTGCCCGCGACGGGGGCCTTCCTCGTCATCTCTCCGCTGTTCGTGAAGGACGGCAGCGGCGCCCCGGCGCGGGTGTTCGCTTTCCTCCCTCCGTCAAGCTGACCCAAGGTGAAGGGGGGGCGGCTGGTGAGAGGGGAGGGGCTCAAAGGACAATGGCCCCTCCGCCTATGCCCTCCATCCCTCGCCCACACACGTCCCTGGCCCGCTCCACGCTCATCTCCATGGGCGTGCGCATCGCGGCCATCATCGCGCTCGCTACCTTCTTCAGCTACCTGCACCTGGTGAGCACGCTGCGCACCGAGGCGCTGACCCAGCTGGAGCGCCACGTCCACGAGCGCCTCCAGCGCGAGCAGGGCATCTTCATATTGGCCGAGGACAACCACGGCCTGCTCAACAAGGCCCTGGCGGAGAAGCTCCAGAGCACGCCGGGGCAGGACGTGGACGCCCGCTTCGACAGTCTCTTCGTGAAGTTCCCGGACGGTACCGTGCGCAACCGGCCGGAGACCTTCGATGGTACCCGGCAGCCAGCGGTGGTGATTCCCCAGGGCGTTGCGCTGGGCGACGAGCTGCGCTGGCGCATCCTGGCCTCCTATGACGTGCTGACGCAGTACGGGCCCGCCTTCCACTCGCGCTTCACGAACACGTACATCACCCTGCCCGAGGGGCCCCTGGTCCTCTTCTGGCCCGAGAGCCCGAATTGGTACAAGGAGGCCGAGTCCACCTTCACTCCGCTCACGCTGGAGTTCATGGTGCTCAGCTTCCCCGCGAACAACCCAGCGCGGGAGACACGCTGGTGTGCCGCCTACCCGGACCCTGTCGCCCGGAGCTGGATGGTCTCGGTGTCCACGCCGCTGGATGTGGGCGGACGTCACATTGCGACGATGGGGCACGACGTGTTGCTCGCGGAGCTGATGGACCGCACCGTCAACCAGCACCTGCCCGGCGCCTACAACGTCCTCTTTCGCGATGACGGGCAGCTCATCGCCCACCCGGACCTGCAACTGGAGGGGGCCACCGAGAGCTACAACCTCCTGCAGCCCAAGCCGCCCGCGGGTGCCGGGGCCAGCGCCCTCGACTCGGAGGAGCGGCGCGCCCACCTGCGGGTCATCTTCGAGCGGGTGACGCGCCGGGATTCCAAGGAGACGGTGCTGGAGCTCCCCGAGTCCGGGGAGTACCTCGCCGCCGCGCGGCTGCGGGGCCCGGGGTGGAACTTCGTCACGGTGCTCCCGGAGGCCGAGGTGACGCGGCCCGCGCTCCAGGCCGCGCGCTACGTGCTGCTGTTCGGCGTGGCGTCACTGCTCTTGGAGCTGGCCATCATGTACTGGGTGCTGAGGCAGCACATCACCCGTCCGCTGCTGGCCTTCACCGAGGCGACGGACCGGGTGGCGAAGGGGGACTTCCATGTGCGGCTGGACACGGCGCGTGGGGACGAGCTGGGGCAGTTGGCCAGCGCCTTCCGGTTGATGGCCGACAAGGTGCAGGAGCGCGAGGAGGCATTGCGCCAGGCGAACGAGGGGCTGGAGCAGCGGGTGGACGCGCGCACCCGCGAGCTCAAGGAGGTGAACCGCAAGCTGGTGGATGTGGCGCGGCGGGCGGGCATGGCAGAGGTGGCCACCAACGTGCTGCACAACGTGGGCAACGTGCTCAACAGCGTGAACACCACGGCGATGGTGGTCCGGGAGCGACTGGAGGCGCTGCGCCTGGAGCAGGTGAGCCGGGTGGCGGCGCTGCTCACGGAGCACCAGGCGGAGCTGAGCACCTTCGTGAACCAGGACGAGCGCGGGCGCAAGCTGCTGCCGTACCTGGGGGAGCTCGGGCGGAACCTGGAGCAGGAGCGCGAGGGGCTTCGCGTGCTGCTCGATGACATGGATCGATACACCAGCCACATCGGCACCATCGTCAACCAGCAGCAGAGCTACGCTCGCTCACCCCGGCTCATCGAGTCCGTTGCGGTGGCGGAGTTGGTGGAGGATGCCCTGAACATCAACTCCGCCACGCTCAGCCGCCACGAGGTGAAGGTGGCGCGGCGGTTGGAGCCCGTGCCGCTGGTGGTGACGGACAAGCACAAGGTGGTGATGGTGCTCACCAACCTCATCAGCAACGCCAAGGATGCCATGCATGCGGTGGAGCGGGAGCAGCGGTGCCTGACGCTGAAGGTGGGGCACGCCTCCTCCGCGCGCATTCGGATCGAGGTGTGTGACCAGGGCACGGGCATCGCGCCGGAGCTGCTCACGCGCATCTTCGAGCACGGCTTCACCACGCGCGAGGACGGGCACGGCTTCGGCCTGCACTTCAGCGCCCTGGCGGCCGAGGAGCTGGGCGGCTCGTTGCGAGCCCACAGTGACGGGCCTGGGAAAGGAGCCACCTTCATCCTGGAGCTGCCCCTGCAGCCGCCGGCGGGCAGCTGAGGGCACGAGCCATGACCGACCGCGAGTGCGTGGAACTGCTGCAGTGGGCCGCTCCCCGGCTGCGGCTGCGCTGGGACGGCTTTCGCCGGGTGCGAGGGCAGGTGTGCAAGCGCATCAGCCGTCGGGTGAAGGCGCTCGGGCTGGAGGGCGCTGCCGCCTACCGAGCACGCCTGGAGGCGGACCCCGCCGAGTGGGCCGTGCTCGACTCGCTCTGCCGCGTCACCATCTCCCGCTTCTATCGGGACCACCACGTCTTCGACGTGCTGCGCGAGCAGCTCCTCCCCGCGCTCCTGCGTGATGCGAAGGCCCGTGGCGAGACAGTGTTCCGAGTCTGGAGCGCCGGCTGTGCCTCTGGCGAGGAGCCCTACACCGTTGCCGTCCTCTTTCACCTCGGCCTCGCGCCTCAGGTGCCGGGGCTCCGGCTGGAGCTCCTCGCCACCGATGCGGACGAGGCCCTGCTCGAGCGCGCCCGCCGGGGCTGCTACCCCTCCGGCACCCTGCGCGAGCTGCCGCCCGAGTGGGCCTCCCAGGCTTTCACGCTCACGCCCGAGGGGGAACAGTGCCTCGCGCCCGAGTTCCGCCAGGCGCCCACCTTCCAGCGCCAGGACCTGCGCGCGGAGATGCCCGACGCTCCCTTCCACCTCGTGCTCTGCCGCAACGTGGCCTTCACGTACTTCGCGCCGCCGCTCCAGCGCGAGGTACTCGCCCGGCTCGTGGAGCGCCTGGCCCCCGGAGGCCTGCTGGTCATCGGCGGGCACGAGTCCCTCCCCGAAGGCCCCACCGGCCTGGAGCGCGCCGCCGGGCCGCTGCCCGTCTTCCGCAAACCCGGAGGATGAGGGGGCGTTGACGCACCCCGACTTGCGCACTCCCTGATACATCCGCTACACGTGACTACCCGCACTTTCTCACATTCCGAGAGAGCCTGGGCCGGGAGGGTCTCGTCGTATGAGAAAGATGCTTGGAGCAGTGGTGGCAGTGGTGATGTTTGCCTGTGGCAGCCCGAGCGGCACGTCGGTGGAGCCGGAAGGCGCACAGCCCTCGGAGGGCTTGTCGCTCACAGTGGCCCAGGGCACCACACACGGCACCTTCCGCGCCGAGGGCCAGGACGCGACGACGCTCTCCTCGCGCGAGGTGGAGCCGGGCGTGTTCCGCATCGAGGTGAGCCTCAACGGCCTGGCGCTCACGGCGCTGGTGGACGCGGAGAACGGCGTCTCCACGCTGGATGGCTTCGCGGCGGGCAACGGGCAGAACACGCAGCTGACGGACGAGGACCGCAAGGTGCTGGAGGCGGTGTCCGCGGCGCTCAACGCGGAGCTGCCGGCCGGTGACGCGGCGACGCCCGAGAGCAAGTACCTGCGGCGCATGGTGAGCCTGTGGGCGCAGCACCCGAGCACGGTGGCCATGCAGCGCACGGTGATGGGCGAGCAGGGCCGCGGCTACACCATGCTGTGCAGCTACGCGAAGTGCAACGGCAGTTGGACGGGCAGCTGCGGCGGCTCCTACAACTGGTACTCGTACGCCAAGCACGACTGCAACAAGGGTGGCTTCGACCTGGCCATCAACCAGCAGATCGCCCAGCTTGGCGACCACACCTCGTGCAGCGGGGATGAGTTCTACCTGAGCGCTGGCGTGTGGAAGTGCGGCGAGCCGGACCACTGGTCGCGCCCCAAGGTGATGGGCAACTGCTTCGGGCGCTGCGGCGGCGGCTGCGGCGGCGACACGCAGTACACGCTGGACGCCACCAACCACGACGGCTGCGTGCGCAACGGCCACATGCTGGCCAGCGGCTACTGCGACGACCAGTTCGTCTCGGCCACCGACGACGAGATGTTCGCCGGCAACTGCTACTGACGCGCGCCATGGCTCGCTCTCCAGGAGGTAGGGTGGCGAGGGCCTCGGGGCTCCTGCTGGCGCTCGCCACGCTTGCCTGCTCCTCCCCGGCCGAGAAGAAGACCCAGGCGGCGGAGGCGTCCGTGCGGCGCTTCTTCGCCGCGCTGCCGGACGGGGACTGCGCGGTGCTCGGGCCCTTGCTGGCCACGGGAGGGAGCGCCCAGCCCTGCGCGGACACGGTGCGGGAGCTGAACGCGCACGGCTTCGAGCTGGTGGAGGTGGTGGGCGCGGAGGTGGATGGGCGCTCCGCCGACGCGGTGCTCGTCCGAGCGAAGGTGGCTCGGGATGGGGCCGTGCGCGAGGAACCCTTCATCCTCCGTGTGGAGCTCCAGGACGGCGGGTGGAAGCTTCGGCTCTGAGTCTGGGATACGCTTCGCGGGCCTTCCCGCCATGAACGTTTCCCCTCGACTCCTCCTCCCGATTGCTGGCGCCGTGGTGCTCATGGGGGCCGTGCTGGGCGTGGCGCTCTGGCCCGCACCGGCCCTGCCGCCGGATGCTCCGGAACCGGTGGCTCCCGTGGCGCCTCCGACTCCGGGAGCGACACCGACCGTGCGGACCCCCGCGCCCGCGCCGCGTGTCCCCGCGCCGCCCTCCGTGCCGACGCCTGCGGCGCCAACCGCCGCGGTGCCGCCGCCACCGAACGCTACGGTGGTGCCCATCCGACCGGGCGACGTCGTGCCCGAGCCCGAGTCCGCCCACCCACTGCCGCAGGTGAATGACGCGATCGAGCCGGAGCAGCCGCAGACGGCGCAGTGGAAGCTGGAGAAGACGAAGCGCATCACCCTGCTGCTGTCCCGGGACGTGGAACGGCTCACGCGGGAGCGAGACGCGGCGGCGCAGAAGGGCGACGAGCGGGAGCGGCAGCGGCTGGACACGCTCATCCGCCGGCACCAGGACCGGCTGCGCCTGCTGAAAGACGAGGCCGCGAAGCACTCGGCCGCGGCGGACCTCGAGCCGCCCACGCAATGACGCCACGGGGGGCATGCCCCGCATCCTTTATATGCGGGATGTGGCTCCTGAGCGTGGCCACGGGCTGCGCCCCCACGGTGGAGCCCGCGACACCGGCCACGGTGACGCAAGAGGTGGTGAACGGCGAGGACGCGCCCGGAGACGCGGCGGTGGTGGCGCTGGTGGCGCGGCGGACGCGGTGTACGGGAGATCCGCTGACGCTGCTGTGCTCCGGAGCCCTCATCGCGCCGGACGTGGTGCTCACGGCGGCGCACTGTCTCGATGTCTTCGGCACGGAGGGCCCCTACGAAGTCTTCTTCGGCGCGGAGCTGCTCCCGGAGCCCCAGGGGCGCTTCGTCCAGGTCGCGCGAGCGGTGCGGCATCCGGACTACGTGCCCGCCACCCACGCCTTCGACGCGGCGCTGTTACGGCTCGCCACTCCAGTCTCCGTGACACCGCTCCCGTTGCCCGAGCCGGGGCGCTTCACGCTCGCTCCTGGTGCCTCCGCGCGGGTGCTCGGCTTCGGGGACACGAAGGATGCCCAGGCCCCCGCGGGCCGCCGTCGCCAGGGTCGGCTCACCGTGACGGAGGTCGCGGCCAGTGCCTTCCAGGCGGGCCCCGCGCCGGCGATGAGCTGCGTCGGGGACAGCGGAGGCCCCGTGCTCGTGAGCGACGGCACGCGCGAGGTGCTCGCCGGCATCACCGCGAGCGGGGACGTGGCCTGCCGCGCGCAGGCCTTCAACGTGCGCGTGGACGCGCTCCAGGCGGGCTTCCTGCATCCCTTCCTCTCTGAGTCGCCCGAGCCTCCCGGTGCCACGCTGCCGCCCGAGGCCCTTTGCCGCGAGACGTGTACACGCGACACGGACTGCCCCTCGGGCCTCACGTGCGTCTCCCTGGAGGGCGCGCCGGGCCGCTGTCTCCTCCCCGCGCTCCAGGAAGGAGACTACGGCGCACTCTGCACGGACGACGCCTCGTGCGGCACCGGGGGATTGTGCGCGCGGCTCGAGCCCGAGGGCGCCGAGGCCTGTCGCTGCTTCACGCCCTGCGTCACGCCCGTGGCTCCCGAGGCGGGAGGCTGCGCGAGTACGCGAGGCCCAGCACTGCTCGGTCTGCTCACGCTGGCGGGGGGGCTGCTCCGGCCCCTCCGTCTCCGCGTCCGCCCTAGCGCGAGAGCTTCCGGCTCGGCCGGGTGAGCTTCTTGCTCGCCTTCAGGGGCGAGGCGTCACCCCGGCCCGTGGTGCGCTTGCGCGTGCCTTCCTTGCGGTAGCCCGCGGCGGCCTCCGACGGGAGCGTCTTGCGGCGCGAGGTGCTGCTGCCCAGCTCTGGCAGTGGCAGCTTGCGGCTCTTGGCCGTCAGCCCTCGGCCGGGGGGCCTGCGCGGACTGACGCTGCGGTCCGAGAACTCCACTTCGCCCAGGTCCTTGCCTCCCTTCTTCTTTGCCTGGTGCGAACTCATGCCCTCGGCCACGCCCACATCCGTGGCCTTGAGCGCCATCGTCGTGCCCTTCTTCTTGGCGGATTTCGCCCGAAACGCCTGTGTCTTTTCTGGCATGAGACCTCCCAGCGACTCAGTTGGGGATGGTTCGGTCCATTTGCCAGGGGGCAGCGGGCCAGGCGGGCCCCGGAGTTCATGTCTGGTTCGCCGAGAGTCTCAGCTCACGCGGGCCCGAGGCCGGCGGACCTTCGTGGCCCCGCAGGCCTTCGCGTGGCGGGCGAGCGCCTCGTCCAGCGCGGCGTCATCCAGCTTCACGCCCTTCTCGCGCCAGAGCTTCTCCACCCGCAGCACCCCCTCCGTCACGCGCGCCTCCAGCCTGCCTACCAGCCGGCCCCGGTGCAGCAGTGGACAGACGTACCAGCCCCACCGGCGTTGCTCCGCGGGCTTGTACACTTCCCACGTGTACTCGAAGCCAAAGGCGAGCTTCACCAGCCCTCGATCCCACAGCAGCGGATCCAACGGCCCGAGGATGCGCATGCGCGCGTCGGGCTCCAGCACGGGGCGCTCGCGGAAGCCGGCGGGCACCAGGTAGCGGCGGGGCGAGCCGGGCAGCGACACCTCCTCCAGCAAGCCCTCGCGCACCAGCGCGTCGGGCAGCTCCGAGGTGCGTACCTTCGACAGCACGGACCAATGAGGCCCGGCCGCGCGCGAGAGCAGCCCGGCGGCCTCCACGCGCTCGAGCAGGCTCCAGCGCTCGAAGGCCTCGGCCCCGCTCGGCACCCGCTGGCGAGCAGCCTCGGGCAGCGCGCGCTCGGGCACGTCGTAGCGCTTGCCGCCCGGACCGCGCCCGCTCACCACCACCTGACAGCGGGTCCACAGCACCTCCAGCGCCATGGAGGTGGCCTTGCCGGTGCCCTTCCACCCGCTCCAGTCCAGGGGCGTCACCGCGCCATGGTCGGTCAGCTCCGCGGCGGTGACGGGGCCTCGCGCCGTCACCTCTTCCAGCACCTTCTCCAGCACCTGCGCGGGCAGCCGCTCCAGGCGCGTGGCCAGGTGCCACCACGGCGTCTCCCGCGTGCGCTCGCGGTAGTACGGGAACGCGGAGGCGGGGAGGATGCAGCGCTCCTTGGCCCAGTGCTCGAAGGCGTGGCCCGGCATCAGGTGCCGGTACACGTCCCCGCGCACCAGCCCCTCCACGCGCGCCAGGGCCACGAGGTCCGCGTTGGTACCGATGACATCCAGCGGATCCAACTGGATGCAGCGCAGCGTCTTGAGCACCGCGCGGGTGCCCTCGGCGCCGGGCGGAAAGGAGGGAGCGGCCAGGCCCATGTGGCTGACGAGCCAGGCTCGGGCCACGTCGGCATCCAGCGAGAGGGCGGGGGGCAGAAGGGGGCGAGGCATGCGCGCGGGCGCACCATACGCCAGGGCCCGCCGCCAAAAGCACACGTCCCACGGCGGTGGACTCCGGAAGCCCACCACCGCGGGACGCGAAACCCAGGACTCGAACGCGGTGCCACGCGGGAGTTTGCCCTCACCCTGAGCCTCTCCCCGATGGAGAAGTCCCACACTCCGGAGTCATTCGGAGTGGGTGGCGCACTGCCGCGTCCCGCCCTGGAACATCAGAGAGACAGAAGGATTATCGGCAGGGGGTTCGGGAAGTTGCGTGGCGGCTCTCAGAAGCCGAGAAGGCCTGGCGACAAAGTCCCACACCGTGGGGAACCGGAGCCTTCGCCTCTGGCCCCGCTCTTGCTCCGTGTCAGGGGCATGGGCTCCGATGCCCTGGAAGACACGAGAACCTCTCACTCCGCGTTCCGGGACGTGGCTCCCCAGCCACGCTCCGCGGCCAGGACACCGCTCATGCGCCAGCCCTTCTTTCGCTTCCTCCACCGTCATGGGCTGTGGCCCGCGCTGCTGAGCACCGCGGCGTGCGTCGGGGTGCTCGAGGCCCGGCTGGAGTGGAGCCAGCGCGGCACCTTCGTCTGGCTGCTGTGGAACCTCTTCCTGGCCTGGGTGCCCTACGCGCTGTCGCTGGTGGCGAGCTTCCTCCAGGCGCGCGGCGCCGCGCGGTGGTGGAGCCTGGTGCCCCTGGGCGGAGCGTGGTTGCTGGTGTTCCCCAACGCGCCGTACCTGCTGACGGACTTCATCCACCTGCGGCCTCGGCACGGCATTCCGCTGTGGTTCGACGTGGCACTGCTGGCGCTCTTCGCCGCCACGGGCTGGCTGCTGGGGTTGCTCTCGCTGGAGGTGTGGAAGCGGCTGCTCGAGGAGCGCGTGGGGCGCGTGGGCGCCTGGGTGGGCGTGGCCGGAGTGTCCGTGTTGTGCGGCTATGGCATCTACCTGGGGCGGGTGGAGCGCTGGAACAGCTGGGACGTGCTGACGGACCCACGGCCGCTGCTGGGCGCCATCGTCACGCACCTGCGCGAGCCGCGCGAGCACCCAGAACTGCTGGGCATCACGGCGATCTTCACGGTGCTGGTGTTGCTCTCCTACTGCGCCTTCGAGCACCTGCGGCCGACGCGCCGAGCGGAGGATGCACAAACGTGAGGCCGGGGCCATACGCCGCGAGAACCCTCTCACGGACGCATGGCACACCGGCCTCTGGGGTGCTGGGGGACAGAAAACTCATCCGCCGTGGATGGGCAGCCGCTTGGCGGGGCCTCCGGCCCGCTTCACGCGCATCTGGCTGGGAGCCTTCTTGCGGCCCTGGAGCGATGTCTTGCGCCGGTGGCTCTTGGGCTCATGCACTTCCGCGGCGGGGCCGAGCGTCACGCGCTCGAGGGCCTTCTCCCTCCGCAACAGTGCCGCCTCATCCCGAGGCAACGTCTTCTTTCCCTTGCTGGCCTGCTGGCTGGGCTGCGCCGAGCGCGCATCCACACGCCGTCTGTTCTTGATTCCTGCCAGTTTCGTCCGCACGGCCATGTTGCCCTCCTGGAATGAGAGGTAGGGACGACTCCATGGCTTTTCCATCCCCTCACCGGCGATGGGGCAAGGGCCCCGGTGCGTGCCTATGGTGGCCGAGCAGGGGAGCTCTCCGAGAGGTGCTAGCGCTTGCCACCCTTTTTGCGGGGGCGGGCGCGCAGCGTCTCGGGCGGGAAGAGCCAACCCTCCTCGGGCGCGGCGGGCTTGGGCGCCTGGGAGGTGGACATCTTCAGCGGCTCGTTGGGGTTGGCGGGAGCCAGGTGCTGGCCTCGGCAGCCACGGCACCAGGACTGGGGACGGCGCTCGCCGCGAATGACGCGGTAGCCGAAGTCCGTGGCAGTGGGGCCGACGTGGTCGCAGCGGGGGCAGCGGGTCATCGAGGTGACGCCGGTCTCCCGGGCCTTCTGGCGACCGTGTTCCACCACGAGGGCCAGCGCGGCGGCGAAGCCCAACCGACGCTCGGAGGCGACGTGGAACTGGCGGGCACGCTTGCGCTTGCCTCCTCCGAGGATGGGAACCAGGTCGGTTCCGCCCAGGAGGTTGCGCTGCTCAAGAACGTGCGTCGCGTTCTGACGGGTCGAGTGGCTCACGGGACAACTCATACTGGAGGCGTCTGACATCGCCTGGACGGGGCGGGCTGATCAGCCCTGGAACGGCTGCTCGCTCGCCTGCCACTCACCAGGAAAATCCAAATACTTTCGATGGGTTGCCCGGGTAGGTAGATGTGCGTTCCATCTTGGAGACTGATCAGGGGCCGGGCGGAGGAGCGGGGGCGGTGTGGCCCGTTCGCGGGGTGGGCGCTCGCGTCGGGGACATGGGAGGCGTGCGCAGGTTGAGGGGAGAAAGGGAGGCGCAGATGGCACGTCCTACGAGCGATCAGGAAGTGATGGAGCGTCGCGTGCAGCGGCACGAGTCCCACGTCGGCTCGACCTATGCCGCGTTCATCCGGCATCTGAGCCAGAGCGGAGGAATGGAGCCCGAGCTGGCCGAGTGTGCCGCCATCTCCGTGTTGAGCGCACTGGAGCGGCGGATCCTCCCCAAGGAGGCGAGGGACCTGGAGGCGCAGTTGCCCCGTCGGCTGGTCGAATTCCTGCCGCCGCCCGACAAGCGACCAGCGCGCCCGCACCGGTTTGGCCGGGAAGAGTTCCTGCAGACGGTGGCGGAAGACCTCCGCAAGTCACCCGAGGAGGTGGAGACGCTGGTGCGGGCGGTGTTCCGCGCATTCCAGGAGCAGATCAGCGAAGGCGAGGCCGATGACGTGGCGAGCAACCTGCCACCGGACCTGCGCTCGCTGTGGCGGCTGGAGCAGTAGGGCGGGTTGGGGTGTGTCACCCCTACCCAGTAGGGTCTCCTCCGTTCCGGGTGTCGGAGAGGGCGGGAGGAGGGGACCATGCTGCGGTATGCGCGCACGGTCATCGGGTACCACGGGTGTGATGAGTCCACGGTGGAGCGGCTGCTTCGAGGCGAACCGTTCCGGCCCAGCACGAACGCGTACGACTGGTTGGGGTCAGGCGTGTATTTCTGGGAGTACGGGCCGGATCGGGCGCTGAGCTTCGCGGAGGAGCAGCGGCGGCGCGGGAAGCTGAAGCGGCCGGCGGTGGTGGGAGCCGTCCTACAGCTTGGCCGCTGCTTCGATCTGCTCGACACGCGCTTTACGGAAGATCTCGCGGACGCTCACCGTGAATTCGCCGCGCAAGCGCGAGCGCAAGGGCTTCCATTGCCGGTCAACCGGGGCCGCACGCCAGACCGGGAGCTTCGATACCTCGATTGCACGGTGCTGAACTGGTACCTGCTGCGGATGATCGCTCGGGGAACTCCCTACGACAGCGTTCGGTGTGCCTTCCTGGAAGGCGAGCCGGTCTACGAGGGAGCGGGCATCTACAAGAAGACCCATATTCAGATATCGATTTGTAATCCTACCTGTATCGTGGGTACATTCATTCCTACCCTGGAGGTGACGCCGCCTCTTCTCTTCGAGGATGCAGCGTAAGGAGGTGTCCCATGGCCGAGAAGCGGAAGAATCCTGGGAAGAAGGTGCGATGGACCCTGCACTCCAGGCATCTGGCCGCGGCCAGGGAGCGGGCCCAGGTGCGAAGGGAGATCCGGGCCATGACGCCCGAGCAATTCCTCCAATCCCTCGTGGACGCGGGGATCTTCACGCCCGGCTTTCGCCTGACGGCTCCGTACCGGCGCCTCCTCAAGGAGGGCTACGTCTACGCTCCCAAGGGAATGCAGCCGCACATGCTGCCGCTGCTGAAGCAGCTCTCCCTGAAGCTCCAACGAGAGGCCCGCCGCTCCCGGCGTCAGGAAGCGGCGAGCCGCGCGAGCTGAGCAGGCCCTAAGGGTTGGGGCCGCTGGTGCTGTCCGTGGAGGGGAACACGGGCGTGCCGCCGGGCACGTTCGGATCATGCGGCAGGCTGCCGCGCGGGCTGCGCAGGTACACGAACGGCGTGGCGAACAGGAAGTTGGACACGCGCGAGGTGTAGATGTCCGCGTAGCGCTCCACCTGCCGCGCCAGGTGGCTCTTGTCGTTGCCCGCCCGCGTGAGCAGTCCCCAGTGCGGGTTGGACAGCTCGCTGGCCGCGCGAGCCATGGGGCCCAGCTCCGCGTCCAGCGCATCCAACTCCACGCGGATGGCGGCCTGCCGCGACAGCAACTGCTCCTCCGGCACCTGCGAGCGCGGACCGTACTGCAGCCGGCGCCGCTGCAGCTCCAGGCGCAGCTGGCACGTCTCCGCCTCCAGCCGCTCCTTGAGCACCATCTTCTCGGCCAGCTTCGCCTCGGTGGCGCGGAAGGAGGCCACCGCGCGCACCTCGTCCTCCAGCTCGCGCAGGATGAGCGCGGTGCGCCAGCGCAGCACGTTCTTGCTCACATGCACATCGCCGAACATGTGGTCGCCCACGTACAGGATTTCATCCCCGCTCAGCCCCAGGTGCCGCTCCAGCTCCACCGCGCTGCCGCCAAAGTAAGGCACCCCCGTCTTGAGCGCTCCCGCGTGCGGCCGCAGCAGCGCCTCGGGGCCCTTGTCCACCACCTCGAACAGGGGCGAGCGCGTGGTGAAGAACTCCGGCTTGCGCGCGCTGACGATGACCACGTCGAACAGCTCGCGCCACGTCATGCCCGAGGGCAGGTACGGATCGAACGCCGCGTGCATCATCGGCAGGGTGTAGGCCCACTCGCTGTTGGTGATGAGCAGCAGCTTCTTGCCCGCGCTGCGCTGGTCCAGCAGCGCCAGCGCCGTCTCGGGGTCGGCCAGCACGTAGCGCTCCGGGTCGGCGACGATCTCCGCCTTGAGCTTGCCGGCCATGTGGGCAGCATCCAACGTGCGGCGCACGATTTCGTAGAGGTCCGAGTAGCCCATGGGCCCCGGCAGCTTCCCCGCGTCCAGCAGGTCCACGAGCTGCGCGTAGATGCAGGCCTCGGAGAGCGAGAACAGGGTGTTGAGGAACATCCACCGCTTCTCAGACAGGTCGATGATGGTGCGGGCGTACTCGGCGCGCTGGGACTCGAAGTCCATGGGCCGGGTGCCGTGCAGGGCCTTCTTCACGAAGCCGAAGCGGTTGGCCTTGAGCAGGTTGCCCTTCACCGTGTCGATGATCAACCCGCGGATGGACAGCACCGGGTCGAAGGACAGGTGGTCCACCGGCCAGCCCTGGGCCAGCAGCCCCAGGCGGATGTGCTCGTACGCGCGACGCTCCCAGGCCTCCACCTGGTAGTGGACCAGCGTGTAGTCCATGTCGTAGCCAATCGCCTTGATGGCGCGCATGTTCAGGGTGCGGTTGCAGAAGATGCCGCGCTCGGGCGGAGGTCCTGGCAGATAGCCACTCATATGGGCCGCTTCCTGCCCTGCCCGGTGTCAAATGTCGAGCCGAGTCGGGCCTTCCGGCTAAGCTATGCAGCCATGCACACACTCCGTGTGCCGGTCTGGCGAGTGCCCCACGCATCTCGAGGAGCCAAGCATGTCCAACGTGAAGAGGCTGTGGTGGTGCGGGGCGCTGGCGGTGGCGCTGGTCGGCGGCGTGGCGAGCGCCGAGGAGAAGTGGGAGACCGTGGAGGATGACGACGTCGTCATCAAGGTCCGCGCCCGCTCCAGCGGCGTAGGCAAGGAGGTCTGGGCGGAGGGAGACCTGGAGGCCAACGCCTACGACATCCAGACGGCGCTCATCGACGCGGGCTCGTTCCGGCTGTGGATGCCGTACGTGAAGGAGTCGCGCATCGTCTCCACGGCGGAGGACGGCTCGCGCATGGCCTACGCCAAGCTCAACTTCCCGGTGGTCAGCGCGCGCGACTACGTGCTGCACGTGGTGGACGAGAAGAAGATCGCCGAGGACGGGACGGGCGAGTTCGTCCAGCGCTGGACGTCGGCGGACGCGGTGGTGCCCGTGCGTGAGGGCGTGGTGCGGCTCAAGCACAACGATGGCACCTGGCACGTGACGCCCAAGGGCGAGGGCAAGGCGCACGTGGTCTACAAGTTCAGCGTGGATCCGGGAGGCTCGGTGCCTGGCTGGCTGGCGAGCTTCGGCCAGAAGGACGGGGTGATGGACACCTTCGAGGCGGTGGAGGAGCGGGCCCAGAAGCTGGGCAAGGAGCGCCAGAAGGCGAAGCCCGCGCCGGCCAAGCCCTGAGCCCGACGCACCCGGTGCAGTGACAGCGCTGAGCCAGCGCAAATCCTGCGTCCCTCGAGTCCAGGGTCCCCAGCACCACGGAGAGGCACGTTTCCTGAAAGGGGAAGCGGCGGACTCCAGTGCGTAGGTGCTGAGCGGAGAGACATCATGGACGTCTGGGTGAACGAAGCACGACAGGCGCTGCTGAAGCGGCGCGCCCGCCTGAAGGCCCGCGGTGAGCAAGAGCAGCCACCGGTGGAGGGCCTCGGCGCGGGGCTGTCCGAGCAGGAACACCAGGAGCTGCGGGCCATCGACGAGGCCCTGGCGCGGATGGAGGACGGCGCGTTCGGCCAGTGCTCCCGTTGCGGCGGAGCCATGGGCCGCTACCGCATGCGCGCCGTGCCGGAGTCCCGCTACTGCATGACATGCAGCACCGGCGTACGAGGCTGATTCGAGACGATAGAAGCATCTTTTGTCGGAAAGGCCGTTAAACTGCCTTTGCGCCCAAGAGCAGCAATTCCATAAAGGCGCGTCGGTCCCCTTCCCACAAAGGAATACGTATGCACTTTCGTCGAGCCGTTCCCCTGCTCGCCCTCTTCGGTCTGGCCGCGTGCGGCCCCGAGGCCGAGCAGACGACGCCGGACACCGTCTCCCTCATGAGCAGCCGCAAGTTCCTGCACGCCCCCCAGGCGGTACCGGGCGAGTACATCGTCGTATTCGATGAGGCGCAGGGCATCGGCATCGCCAACGTCTCGGCGTCCGCCAACGCGCTGGCGATGGCGCACGGCGGGCAGCTCATGCGCACCTACAGCCACGCGCTGCGGGGCTTCTCGGTGCGGATGACGGAGGCCCAGGCGCGGCGGCTCGCGGAGGACCCCCGGGTGAAGTACGTGGAGGAGAACGGCATCGTCCAGCTGAGCGGCTCGCAGACGGGCGCCACCTGGGGCCTGGACCGCGTGGACCAGCGCAACCTGCCGCTCGACAGCAACTACAACTACAACGTCAACGGCACGGGCGTTCACGCCTATATCGTCGACACCGGTATCCACCTGAGCCACCAGGAGTTCACCGGCCGCATCGGCAACGGGTACGACTCCGTCACGTCGGGCGGCACGGCGGCGGACTGCAATGGCCACGGCACGCACGTGGCGGGCACGGTGGGCGGCACCACCTACGGCCTGGCGAAGAACGTCATGCTGCACCCGGTGCGCGTGCTGGACTGCGGCGGCTCGGGCACGTGGGAGGGCGTCATCGCCGGCGTGGACTGGGTGACGGCCAACCACATCAAGCCGGCCGTGGCGAACATGAGCCTGGGCGGCGGCGTGGCGCAGACGGTGGATGACGCGGTGGCCAACTCCATCGCCGCGGGCGTCACGTACGCGGTGGCGGCGGGCAACGACAGCGGCGATGCCTGCACCAAGTCTCCGGCGCGCACGCCTACCGCCATCACCGTGGGCTCCACGACGAACACGGACGCGCGCTCCTCGTTCTCCAACTACGGCACCTGCGTGGACATCTTCGCGCCGGGCTCGGACATCACCTCCGCGTGGCACACGGGCACTGGCGCCACCAACACCATCAGCGGCACCTCGATGGCGAGCCCCCACGTGGCGGGCGCGGCGGCGCTGTACCTGCAGCGCTACCCCAGCTCCACGCCGCAGCAGGTGCGTGACGCGCTGGTGACCAACGGCACTCCGGGCGTGGTGGGCAACCCCGGCACGGGCTCGCCCAACGTGATGCTCTACTCGGCCTTCGTTCCTCCGCCGGACGGCGGCGGCGACACCGTCGCCCCCACCGCCACGGTGACCGCGCCCACGGCCGGCGCCACCCTCATCGGCAGCGCCACGCTCTCGGCGGACGCCACGGACAACGTGGGCGTCACCCGCGTGGACTTCGTGGTGGACGGCATCGTGGTGGCCCACGACACCAGCGCGCCCTTCACCGTGGCGTGGGACTCCACCTCGGCGGGCAACGGTGCTCACAGCATCTTCGCCCGCGCCTATGACGCCTACGGCAATATCGGCTCCAGCGCCGCAGTGAGCTTCTCCATCAACAACCCGGGCTTCGCCGTGTACGACGCCACGCTCAAGGCGCCCAAGTGCGGCACCGTGGGCGCGCTGTGCTCCACCGGCACCCTGGTGAAGGGTCGCGGCGGCCTCGGTCCCGAGGTGAACGCGCCCAACACCATCAACAACTCCTGCGCCGACGGCACCAGCGGCTCCTACCAGAGCGACGAGTCGCTCGAGGCGCTCAAGGTGTCCACCAGCGACGGCTCGGACTTCGCGCCCGGCAAGTCGGTCACCATCGAGGCCAAGGTGTGGGCCTACTCCGGCTTCACCTCGGACTTCCTGGACCTGTACTACGCGGCCGACGCCAACAACCCCTCGTGGACCTTCATTGGCACCCTGCAGCCGACGGCCGGTGGCCTGCAGACGCTGACCGCCACGTACACGCTGCCCTCCGGCAACCTTCAGGCCATCCGCGGCGCCTTCCGCTACAACGGCACGGCGGGCTCCTGCGGCACCGGCGGCTATGACGACCGGGATGACCTCGTCTTCGCGGTGGGCGGCGGCGCCGGCGACACCACCCCGCCGTCGACGGCCATCACCGCGCCGACCGCGGGCGCCACGCTCAGCGGCACGGCCACGGTGAGCGCCAACGCCTCGGACAACGTGGGCGTCACCCGCGTGGACTTCTACGCGGGTGCCACCCTCATCGGCTCCGACACCTCGGCCCCGTACAGCATCTCCTGGGCGACCGGGGGCGTGGCCAACGGCGCCTACGCGCTGAGCACCCGGGCCTTCGACGCGGCGGGCAACAGCGCCAACTCGGCCAGCGTGTCCGTCACCGTCAACAACGCCGCCACCTGCACCACCACCCAGCAGCTGCTGCTCAACCCGGGCTTCGAGAGCGGCAACGTGAACTGGACGGCCCCCTCGGGCGTCATCGCCAACAACGCCAGCACGGCCCGCACGGGCAACTGGCGCGCGCTGCTGGGCGCCAAGGGCGTCACCACCACCCACAACGTGTACCAGCAGCTCTCCATCCCGGCGACGGCGTGCTCGGCCAACCTCAAGTTCTGGCTGAAGATCACCACCGCCGAGGGGACCACCTCGACGCAGTACGACAAGTTCTTCGTCGAGGTGCAGAACAGCGCGGGCACGGTGCTGGCGACGCTGGCCACCTACAGCAACCTGAACAAGGGCACCACCTTCGTGGAGCGCTCGTTCGACCTGTCGGCCTACAAGGGGCAGACGATCCGCCTGAACCTCAAGGCCACCGAGGACTCGTCGCTGCAGACGAGCTTCTTCGTGGATGACACCTCGCTGACCGTCATCCAGTAATCCACCGGTTGTCCTGAAGTACCCCCGGGAGGGGGGTGGGCCCCGGCCTGTGTGCCTGCCCCCCTTCCAAGAGCCGTGCGTCCCTGTGCGCTCGCGGGTTATAGACAGGCCCGATGAACACCCACGTCGCTCGACACCCTCCTGCCGTCCTGCCGGGAAACAATGATCCCTGCTGGTGTGGCAGCGGCTCCAAGTACAAGAAGTGCCACCGGGGCGCGGACGCCGCCGAGGCCCGCAAGCGAGGCTTCGACGCCCCTCGGCATGGCATTCGCCCCGGCACCCTCAGCCCGGTTCGCAGCGTCCCCACGCACATCCTCCGCCCGGACTACGCCGAGTCGGGTC
This sequence comes from Hyalangium ruber, assembly GCF_034259325.1. Taxonomy (NCBI): domain Bacteria; kingdom Pseudomonadati; phylum Myxococcota; class Myxococcia; order Myxococcales; family Archangiaceae; genus Hyalangium; species Hyalangium rubrum. The sequence goes on along the minus strand of NZ_JAXIVS010000010.1, from coordinate 150,090 downwards.
GGCCCTCGCGCGCAGCCGAAGTCTCCGAGGTGAAGAGCGCGGATGTGATTGCCCGCATGCGCCGGGCGGGCAAGGCCGCCGCGCAGGTGCTCGAACTCACGGGCGCCGCGGTGCGCCCGGGCATCACCACGGACGAGCTGGATGCGATTGCCCACGAGGCCTACATCAAGCTGGGCGGCTACCCGAGCACCCTGAACTACCACGGCTTCCCCAAGTCGCTGTGTACCTCGGTCAACGAGGTCATCTGCCACGGCATCCCCGACAGCCGCGCGCTGGAGGAGGGGGACATCGTCAACCTGGACATCACCATCTACCTGGAGGGCGTACACGGCGACTGCTCGGCGACCTTCTTCGTGGGCAAGGTGGATCCGGACTCCGAGCGGCTGGTGCGGGTGACGCGCGAGTGCCTGGACCTGGGCGTCGCGGCGGTGAAGCCGGGCCGGCCCATCAGCGACATCGGCCGCGCCATCGAGGACCACGCCACGAAGAACGGCATGAGCGTGGTGCGCGCCTACTGTGGCCACGGCATCGGCGAGCGCTTCCACAGCCCGCTGCAGATTCCGCACTACTACGAGGCGGACGCGAACACGATCATGCGGCCGGGGATGACGTTCACCGTCGAGCCGATGATCAACCTGGGGCACTGGCAACACCGCACGTGGGACGATGGGTGGACGGCGGTCACCGCGGATGGCAGCCGCAGCGCGCAGTTCGAGCACACGCTCGTCGTCACCGAGCAGGGCGTGGAGATCCTCACGCTCCCCTGAGCGGGGAGCGCTCGCTCCGAGGGGGCCTCAGGGTACGGCGCTCAGGGCGCCCTCGGGCAGGGAAGTCCCCTGGGGCCAGAACAGGTACGCCGCGCCGCCGGAGTGACGCCAGGCGCGCCACAGCTCGTCGCGCCTGTACGTCATCTCCACCTTGTCATCGCTGGGGAAGGCGGGGTCGTTGACCACCACGTCTCCCTGGGGCGAGAAGCCCTTCACGACGATGAGGTGCCCGTTGGAGCTGTAGGAGGCGCCGCCGGTGAGCGTGCCCGGCTTGTAGGCGATGCTGATGATGACGGGGATGCCGGCGGCGATGAAGCGCTCCACCTGGGCGAAGGAGTCGAACCGGGCGACCATGCCGTGGAGGGCTCCGCCTCCCATGGCCGAGCCATAAGCGGTGTTGAAGCTCCAGTTGCCCGTGCCCGCGTACACCTCGTCATAGGTGTGCTCGGCGGCGGTGGGTACGGTGTGGGCGAGCTCCGGCCGGCCCAGCTTCCGGGCCCAGTAACCCAGCACCATGGTGGTGGACGTGGGCGAGCACCACACGGGCCCACCGTTCGGGTAGATCATCTGCGAGAGGCCGGGCACCTCCAGCACGGTGCCCCAGGTGGCCCCGTCCGAGGGACCATCCACCGGGGTGCGCTCCTTGTCGCTCACCGCCAGGGAGAGGGCGCGGACGCGGGGGCTCACCTCCGGCTGCGTGGAGTAGAGCCACACCGTCATGCGCACGGCGTCAGCGGGCTGCTTGAGGACGAGGGTGTCGGTGAGGACGTTGCCGTGGCTGTCCTCCTGGCCGCTCACGCTGCGGCGCGACACGGTGCCCTTGTCGAAGGCCCACGGGCCGAAGTCATAGTCCTTCGTCCAGGTGCCTTCCACGCGCGCGGAGAGCGTCACGCGCACCCAGGTGCCCGGCGGGGTGAGCGCCTCCAGGGAGGGCACGGCGCTGGTGAAGCCCTCGGCGATGGGCTGCTCGGCGAGGACGGCGGTGCCGACGCGGTAGGTCGCGATGACGGGAGCGTCGGGCTGGCCCGCCGAGGGGAACGGCGTGGCGCCAGGCCTGGCCGCCGCGTCCAGCTCCAGGGCCCCATCGCTGGCGAGGGTGGTGCCCTCGCGGGTGAGGCGCTCGAAGTCGCGCTGCGCCGCGTTGATCCGCCACAGCCGAGCCACGGGACCCTCCTTCTCCTCCGAGCCGCCCGAGGAGCGCGACATGCCCGCGCAGGCCGTCAGGAGGGCGGTGAGCAACAGACAGATGATGCGAGTTCGCACGGGGGACTCCACCTTCGAACGGGTAACGGACCTTACCGCGTCAGCTCGCGCAGCAGCAGGTAGACGAACTGGCCGCCTGGCTGGAGTGAGGCCGAGGGGACACGCTCATTGGGCGCGTGGGCCGTCCTCGCGTCCTCGGGGGTGAGCGCGAAGAGGTCGATGCCGTAGGCGTGGATGCCCGCGCGGCGCAGCTCGGCGGACTCGGTGGTGCCGGTGGACTGGCGTGGAATGACGGGTACGCCCGGCCACACGCGCGCGGCGGCGCTCTTCGCGGCCCGGAACATGAGGTTGTCCCCCACGGGCGACATGGGCGAGTTCGGAGGGCGCGTGTCCATCTCCACCTGGATGGAGGGGTCGGCCACCGCGGCGACGAGGCGGGCGTGGAGCGCGGGGGCATCCTCGTCCGGCAGCAGCCGGCAGTTGATGGTGGCCTCGGCGGTGGCGGGGATGACGTTGGAGCGGGTGCCGGCCTGGAAGACAGTGGGCACGCAGGTGGTGCGCATCACCGCCGCCAAGGCGGGATCCAACCGGACCACGGTGTCCACGGCCTCCTGAGGGGGCGCGTCCGGAGCGGCGGCGATGCGCTTCAAGGCCTCGCCCAGCTCGCCCGGCGTTCGAGGCGCTCGGCCCTGGATGTGGAGCCGAGCGGCGGGCGTCAACCGGGCGGGGAAGGAGAGCGCGCCGATGCGGGCCACGGCCGCGGAGACGCGCACCAGCGGATTGGGGTCGGCGGGAGGCGCGGAGGAGTGCCCACCGGGGCCGGTGGCCTTGAGCTTCACGTTCCGCGAGACGCGCTCGGCGGCCTGGAGGGCCACGAAGCGCACCTCTCGCCGGTCCGCGCTCAGCTCGGTGAGACCGCCTTCGTTGAGGGCGAACTCGGCCTCGCGCAGCTCCGGGCGGTGCTCCAGCATCCAGTCCAGGCCGTGGCCGGAGCCCACCTCTTCATCCGCGCCGAGGTACAGCACGACGTCTCTCGACAGCTTTACGCCCTCGCGCTTGAGCCGCCGCAGCGCCAGCACGCTGGCGGCCGCCATGCCTTTGTTGTCCTGGACGCCGCGCCCATAGAGGAAGCCGTCGCGCTCGGTGAGCGTCCACGGGTCGGTGGCCCACTCCTCCCGCTTCGCGGGGACGGTGTCCAGGTGCGCCAGGACGAGGATGGGGCGTCCGCCACCGGTGCCCTTGAGCCGCGCCAGCAGGTTGCCTCGGCCGGGGGCGGGCTCGAGGATCTCCACCTCGATGCCGGCCTCGCGCAGCCACCGCGCGGCCACCTGGGCGGCGGCGGTCTCGTTGCCGGGCGGATTGGAGGTGTCCACTGCGACGAGCTCGGAGAGCAGCGTGCGCAGCTCCTCGGCCTCACGAGGGCGAGCAGTGGGGGCAGGACCGGCGGCGTGGCTGCAACCCAGGGCGAGCAGGGCGAGGCAGAAAGGCAGGGGGCGCACGGGGGCGTTGTACCCCGATCGATGCCGCGTCCGGCGGGAAAGTCGTGCTAGAGGGCGATGCCCACAGGAGAGCCCGCCGCCCATGTCCGCTGCCTTTACGTCCCGCGTCATCGAGCTGCCCCTGCGTCACGCCTGGACCATCTCGCGAGGCACCAGCACCTCGAAGCGCAACGTGTTCGTGGAGCTGCGCTCGGGAGAGCACGTGGGCCTGGGCGAGGCCGCACCCAACGTGCGCTACGGCGAGTCGGCGGAGACGGTGCTGGAGGCCCTGCGCACCCTGGCCCCCGCGCTGGAGCGGGACGTGCGCTACTTCCGGGACGCCTCGGAGGCCGTGCAGGAGGCGATGCCCGGTAACGGCGCGGCGAAGGCGGCGCTCGACATCGCCCTGCATGACCTGGCGGGCAAGACGCTGGGCGTGCCGCTGTATCGGATGCTCGGCGTGGACCCCACGCGCATGCCCATCACCTCCTTCTCCATCGGCATCGATGACCCGCAGACGCTGGAGCGCAAGGTGCGCGAGGCCGAGCCGTACCCGGTCCTCAAGGTAAAGCTCGGCGCGGAGCGGGTGCGCGAGGTGTTCAGCACGGTGCGGGCCGCCACGCCCAAGGTGATTCGCGTGGACGCCAACGAGGCCTGGAAGCCGGACGAGGCGCTTAAGTACATCGAGTGGATGGCCACGCAGGGCGTGGAGTTGGTGGAGCAGCCCCTGCCAGCGGCGGACGTGGAAGGCGCGAAGTGGCTGCGCGCGCGCTCACCGCTGCCGCTGGTGGCGGACGAGGCGCTCATCCGGGCCGCGGATGTGCCGAAGCTGGCCGAGGGTTACCACGGCGTGAACGTGAAGCTGCAGAAGGCCGGAGGCATCCGCGAGACGCTGCGCATCATCGATGTGGCGCGCGCGTGTGGGCTGAAGGTGATGATCGGGTGCATGGTGGAGACCTCGGTGGGCATCGCGGCGGCGGCGCACCTGGGGCCCCTGGCGGACTGGCTGGACTTGGACGGCAACCTGCTCCTCTCCGAGGACCCGTTCCGGGGGCACCCGGTGGTGGAGGGGCGCATCCAACTGGGCGCGGGTGCGGGGCTGGGCGTGGAGCCGCGAGCGAGCGCGTGAAGTCGGCCCTCATTCAGGATCCGATGGTGGTGCTCGCCGTGCTGCTGGGCGTGCTCGGCCTGCTGTTCCTCGCCGAGCGACACCCGCTGCTCCAGCGCTTCTTCCGCACGGTGCCGCTGCTCGTCTTCATCTACTTCGTCCCCACGGTGCTCTCCAACCTGGGAGTCATTCCCCTCCAGTCGGAGCTGTACCGCTTCGTGCGGGTGTACCTGCTGCCGGCGAGCCTCGTGCTGCTGGTGCTCTCGGTGGACCTGCCAGCCATTGCCCGGCTGGGGCGCAACGCGGTGGTGCTCTTCTTGGCGGGAGCGGTGGGCATCATCCTGGGCGGGCCGCTGGCGTACCTCGCGCTCGGGTGGCTGGTGCCGGCGGAGCTGGGAGACCAGGCCTGGAAGGGACTGGCGGCGCTGAGCGGCTCGTGGATTGGCGGCAGCGCCAACTTCGTGGCGATCGGCCAGAGCGTGGGGGCGCTCGACAGCACGTTGAGCATGCTGGTGGTGGTGGACGTGGGCGTCTCGAACATCTGGACGGCGGTGCTGTTGTCCTTCGCGGGCCGTGAGAAGCAGATGGATGAGCGCCTGGGCGCGGACCGGAGCTCCCTGGATGCGGTGCGGCAGGAGGTGGAGCGCCTTCAGGCGGAGAACGCGCGGCCAGTGGGGCTGGCGGACCTGCTGTGGATGCTGGCCATCGCCTTCGGAGTAACGGTGGCGTGTACGGAGCTCGCCGCGAAGCTGCCGGACCTGGGCAGCGTGGTGACGGGCTTCACGTGGGTGGTGCTGTTGGTGACGACGGTGGGCGTGGTGTTGTCGTTCACCCCGGCGCGGAAGCTGGAGGGCGCGGGCGCCAGCCGTTTGGGCTCGGTGTTCCTCTACCTGCTGGTGGCGACGATTGGCGCGCAGGCCGAGTTCCGCCGCCTGCTGGATGCTCCCGCGCTGGTGGCGGTAGGCGGGCTGTGGATGGCCTTCCATGCGGCGGTGACAATGGGCGTGCGGCGGCTGCTCAAGGCGCCCATCTTCTTCGCGGCGGTGGGCTCGCAGGCGAACGTGGGAGGCACCGCGTCGGCCTCGGTGGTTGCGGCCACCTTCCACCCGGCCTTGGCGCCGGTGGGAGTGCTGTTGGCCGTGTTCGGCTACGTGCTGGGCACCTATGGAGGGTTGCTCTGCGCGGCCATGCTCGAGCAGGTACACCGGCTCATTCACTGAGGGAGAGTGTCCATGACAACGCGCCTTGTCTCCTCGGAGCCGGTGACGTTCGCGGTGCTCAATGCGCGGGTGTGGACGGGAGACTCCCGGCAGCCGTGGGCCGAGGCTCTCGCCGTGAGTGGGGAGCGGCTGGTGGCGGTAGGCTCCAGCGCCGAGGTGTTCCGGCAGGTGGGCGCTGACACCCGCGTCATCGATGCACAGGGACGGTTGCTGGTGCCGGGCTTCAATGATGCCCACCTGCACTTCCTCGATGCGGGCTTCCGGCTCGCCTCGGTGCAGCTCCGGGATGCGAAGATGCCGGAGGAGTTCATCCGCCGCATCCAGGCGTTCGCCGCCACGGTGCCTCCGGGCACCTGGATTACGGGAGGAGACTGGGACCACGAGAACTGGGGCGGCGAGCTGCCCCGCCGCGATTGGATCGACGCCGTGACGCCCGAGCATCCGGTCTGGGTGAGCCGGCTGGACGGGCACATGGGCCTGGCCAACAGCGCGGCCCTTCGTGCGGCGGCAGTGACGGCCACGACGCGGGAGGTAGAGGGAGGCACCATCGTCCGAGGCCCGGGAGGCGAGCCTGCGGGCGTGCTCAAGGACAAGGCCATGGCGCTGGTGGGCCGTGTGGTACCTGAACCCGCGCCGGAGCTGAGCGCTCGGGCCCTGGACGCGGCCATGCGCCACGTGGCCGCCAACGGCGTCACCTCGGTGCAGCACATGGGGATGGGGACGTGGGAGGACCTGGCGGTCTTCGAGCGCGCGCACGCCGCGGGAGCGCTGCGCACGCGCATCTATGTCGCCATGCCGCTGGATACCTGGGAGCGCCTGCGGGACACCGTGGCCCAGGGCGGGCGGGGAGATGCGTGGCTGCGCATCGGCGCGCTCAAGGGTTTCGTGGATGGCTCGCTCGGCTCGCACACGGCAGCCTTCCTGGAGCCCTTCACCGACGCGCCGAACGACACGGGGCTGCTGGTGAACACACCAGAGGACCTCTATCGGTGGACTTCCGGCGCGGACAAGGCAGGGCTGCACGTGCTGGTGCATGCCATTGGAGACCGTGCGATTCGCCTCCAGCTCGACATCTTCCAGCGTGTGGCGGCGGAGAACGGCCCGAGGGATCGCCGCTTCCGCATCGAGCACGCGCAGCACATCGCGCCCGAGGACGTGCCGCGCTTTGCCGCGCAGGGTGTCATCGCCAGCATGCAGCCCTACCACGCCATTGATGACGGACGCTGGGCGGAGAGGGTCATCGGTCCCGAGCGGGCGAAGACGACGTATGCGTTCCGCTCGCTGCGGGACACGGGCGCGCGGCTGGCTTTTGGCAGTGACTGGTTCGTGGCACCGCCCACGCCGCTGGAAGGCATCTACGCCGCCGTCACCCGCCGCACGCTGGATGGCGAGCACCCGGGCGGATGGGTGCCCGAGCAGCGAATCGGCGTCGAGGACGCGCTTCGGGCCTACACCTCAGGCAGTGCCTATGCCTCCTTCGAGGAGCAGGACAAGGGCACCCTGGAAGAGGGGAAGCTGGCGGACTTCACGCTGCTGGAGCGCGACATCACCCGGATTCCTCCCGAGGAGATCCGCGATGTGAAGGTGATGCTCACGGTGGTGGGGGGGCAGGTCGTCTTCGAGCGCTGACCCGTCAAGGAGACCGGCTACTTCTCTAGGATGATCAGGCGCCGCTCATGATCATCCACGCGCTCGGTCAGCGCATCGCGGTCCTGAGCGACCTTGCCTAGCATCTTCCCAATGCGCTTGATGTAGCCCAGGATCTGCTGGTTCGAGTGCTGAAGGGTACCCACTTGACCTTCGAGTAAGCCCACACGTCCCTCAAGTGAGCCCACACGTCCCTCAAGGGATTCCATCCGTCCCTCAAGGGATTCCATCCGTCCCTCAAGGGATTCCATCCGTCCCTCAAGGGATTCCATCCGTCCCTCAAGCGCGCCAACCCGATCGCCGAGTCGCTTGAATGAAATCCGGACTTCCTGCCGGAGTTCTTGGACTTCCTGCCCGAGCCCCAGGAATCCCTGCTTGAGTTCCTGGACTCCTTGACTGAGTTCCTGGAATCCATGCTGGAACTCCTGGAATCCCTGGAGCAGTTGAAGCATCACGTCGCCACCGTTGGCTGTCGCCATCGCCGCCTCCCTGTACGTAGAGCATCCACCTGCCTCTTCAGGCGGATGTGAGGACCCTACTATACAGGTCTGACACGGCGTGGGTAGCCCCCTGGGTAGGGTGGCTCACGGATCAGCGCACCACAGGGGCCGGCAACTGTCGCACCCGGCTGCGCACCCCCGCGAGCACACAGAGCAGCACGAGCAGCGAAGCACCGAATGTGTCCCGCCCCACCTCCTCTCCCAGGAGCAGCGCGGACCACAGCAGCGTGAGCAACGGTTGGAGCAACTGAAGCTGCCCCACCCGCGCCACGCCCCCGAGCGCCATCGCCCGATACCAGGCGAAGAACCCCAGGAACATGCTCACCAGCGAGACGTACCCGAAGCCGAGCCACGCGCGAGTGCTGACCTGGGACACGGAAGCGCCCACGGAGAGCGCCACCACCGGAACGAGCACCGGAGCGGCCAGCACCAGAGCCCAGCAGATGACGCGCCAGCCGCCCAGCTCCCGCGCCAGCGCACCTCCCTCCGCATAGCCCAGCGCTCCCGCCACCACCGCGAGCAGCACCAGCCCATCTCCCGCCGTGAGCCCGCCCGCGCCCTGCGCCACCGCGAAGATCAGCACGCACACCAGCCCCGCGGCCGAAGCCATCCAGAACCCCAGGGACGGCCGCTCCTTCGCGCGGAGCACGGCCGCCACCGCCGTTGCGCCCGGCAGCAGCCCCACCAGCACCGCCCCATGCGCCGCCGACATGTCTCGCAGCGCCAGCGCCGACAGCAGGGGAAAGCCCACCACCACGCCGAGCGCCACCAGTCCCAGCCGCGCCCAATGCCGACGCTCGGGCAGCCGCTCGCGCCGCACCAAGAGCAACGCCCCCGCCAGCGCGGCCGCGACCACCGCTCGCCCCAGCCCCACCACCGTCCCTCCGAGCTCGGGCACCGCCGCGCGGGTCGCCGGCAGCGAGAGGCTGAACGCCGCCACGGCCAGCGTGCCCAGCAGCAGCCCCTCCATTCGCTGTGTCCGCTCCATCATCGCGCGGCCCAGTTCATGGCGGGCGGCGTTCCCACCTGCCCCCGAGGCTTCTGGCACACGCAGAAGCGCGCCGACCTCAGCGCCTGCACCACCACGAGCCCCGGCTTGTCCAGCCGCAGGGAGCTGCCCGCCGCGAGCACGTGGTCCTCCGTGTCTCCTTCCTGCGTGAGCCAGATCCACCCCTCATTGCAGGTGAGGGTGAGCCCGCCCGCGCGCGGCCGGTGACTCCACAGCGTGCCTCCTGGCAGCACCACGCAGGTGCAGGAGTCCTCGCGTCGCGCCCACGGCAGTCTCGACGCCATCGCCCGAAGACCTTCAAGAACAGAGCCCGTCATCGTCTACCTCCGGATTGCTCCAAGATGCGCCTCACGGGAGAAGGAGAACAGATTCAGTCCGGGACGATTGTGACCAGTACAGTTGAGGTAGGATGAACTGTACCGGTTCAGAAGGCGCCCCACTGTACCTGGGCAGTGCGAGGGGTGGGCGTTATCCATGAAGGCTGGAGCGCGGCTCGGGAACGGAACGGAGCGGCACATGATGAGCGCGGCGCAGAAGTCGAAGCTGTACGAGCAGGTGGCCGAGCGCATCTGCGACGCCATCACCGCGGGGACGCTCCGAGCCGGAGATCGCCTGCCCTCCGTGCGGCAGCTCAGCACGCAGGAGCGGGTGAGCATCTCCACCGTGCTCCAGGCGTACGTGCATCTGGAGTCACTGGGCCTCGTCGAGACGCGGCCGCAGTCCGGCCACTACGTGCGCCGCCGTGAGCGCCCTCGGCCCGCCGAGCCGCAGGTCTCCCGTCCCGCCACCACCGCCAACCCCGTGAGCGTCTCCGCCCTGGTGGCGCGCGTGTACCGGGCCGCGAGTGACCGGCGCGTGGTGCAGCTGGGAGCCTCCGTCCCGGCGCCCGAGCTGCTGCCTACCCAACGCCTCGGTCGCGAACTGGCGCTGTTGTCGCGCGAGGCGAGCGATCTCGCGGTGGAGTACGACATGCCGCCCGGCTGCCTGGAGCTGCGGCGGCAGATCGCCCGCCGTTCACTGGAGTGGGGATGCGCGCTCGGCCCGGATGACTTCATCACCACGTGCGGCGCCTCCGAGGCCGTCTACCTGAGCCTGCGCGCCGTGGCGAAGACCGGGGACACCATCGCCATCGAGTCTCCCGCCTACTACGGCACCCTCCAGGCCATCGAGTCGCTCGGGCTGCGCGCACTGGAGATTCCCAGCCACCCCCGGCACGGCATGGAGCTGGAGGCGCTGGAGGCCGCGCTCGACAAGCGGCGCGTGGCCGCGGTGCTGTCCGTGCCCAGCTTCAGCAACCCGCTGGGAAGCTGCATGCCCGAGGAGCACCGCCGTCGCCTGGTGGCCCTGCTGACCGAGCGTGACATTCCGCTCATCGAGGACGACATCTACGGAGACCTGTACTTCGGCCCGGAGCGCCCGCGCACGTGCAAGGCGTTCGACAAAGAGGGGCTGGTGCTGCTGTGCGGTTCCTTCTCGAAGACGCTGGCGCCAGGCTACCGCGTGGGCTGGGTGGCGCCCGGCCGCTACCGCGAGCGGGTGGAGTTGCTCAAGTTCGCGCAGACAGTGGCCACGCCCACGCTGCCCCAGCTCGCCATCGCCCGCTTCCTCCAGAGCGGAGGCTATGACCGGCACCTGCGGACCCTGCGGCGCCACCTGTCCGCGCAGCTGGAGCGCACCACCGAGGCCATCGCCGAGCACTTCCCCGAGGGCACGTGCGTGACGCGGCCGACGGGCAGCTCCCTGCTGTGGGTGGAGCTGCCCACCACGGTGGATGCCCTGAAGCTCCACGAGCGAGCGCTGGAGGCGGGCATCAGCATCGCCCCAGGGCCCATCTTCTCGGCGCAGCCGCAGCGCTACTCGCACTTCATCCGCATGAGCTGCAGCCAGCCCTGGTCGCCGCGCATCGAGGCCGCGGTGGCCACGCTGGGAAGCCTGGCCCGCAACCTCCTCACTTGATGCGGATCGGCGGCTCGATGAGCACGGGCGCCGTGGCCTTCGGATCATCCGACTCGTACGCGGGGGCGTAGGGCCCGGCGTGAGTCGGCTTCCACTTGCGCGGCACGCGCTCCACGCCCACGGGGTAGATGGTGAGCGCTCCGTCCGGCCCGATGCGCAGCCGCAGGAAGTTCTTCCAGTCCGGCACCGCCAGGGAGCCGAACGCCTCGTTCGAGTGGGCGCGGAAGCCGTTGACGCTCACCCAGAGATAGGTGCCCAGCACGAAGGGCCCCACGAGGAATCCACCCAGGAAGGTGAGCACCGAGGACAGCAGGAACTTGCCCGCCAGGTGCGGCCAGCCTCCCACGCAGCGCATGCCATCGGGCATCAGCTCCGGACAGAGGCCCAGCACGCTGACGGTGAAGTAGGTGGCCGCCCACGCGCAGAAGAACGCCGTGACGATGTGGGCCAACCCGTGAAGCGAGCCCATCCACCAGCGCAGCCGCCCGAATGCCACGTCCGCGAAGGCGCCGAGGCTGGCGATGGTGCCCATTCCCACCACCAGCGTCCACGGTCGACTCACCATGGAGTGGCCCACCGCCGACAGCACCTCGGGGAAGCGCGAGAGGCCCAGGTGCCCCACCTCCGCGTACGCCGCCAGCGCCAGCAGCAGGTACAGCCCGCCGGTGATCAACCCGAGCAGCGGACTGTATCGGATGAGCATCAGGTTCTTGCGCGCCAGCTTCCGGGAGGTCTTCTCGTCCGGGAAGCTCGTCTGCACGGTGTAGTCATCGAGCAGCGTCTTCGCCGCGGGCGCGTGGGTGGGGTGCAGGAAGGCGCCCCCGCCACCGGCGGTGATCTTCTGACGCCCCTCGGGGTTCGCGTGTCGCCGGTAGTGGTGGAGGTCTCCCGCGATGAAGACGCTGATGCGCTTGCCCAGCACCTTCTCCTGCAGGTACTCGAGGTTGTTCTCCAGGTAGCCCCGGCGCTTCTTGGTGGCCACCGCGTGGATCCACGAGGGCTCCGCGTTGCAGAGGATGACGCGGTCCTCGGGCCCCATCAGCGCGGACACCTGCCGGAAGTACTCCACCTGCGGCACGTCGATGTCGCTGTTGAGCTGCACGTCCGTGCCGATGAGCCACCAGTCGCGCGGCAGCTTGAGGGCGAAGTAGCTGCGCGTCTGTCGCGTGCGCCGGCCCGCCACCCAGCGCTGCGCGCAGAACAGGCGCAGGAAGGAGGCCAGCCCGTCGTACCAGTCATGGTTGCCTGGGATGACGAACAGGTCCGGGCTCGGTGGGTGCGAGCGCCGCATCGCCGACTCATAGGGCTGGATCAGCCGCTCCTCGTACACCTCGCGGCTCGCGCCCGGGTACACACAGTCGCCTCCGGAGACGAGCACGCGTCCACGGGGGAGGACCTCTGGCGCCCCGCCCTGGGTTCCCACCTGGAGCGTCGGTAGTGCCAGCAGCCGGGCGATGCAGTAGGTCGGATCCCACCCGTCGCCCGTGTCCGCCACGTAGTCCAGCCAGAAGTGGCCCTGCTCGTCCTCGATCTGCGAGTAGTCGAAGTAGGGCTCCTGCGGACGCACCATCGCCTCGACGAGCCGCTGGTCGGCCCGAGCGCCGAACACGGCCGCGACAATCGCATCCAGGCTGGTGCGCATGAACTGCGCGGGGTGGAGCCAGCGCACCATGCCCAGGCGACGCTGGGGCTTCGTCGCGGTACCGCTCTCCGGAGTCGTCACTTCCCGTCCTTCTTGTCCTTCGTGTCCACGCGCGGGCCCTGGGTGAAGCGCTGCTCGGGGCCCGGGCCGGCGTACACCTGCACCGCGCGCATGGGCCCCTCGGACACCACCCGCGCCGAGTGCTTGGCCCCCGCCGGGATGTACACCGCGTCTCCCCGCTCCACCTTCAGCTTCTGCCCGTCCACCGCCATCTCCGCCGCGCCGTCCTCGATATAGAGGATCTCCGCGCTCGCCTCGTGCGTGTGCTCGGGCACGGCGGCGCCGGGGCCCAGCTCCAGCAGTGTCACGGACGCCGCGCTGGCCCCCGTGGAGGCGTTGAGCAGCAGCGTGGCCGAGCCCTTGCCCTCGGCGATGAGGTGACGAGGCGCCTCGCGCGTGGAGACCCGGTAGCGGACCGCCGCCACGGGTTCACGCGCCCAGCTCAGCGCGGCGATGCCAAACACCGCGGCACCCAACACAGGCAGAACCAATCGGTGACGTGTCATGTCCATGCCTTTAGCATGGTGCCCCATGTCGGACACCCTCAAGGACTTCCCCATCACCCTGCGCTTCCCCGTCCATTGGAGCGAGATGGACGCCTACGGGCACGTCAACAACGCGCGCTACTTCGTCTGGTTCGAGTCCGCCCGCATCACCTACTTCACCCGCATCGGCCTGGTGAACATGGGGCACTCAGGCGTTGGCCCCATCCTCGCCGCCACGAACGCCGACTACCTGCAGCCCGTCGTCTTCCCGGCCAACCTCATCGCGGGTGCGCGCGTGTCGCGCATGGGCCGCACCAGTATCACCATGGAGTACGCCATCGCCGACGCCGACAAGGGCACCCTCTACACTCGGGGCGGTGGTGTCATCGTCACCATCCGCTACCCCTCGTACGAGAAGATCTCCATCCCGCTGGAGATCCGCGCCGCCGTCGAGACGCTCGAGGGTCGCTCGTTCGACCCGGCCTCCTGACAGGGCTGTCAGGGTGCGGTCTAACATGCTGCTCACGGGGCATGGGATGTCGCGAGGTTACGCCGTCGACTCGTTGGCGTAACGCTTGCTCCAGCCGCCACGCCCCGTTTCACCAAGGAGAGCGCATGAAGACGAAGTTCTGGCTGATCGGTACCACGCTGGTCGCCCTGGGCGGTGTCGGCTGCAGCGACGCCCCGAGCGCGAAAGAGGTCTCCGAGGCCACGGCGACCCGGAGTGGCGAGATGGTCCGCGCGGTGAGCGCCAGCGCGCGGGTGATGGCGGAGATGTCCTCCTTCGAGAGCCTGGGCGCCGCCGCCTCCATCTTCCAGGGCAGCTTTGCCCAGGTGCCCCTCACCGGCAGCCCGAGCACCTGCGCCGAGCCGGACGGCGACTGTTCCAACGAGCTGCCCACCAGCCCCGTGCCGACCGACCCGGCGGCGGTGGACGCCCAGGCGGCGCTGCTGGAGAAGTACCTGCGCGAGCGCATCTTCACCGAGGCGAACGTCGAGGAGACGCAGGGCGACTCCACCATCTTCCTGCTCAAGGGCGATGACGTATGCACCACTGGCGCGGCCCCCGTGGATCCCGATTGCGCGCTGGCCGTGGACAAGCTGGAGCTGCGCCTGCGCGCCACCTCCACGGATGACGACGGCATCGACCTGGGCCTGCTGCTCGGGCCCGACCGCGCCGAGCCGATGGTGCTGAGCTTCGGCAAGAAGACGGTGGCGGTGGTGGTGGACCTGGGCGGCGCCAAGGACGCGGTGAAGTTCCTCGACCCGTCGGCCGCGCAGGGGCTTCCGAAGGTCATGGCGGGCCGCGTGGAGCTGCGGCTGACGGAGAACGGCGAGCAGGACGTCACCTTCAGCACCGGCATCCTCGACGCCATCCAGCTCGAGGTGGAGGCGGATGGCGCCACGCACGCCTTCTCCTCGGCGAAGGCCAACCCGCTGTCCGAGCTGCGCATGAACGCCAAGGACAAGACGGTGGGCTTCGCGCTGAACCTGGGCAGCACCGAGTACCGGGCCCCGTACGGCGGCACCTCGTCGCTGGCCCGCCAGCAGATGGTGTACTCGCTGTCCGGCATGTCCTTCGAGTTCCAGGCTCAGGAGGGCAAGGAGGACTTCGTCATCGGCCACGTGGGCCTGGGCGATGCGCAGAGCTACGTGAGCCTCAACGGCACCAAGCTCTTCACCGCGGACCTGAACCCGCTGTCCAACCGGCACTTCGACCTGAACCTCTCCAAGGGCGCCGACGGCCTGCCGCTGGTGCGCGTGCTGCCGGAGTTCGACCTGGCCGCGAAGTTCTTCCTCTCGCCGCTGCGGGCGGATCCGACGGAGGAGGTGCCCTCCTTCTATGAGGACCAGAGCTACCGCGTGCGGCTGAGCGGCGGCAACGCGCCGAGCTTCCGCCCCGTGGAGGCCAACACCACGACGGGCTTCCCCGGCGGCCTGCAGGTGGTGTCGGGTGAGCTGAAGCTCGAGAGCGGCGGCTCCGCTGTCACCGTGCCCGCCGGCAAGTGCCTGGTGGGCCGGGACACCGCGGCCGAGGGCAGCCACCCGCTGATCGGCTACTTCGAGACGCGCGACTGCCAGTAAGACGCGGGTGAAGCCTCAGCGCTCCCCGCGGCGTGCGTCCGCGGGGGCGTTGGGGTGACGCTGCAGCAGCAGCCGGAGTTGCGGCTGCCGCCGGACCGCCTCCTGCTTGAGCAGGTGGGCAATGAGGGCCGGCGGCGCCGCGCTCCACCGGGCGATGTTCTGGATGAGCATGGGCGAGCGGTAGGTGCGCCCGCACAGGAGCGCCGCCGTCTTGCCGTCCACCGCCAGTCCCGTGAGCGAGGCGAGCGTGCGGCCCTCGGTGTTGAGGATGAGCTCCACCTTCTCCTCGGAGGGGCCGGTGTTGAAGCGCTGGCGCAGCAGCTCGCGCGCCGTGCGCCGCGTGCCCTCGGGGATGTCGCGGTCCACCGTCGTCTTGTGCAGCTCCATCAGCCGCCGGTTGCTCCACAGGCGCCGGAACAGGCCCGAGGGCAGCTGCGGGTTGCGCACCAACCAGCGGCGCACCCCACCGTCCGCCGCGAAGGCCGCGCGCGCGCAGACCGCCTCCAGGCCCACGGGGTTGCGGTGGTGCCGGACGATGAGCCGCGCGTGCGCCAGCCCCGTGCGCGGGTTCTCCATCACCGCTTTGATGACGCCCGGCACCGGGTCGAAGCAAAAGGCGGACAGCTCGGGCTCGTCCGCGCCGTGGGCCCGCGCCTTGCGCTCATCCTCGGTGAGGGGGTGCAGCCGCGTCTCGAAGAGCTTGCGGTAGTTGCCCTGCGCCTCGGCGCTCTCGTCCTCGGAGGGCTCTGGCTCCGAGGGCTCCTCGGACGATTCGGGCGCCTCGGAATCGGAAGACAGCTCCTCGGGGAGCGCGTCCAACGTCGGGAGCTCCGGGGGAGGCGCGGCCACGGGCGGTGGGGCACTGGGCTCCGTGGGAGCTGGCTGCAGTGCTCCCTGGGCGAGGAGGCGGGCGAGGATGGCCTGGAGCCGCTCGGGCGGAAGCCCTGTGAGTGCGGGCAGTTGGCTGGCGGAGGTGTGCCCATCCAGGCGGGAGAGGACGAAGCCCTCCTCCGCGCTGAGGGACAGGCGCTTGAAGTCCACCGTGAGGTTGGGCTTGGGCTTCCAGTCGGCCATGCGTCATAACTATTCCATGACCGAGCGAATCCGCACCTACGCTGAGTTCTGGCCGTTCTACCTGCGTGAACACGCGAACCCCGCCACGCGGTGGATGCACTTCGTGGGCACCTCCGCGGGCGTGGGCCTGGGCATCGCCGCCGCCGTGCTGGGCAAGGCCTCGCTGGTGCCCGCGGCCCTCGTCGCCTCCTACGGCATGGCCTGGGTGAGCCACTTCGGCATCGAGAAGAACCGGCCGGCCAGCTTCAAGTACCCGCTCTGGTCCTTCATCTCCGACTTCCGCATGTTGGGCCTCATGGCCACGGGCCAGCTTGGCCCCCACCTGGAGCGCGCCAACGCCCAGGCGCCGCAGGTCCTGACCCCTGCTTTCTCGAAATCCGAGACCAAGTAGGTACTAAAGGGTACCCCTCGTCCCCATTGCTTCGGGGATTCAGTCGTGGCTGAATAGTTAAACCACGCTGTAAGAGGGGGCTGCTGAATGCATCAAACGACTCGGAAGAACGCCGCAGGCTTGTTGGCGCTGGTAGTGGCCTGTCTGGGGCTGGGGCTTGGGGGTTGCGGAGAGACGCAGGCGGGGGAGCAGGCGCTCTCCAGCACGCGCGCCGCGGTGGAGATCACCTCCGGTCCCATCTTCCTCACGGGCCATGATCCGGACTTCCACGCTCAGGACGATGCGGGCGCGCGGCGCCTGCTGAGCAAGGCGGTCACCTACGTGCGCCACGGCAGCACCCTGCCGATGCTCTGGGTGGAGTCGCGCATCGCCGTGCCCTCGGGCCACCGCGTGGGCAAGAACGGGTTGATCGCCATCGGCCTGAACGAGGGCAGTGGCTTCATCCACGCGAACGGGGCGCAGCTCGCCGCCCAGTCGCCCTCGTGGTGGCAGACGCTGTCGCAGCGCTACAGCGCCATCGGCGTGGCCTCGGACTTCGGCGGCACGCTGACGCAGGCGGAGCTCGATGTGCTCAACGCCCACAAGGCGGACATCGCCACCTTCGTCAACGGCGGTGGCGGCCTGCTGGCGCTCGCCGAGGGCGGTGGCGGCGCGGGGCTCACGCAGCGCAACTGGTTCAAGTTCCTGCCCATCGAGGTGGTCTCCACGGGCAACGCTTCGCCGCCGTACACGGTGTCGGCCTACGGGCAGAGCGAGTTCGGGCTGCTCGACAGCGACGTGAACTCTCCCTCGCACAGCCACTTCACCAGTGACTTCGGGCTCAACGTCGTGACGCGCAGCGCGCCCACCGGGCAGATCATGACGCTGGCGGGCAAGGTGCGCATCACCGACGGCGGCTTCCTGGTGGCCAACGCGGGCCCGGACCAGACGCTGGATGCCACGGCGTGGGCGACGCCCGTCACGCTGAATGGCTCGGGCTCCAGCACGGACGATGCGGGCGCGCCGCTGCAGTACCGCTGGCAGGAGGGCACGCTGGTGCTGGCCGACACGGCCTCTCCGACGACGACGGTCATGCTGTCGCCTGGGGTCCACACCATCACCCTGGTGGTGACCAACAGCCGCGGTGAGACGGCGTCCGATACGGTCGTCATCACCATCCGCAACACGCAGCCGCCCTCCATCACCTGCCCCGAGAGCATCGTGAAGCCCACGGAGCCGGGCCTGTGCAGCGCCCAGGCCTCGTTCCCGGCGCCGGTGGCCCAGGCTCCCGTGGGTGGAGCCACGGTCTCGTGCGACCACACCTCGGGCAGCAGCTTCCCGGCGGGTGTCACGCCGGTCATCTGCACGGTGACCGACCGCCTGGGCAACACCGCCAGCTGCACCTTCACCATCACGGTGCGCGACGAGGAGGCGCCGACGATCATCCCGCCCGCGCCCACCGTCTCCGAGGTGAACGGGACGTGCCGCTCGACGCTGCCGAGCGTGATCGCCGCCTCGCATGTCGTGGACAACTGCGCGTCCGGCGAGGACCTCACCCTCACGCAGACGCCGCCCGCGGGCACCTCGGTGGGCGCTGGCACGCACATCATCACCCTGGTCGCGACGGATGAGGCGGGCAACAGCGCCACGGCGACCACGCGGCACACGGTGGTGGACCTGACGCCGCCGGGCCGTCCCTGCGGGGCCTGCTTCGGGGTGCGCCTGAGCGACTACAACCTGTTCGTGCTGAACGACTACACCCAGGGCACCGACGTGCAGGGCAAGGTGGCCGCCGGTGGCAACATCCGCATGAACAACTTCTCGGTGGGCGTGGGCCTGGCGGACGGCAACACGGCCAACGCGCTGGTGGCCGGTGGCAACCTGACGCTCAGCAACGGCGCCGTCTGGGGTGACGCGTGGCACGGCGGCAGCCTCTCGGCCAACAGCGTGACGATGTCGCGGGGCACCATCAGCCAGGGCTCGCCGATCGACTTCGTCTACCAGGGCGCGCGGCTGCGCGTGCTGTCCTCGCGGCTGGCGAACCTGCCGGTCAACGGCACCACGGTGCGCGAGTCCTGGGGTGGGGTGATGCTGCGCGGCACGGATCCGAACGTGAACGTGTTCCAGGTGCCGGCGAGCGCCTTCACCGGCGCGGTGCTGCTGTCCATCGACGCGCCGGGCGGCTCGCTGGCGGTGATCAACATCTCGGGCTCCACGGCCACGTTCTCGGGGCTGGGCCACTCGTTCGCGGGCGGCATCGACCAGCGCGGGGTGCTGTTCAACTTCGTGGACACGGCGGCCATCAACGCCAACGGCATCGGCTTCTGGGGCACGCTGCTGGCGCCCTACGCCGACGTGCGCTTCAGCAACGGCAGCTTCGATGGTGGCCTCTACGCCCGGTCGATGACGGGCTACGCCGAGGGCCACATCAACCCGCTGAACGACCGCGACATCTGCCAGTAGCGGCGGGCGGCCTCCGCGCCGCTGTCTGAGAAGAACTCCGCGCCCGTCTGACCTTCTGGTTGGACGGGCGCGGGCGTTTCGTGGGTGCTGATCCGTAGACTAGAGTCCCTGCGCGCGGCGCCTCCATCCCGGGGGCGTGCATCACCCAGTTCGACCTCACGCACCCAATGTCTCAGTAAGACGGAGCAGGCGAATGCCGCGCATCGCGATCCTCAGCGACATCCACGGCAACCTCGCCGCGCTGGAGGCCGTGCTTCGGGATGTCGAGACCCAGAAGCCCGATCGCATCGTCTGTCTGGGCGATACGGTCGGGTACGGCCCCTTTCCTCGGGAGTGTTTCGCGCGCGTCCACGAGGTCGCGGGGCTGATCCTCGCGGGCAACCACGAGCTGGAGACGGCGGTGCCCGGGGACGAGGGCATGGAGGAGGATGCGCGGGAGATGGCGCTCTGGTCCGCGCGCGCGCTGGAGGGGCTCGAGCCGTGGGAGCGGATGCGATCGGCCCTTGTCGATGGCCAGGCCGAGGCGCTGGCGCTGCGCATCGAGGGGAAGATCACCTGGGTCCACGGCGCTCCCGAGGAGCCGACCCTGAGGTATGTCTGGCCGGGGCACCGCAACCACTTCCTGATGCTCAACTCCCAGCTCGATCAGTTCCTCGTGGAGTTGCTCGGGCGGTTCGCTACGCCGCACGGCTTCTGTGGTCACACCCATGTCCCCGCGGTGCTCACAACGTACGAGAACCGCGAGCTGTTCGGCATCTCCCAGGACTGGAACCGCACCTATACCTTCGTGGGGCCCAACACGATCTTCTACGTGCCGTTGGGCACGACGATGATTGGAGGGCTGTGGAGCAAGAAGGTGGTGATCAACCCAGGGAGCGTGGGGCAGCCCCGGGATCGAGACCCGCGCGCCTCCTGGGCGCTCTATGACGGAGATCTCGTGACCTTCCGTCGTGTCGCCTACGACGTTTCGGCGACGCAGGCCGCCATCCGCGCATTGCCCGTGGCCGATTCCACGCGGAGCTACTTCGCCGACCGGCTCGAGCGAGGGGAGTAGCCGTATCCACTCGACTTATGCCCGCTCCCAGCCCTGCACACCCCAGGACTCCCGAAGCGCGGAGGGAATGCGGAAGGGCAGCCGCTCTGGCCCACGGTTGATCCACACGAGCCCGTCCAGCATCCGCCGCCCCACCAGGCTCACCAGCTTCGCGACCACGGGGGGCTTCATGTCGACCTTCTTGTCCACCACCCATCCCAGCATCCGCAGCGGCCCCACGGTGATGCGCTCCCAGTCCGAGGGAGGAACGCCGAGGAGGTCCGCCGTGGTATCGCCCACCAGGTAGCGTGTGAGCGTGGCGGGCATGCCGTCGAAGGCGTTGCCCGGCAGCATGTGCTGCATCATCTCCAGCAGGGCGCGTGTCATCGCCTGGCCCTCGGCGGAGGCGCGGTAGTGCCGGATCTGGATGGTGGCCATCAGGCGCTCACCCTCCTCGGCACTTGTCGGCATCAACCGCTCATCGAGCCCCATGACGAAGCCCACCACTCGCCACGCGTGGTAGTAGGCCTGGGACTCGACCGGCGTGAAGTCGCAGCCCATGCGCTTCAGCGACTGGAGGATGAGGCTGGAGAAGGTGAGCAGCGTGCCTGCCATGTCTTCCTGATTGATCGGCTGCCCCCACTCGGCGTTCCACTGACCGCTCCGTCGGATGAGGTGACGGACGGCGGCGTGCATCAGGCGCACCTTCTGCGCCGAGCGCAGCCCCAGCCCTCCGGATTCCAGACCGCCCGGCGCCATCACGTCGATGATCATCTGGGACGTCTCGAGGATGCGGCGGTACGGGTCCGTCTCCAGCCGGGCGGTGAGGTGCAGCACCTGCACGCCCTTGGCGGCCGCGTAGCAGGAGGGCAGGGACGAGCAGAGCAGGGAGAGGACGATCTGCGGACCATACCGGCCGAACAGCTCCTCACCCTTGCGCAGGAGCCCCAGGTCCACCCAGGGAGGCAGGCGTCCACTCTGCTCGAAGTAACCCCGCAGGCCCGCGGGGAGCTGCTCGGGCAGCACCTGTTCGTTGGCCACCAACTGCTTCATGAGGGTATTGGCGGCGGGCACCTGCCCGTTCTGGAAGAGGCCGCTCACGGCCTCGTCCGCCAGTGGGTCACACTGCTGCCGCGGCCGCTCCAGCAAGTCGTCCGACCAAAGCTGTTCCGCCATGAATCCCCCCAAGGGCGTGTGGCCTGAATCATAGCCCGACGCGTCGGGGACTCACAGGCACTGCCAGGGTGAGCCCAGGCCGCCCGATGCGCGCCATGCTAGGGTGAGAACCCTGGAGGTTCTGCTCCCTTGGCCCTACCCACAACGTGGCTGCTGCCCAGCTTCTGCCTGTTGGTGGCGAGCACCGCCGCCGCCCAGTCTCAACCGCCCACCCGCGAGCGTCAGGCTCGGCGCACCTGGCTGCCTGCAACGCCCGCCGAGCCCCTCCCCGAACTCTACGTGGCCGCCGGCAACCTCACCACGGTGGCCTTCAACGGCCCATTGGATCGCGACAGCCTCGTGGTGGACCGCACGCGCTTCAAATGGGCCGATGTCGGCGATCGCATCCTGACCCTCGAACCCTTCGCGGACCTCGGCTCGGGCGAGCGGCTCATCGTGAAGATCGGCTTCAAGGATCGCGCCCTCCCGGCCCAGGCTGTCCTCGCGGTCGTCACCCAGGACAAGGTGATGGATGGGAGTGTGGAGGTGGACCGCCGGGCCAACACCCCGGAAGCCCTGCTGGCGGCCCTCGCCCAGAAAGAGGCGGAGCTGGAGGAACTCAAGGCCCGCAGCGCCGGCAGCGGTCCCGTGGGCCTCGCGCTCTCCGGGTGGCTCTACAAGAACATGCTGCCCGTCGGGTTTTCCAGGACGGTAGCTTCGGCGAACTCCAGCGGTCTGGAGGTGTTGGATAGCCATGGCTACCCGGGCCAATTCTCGACGTTGGTGACCCTCAAGCTGCGCAACCTCCCGAACCAGAAGCCCTGGCTGGTGGGGCAGGTACACCTCCGCAACACCGCAGGCGCTTCGGTGAAGGTGCTCTCCCTGCGGATGAAGCCGTCGCAATTGGGGCCAGGTGAAACAGACCTGCTGGTGGTGGAAGCGCAGAGTGTGCCGTGGAGCAATGGCAGGGAGTTCAGCCTGGAACTCGTGGACGCAAGTGGTCAGCGTCGCCTTTCTCTCAACCTCTTGCCGCATTAGGAAGCCCGTGCCCATGACAACCAACGCCTTTCACCCCGACCACCTCAAGCCGGGGAACATGGTGGGCCCCTGGCGAATCGTGGAGTCGCTGGGCAGCGGTAACTTCGGCCACGTCTTCAAGGTCGAGCGAGACGGGGACTTCTTCACCCTGAAGATGGCGGTAAGGCCAGCACCCGCTCCACCGCAGGAGACTCCCGAGAGGGTCTTGGAAGAGCGGCAGGTGGACGGGCGCATGCGCCATGAGGGCGCCATCCTCATGGCCAACGCCAGCCACCCGGGCCTGCCTCACCTTCGTGCCGTGGACCGGTGGCCGCACCCCACCAGGGGTTACCTCTACATCGTCACCGACCACGTGCTGGGCGAGCCGTTCGACCGGTGGCGCGAGCGCACCCGCCCTTCCGCCGCCCAGTTGGTGGACGTCTTCATCGAGGTAGTGCGAGTGGTGGCCCGGCTGCACGCCAGGGGCATCCTCATCCGGGACTTCAAGGGCGAGCACGTCATCGTCAGCGCCACGGACAACAAGCCGGTGCTCGTGGACATGGGCAGTGCGTACCTGCCAGGCGGCTCTACCCTTACCGTGGGGTTGGCACCGGGGACGCCCCATGCGCTGCCGCCCGAGTGCATCAGCTTCATCCGCGAGGAGGCCTGGAAGCAGGGCGCCCGCTTTGACGCGGCCGCGGCGGGAGACCTCTACCAGCTTGGCGTCTTCTTCTATGAAGCCCTCACGGAGTGCTGGCCCTTTGATGCGCGGATGCCCGCGGACGAACTGCTGGTGGCCATCGAGACGGCGATTCCCCGAGCGCCGCATCGTCTCAATCCCGAGGTCCCCCAGTCGCTCAGCCGCATCGTCCTGAAGCTGCTCGAGAAGCGGCCGGAGGATCGCCACGAGAGCGCCGAAGCTCTGCTCCAGGCGCTGTGGGACGCGGCGAAGGAGCGCTCCAGGAAGCGCTGGAAGGTGCCGCTGAGGCTTCCTGCCGAGGGCCCTGCTCCTGTTACCCAGGACGAAGTGGAGGAGCGCCGGCTGCAGAAACAGGCGGCGGAGCGCAGGGCGCGGGAAACCCCGAAGCAGAAGATGGAACTCTCCCGCGAACAAGCCCTCGAGCAGTTCGCCGCCGCCATCCAGGAGGTGGAGGCGGAGTTGGCCACCGCCGAAGCGCAGGCTGACCGCCGCAAGAAGGTGCTGCGGAGAGTCGCCCTTGGGGTGGGGCCTGTTCTACTGGGGCTCTCCCTCTTCACCACGTGGTGGGCGTGGCTCGCGCCCACCAGCACCTCCACCGCTGAATCCGAGAAAGGAAGCTCGCTCGTGTCCACCCTCCGCAACTCCCGGCCCAACATGGCCGTCGCCGCATGGCTGTGCGCCACCTTCGGTGTTGGGTGCGCCGCGCCCCAGCTCCGGCCGCTGCCCGAGGACTGCCCCGAGCAAGCCATCGAGACCATGAAGGACCTGAGGCTCAGCGTAGAGGAGTACCACCTCATCATCGACATCAACCAGCCTGGCAACGACCAGCAATTGGGCGTCTACCACGCGGGAAAGGTCACCGGCCGGCTGGTTCGCATTTGGAATAACCGCCCCTACACCCTCCCCGAGGGCACCCTTGTCTACGGGCAGCTGTGGACGGAGGGCCTCATCAAGTACGGGAAGGAAGCCGTGCTGGGTCGTTACTCCGAGCTCCTGCTTCCGGATGGCCGCCGCGTGCCGGTCTGCTTGAGCCTGTGGGACCATACGGGGCTCATGATGAAGTCCCCCGGCTCAAAGCCCGGCGCAGCGCGATTGCCGCGACAGGTACAAGTAGGCGTGCTCGACCGCTGGCCGTGAGCGAGCCTGAAGTACTGAGCAAGCCTCTCAGTACTTCACGCCGTCGAGTTCCTCCAGCACGGCCCTGATGGCCTCCGGAGTCGTGCCGCGCCGCTTGGCCAGCTCCAGGGCAGAGTACGTGATGGCCATGCTCGAAGCCGGCCACTCCGCGAAGCTCTCCACCACGATGGAGCCAATGTCCCCAGGCCACGCGGCTGCCCTCAGCTCGCGGTATCTGCGCACCGGGTCAAGCAGGGTGAAGTACGGCCAGGAAGGAAAGCGCATCGTGCTGGCGTCGCACCCAAGGAACCGACATGCGTCCAGGTGTGCCGCAGTCAAGTCACACCCCTCGATACTTCCATACGCCTTCTCGGACCAAGGCCACCGCCCGAAGTCATTGCCGCTCATGCGCCCGGTGAACCGGCAACCTTTCAGAGAGGCGTGCTCCCAACGAAAGTTCTTCAGTTCCTTGGGGATGTCGATGGTGCAGTCGATGAAGTCCGCTTGGGGAATGATCAAACTTCGCGCGGACACCTTTAGCACCAGGGCGCAGTTGCGGAGCGTCAGGTTGGGGCCAAGGAAGTAGATGGCCCCCGAGTCGAGCACCAGCCGCTCGTTCGCGATTTCCCTGCCCTCGAGATTGACCTGACTCAAGACCGCTCCGTTCAGAAGGTGATGAGCCTGAAGAGCTCTTCTGTGCCAGCTCGCGGCGGCGCTGGGCAAACCTGTCAGACAGTCAGACAGGTTTGGCGGGAGCGCCGCTGGGGGGCTCGAAAGCCCGACTCGGGCCCTGCGCGAAGATGCGCAGCCTTCGTCACTTGTTAAGCACCCAGGCGCCCAGAGTGCGAGAAACATACCGAAATATGGGCGTCATGCGCGGGACATGGGCTGGGGACACATTGAACCCTGTCGCGCCAGGGAACCTGCAAGGCAGGGCCGCCCCGGACGCATACCCACAGGAGTAAGACCATCATGTCCCTCAAGCTGATGCCACTCGTACTGGTGCTGGTGGTCCCGCTGCTGGCGGGCGCACAGGGCCCCCATGGACCCGGGGGAGGACGGGGCAAACCTCCCTCGTCGCTGGAACTGCTGCTGAAGAACCCGCAAGAGCTGGCCCTGACGGCTGAGCAGGTGGCCCAACTGGAAGCGCTGCAGGCCGCGCTGGAGCAGAAGAACGCGCCGATCGTAGAGCAGCTGGAGGCGCTGCGTCCGCCGCGCCCGTCGGGGCCGCCTCCCAGCGACACCGAGCGGATGAACAGGCCGCCGCCTGACTTCGAGGCGATGCGCGAGCGGATGCAGCAACTGGAGCCCCTCATCACCGAGCTGCGAGCCAATGACGCCGCGTTCTACCAGGAGGCGGAGAAGCTCCTGAGCGACTCGCAGAAGGCGCGCGCCCAGGAACTCATCACCCAGGAGCGCGAGGAGCACCAGCGCCGGCACGAAGCCATGCGCCAGCGGATGCAGAACCGCCAGTGACTCAACCCAGGCCGGCCATGGTGGCTCATGGCCGGCTCGGGCACTCACCGTGTTGCTGTGCTACTCGAGCCCTGGGATGCTGGAGCCCAAGCCCTCTGGGGGCTTGTCGAGTTCAACGGGAAGGACACTCCTTGAATCACCGCTCCCTCGTCTTCATCGCGCTCGTTGGGTTGACCGGCGCTGGTGCGCTCTCCTGTGCCAGCCAGAGCGCGGCCACGACGGCTCCGGCCAGTCCGCCTCCGGCGCCCGCACCCCAGGCCGCCGAGCCCCCCGCTGCCGCCGCCCCTCAACAGCTGGCGTGGAAGGACCTGCCGAAGGAGCAGCGCGGCAAGTTCATGGCCATGGTCGTCGTGCCGAGGATGCGGCCGGTGTTCCAAGCCTTCGACCCCAAGGAGTTCGCCGAGTTCGGCTGCAAGACCTGCCACGGCAAGAACGCCCGGGAGCGCGGCTTCGAGATGCCCAACCCGGAGATTCTCTCGCTCCCGTCCACCCACGCCGAGTTCGGCGCGCTCATGAAGGAGAAGCCCGAGTGGGTGAAGTTCATGAGCGAGAAGGTGACGCCCGAGATGGCCGCCTTGCTCGGCGCGCCGTTCGATCCTCAGAATCCCCCGCCCGGCGCCTTCGGCTGCGGCAACTGCCACACCTCCAAGGAGCAGTAGCTCCATGAAGAAGCCCGAGCTCGACGACAGCCTGCCGAAGATCGGCAACCCCGCGCGCAGCGCTCTCGAGGTCATAGGCATCACGCGCTTGAGCCAGGTGACCCAGCTGAGCAAGGCCGAGCTGGCCAGGCTTCACGGCGTGGGTCCCAAGGCCATTGGCATTCTGGAGAATGCACTGGCCGCTCGGGGCCTGGCATTCTCCCAGAAGAAGAAGCCCTAGCTGCTGGAGATGCCCACGCCTACCGGGCAGCTCACTCCCGTGCCGCCCAGGCCGCAGTAGCCGCCCGGGTTCTTCGCCAGGTACTGCTGGTGGTAGTCCTCAGCGAAGTAGAAGCTCGGCGCCGGCAGCAGCTCCGTGGTGATGGCCTCGTAGCCCGCCCCCGCCAGTGCCTTTTGGTATGCGTCCCGGCTCTGCTCCGCCGCGCGCTTCTGCGCCTCGTCGTAATAATAGATGCCCGAGCGGTACTGCGTGCCCACGTCGTTGCCCTGGCGCATGCCCTGCGTCGGGTCGTGGTTCTCCCAGAAGGTGCGCAGCAGCGTCTCGTAGCTCACCTTCGCCGGGTCGAACACCACGCGCACCACCTCGTTGTGCCCCGTCATCCCCGAGCACACCTCCTTGTACGTGGGGTTGGGCGTCGGCCCCGCCGCGTAGCCCACCTGCGTGCTGTACACGCCCGGCACTTGCCAGAACTTCTTCTCGGCGCCCCAGAAACACCCCAGGCCGAACAGCGCGTACTGCGAGCCGGCAGGGAAGGGCCCCTTTAGCGGGGTGCCCAGCACGAAGTGCTTCTCGGGGACGGGCATCGACTCGGAGCGGCCAGGCAGCGCCTCCTCCGGCGTGGGGATCTTCAGCTTCTTGGGTGAGGTGAAGAACATGCCTCAGTGTTAGCCACCTGGCCGCCCGTTTTCATCCTCTTGAGGTAGGGTGGAGCGCGCATGCGCCTGGATCTGTTCTGTCTCGGTCTCGTTCTCCTCGCCTCCGCACCCGCGCTCGCCCAGGGCTCCCGGCCCAAGCTCACCCCGGCGCAGCTCCGGGAAATCGAGCGTGAGAACCAGAAGCTCCAGGACCGGCTGCGCAAGCAGGGCGTGCAGGCCGAGGTACCCAAGGCGCCCAAGGGCGACACCAAGGGCAAGGGCAAGGAGAAGGGCAAGGAGGCCGAGCCGAAGCCTCCCAACTGTCAGCTCGCGGGGGCGAAGCGCACCGCCCAGTTCTCCGAGGAGGCGCTGCCCGGCATTCCCCTCACCCAGCGCTATGCCCTGTACGTCAGCGCCTGCGGGCTCGGGGACGTGGTGGCGCTCACGCAGCAGCTCGTCCGCTTCAAGACGGTGAGCAGCGAGCAGCCTGCCGCCAAGAGCCCCGGCATCGCCGCCATGGGTCGCTTCCTGCAGAAGTGGGCCCAGACCCACGGCTTCGCCTTTCGCACCGTGGGCCAGAACGACGTGTTCGAGCTGGCCTGGGGCGAGGGTGCCCCGCACCTGGGCTTCATCTTCCACGGCGATGTCGTGCCCGCGCCCGCGCACGAGTGGAAGTCCAACCCCTTCGAGGCCAAGGTGCGCAATGGCCGCCTCTATGGCCGCGGGGTGATGGACGACAAGGGGCCCATCGCCATGGGGCTCGTCTCGCTGGCGATGGCCAAGGAGATGGGGCTCAAGCCCCACAAGGGCAAGGTGCTCCTCATCATCGGCAACGGCGAGGAGAGCGACTGGAAGGGCATGCAGGAGTACACCCGCACCGAGGTGCTGCCTACCCACGCCGTCTCCGTGGACTCGGAGTACCCCGTCGTCGTCGCCCAGTCGGGCTTCGTCGCCCTCACCCTGGAGGCGGCCCTGGAGTCGGAAGCCAAGGGCGAGGGCACCCTGGTGGCCGTGGATGCCTCCGCCGGGGAGTTCCTCACCCAGGTGCCCGGCGCCGCCATGCTCAGCCTGGTGCCCACCTCGGGCACTTCGCTGGAGCAGGCGCTGGCCGCCGCCAAGGCCGCCGTGGAGTCCGTCCGCAAGGAGCGCTCCACCCTCAAGGCCGAGGTGCGCAGCGCGCCGCTGGTGGGGCTGGCCGGTGGGGGAATGCGCATCGTCATCACCACCCAGGGCAAGGCCGTCCACTCCTCGGCTCCCGAGCAGGGACAGAACGCGCTGTGGGACTTGTCGGCCATCGCCGAGAAGCTGCCCCTGGTGGACAACGGCATCGCCGCCATGTTGCGCGCCGTGGCCCGCCGCTTCGACGGGGACCACCACGGCGACCGTCTGGGCTTCACCGGGAAGGATCCGCTCATGGGGCCGATGATCGTCGCGGCCACGCTGCTGCGCGTGAAGGAGGGCAAGGTCTCCCTGGGCGTCAACCTGCGCCGGCCCCGGAGCGAGGAGGGGGACGAGGACTTCCACCAGGCCCTCAACCACGCCGTGTCCCGCATCACCCAGGAGTCGGACGGGCGCATCGTCGAGGGCCCGGGGCGCTACGTGGGCGAGCCGCACGTGGCCGACGTCTCCGGCCCGCTGGTCCTCACGCTGATGGACATCTACAAGCGCCACC
The DNA here is from genome assembly GCF_034259325.1 of Hyalangium ruber. Taxonomy (NCBI): domain Bacteria; kingdom Pseudomonadati; phylum Myxococcota; class Myxococcia; order Myxococcales; family Archangiaceae; genus Hyalangium; species Hyalangium rubrum. The sequence goes on along the minus strand of NZ_JAXIVS010000010.1, from coordinate 121,340 downwards.
AGAACATCCGCTCGAACATCGCCCCCATCTCCATCGCCGGCGGCACCTACGCCCGTCTCTTCCCGCGCGGCGTGGACTTCGGGCCCGGGCTGCCAGGGCAGGTCTACACCGGCCACGCGCCCGATGAGTTCATCTCCCTGGAGCACCTGGGCCTCGGCACCCAGATGCTCGCCGAGGCCCTGCACTCCCTGGCCCTCTCGGCCAACGCCCGCTAGGCGCGCCTACTGGCACGCGCGGGGCCAATGCACGGTGAAGTGCGTGCCCGCCTCGGCGCTGGAGTGGACCTCCACGTCCCCACCGTGTACCAGGGCGATCTGCCGGACGATGTAGAGCCCCAGCCCCAGGCTCCGCGAGCCGCCAGGGCCCTCGTGCGGGCGCTGGTCCTCCGGGCCCCGCTTGAAGGGATCGAAGAGGCGCGGGAGCATGTCCTCCGGCACCGGCTCGCCCTGGTTGATGACCTCCAGCAGCACCTCGGCGCCCTCGCCGCGCACCCGCGTGCGCACCGGCGTGTCCATCTGCCCATGCTGCAGGGCGTTGAACACCAGGTTGCCCAGCACCTGCGCCACCCGGTCCGGGTCCCACTGCCCCGAGGTGTCTCCCATCACCTCGAGGAGCAGCTGGCGCTCGGGGAAGATGACCTGCAGCTCCTCGAGCGTGGTGCGGCACACCTCCGCCATGTTCATGCGCTGGGCCTTCACCGGAATGCCCCCGCCCAGCCGGCTGCGCGCGAAGTCCAGGATGTCGTTGATCAGCCGGGCCATGCGCGCGCTGCTGCGGCGGATGCGCTCCACCGCCTGGCGCTCGCGTGACTCCAGCCCCGAGGCCCGCGCCAGCACGAAGGCCGAGGCGCTGATGGCCGACAGCGGGTTGCGCAGGTCATGGCCCAGCACCGCCAGCAGTTGCTCGCGGAAGACCAGGCCCTGTTCGAGCGCCTGCTCCGCTTGCTTGTGCGGGGTGATGTCCATCACCACCGCGCCCACGCCCAGGAGCTCCCCTGCCTGGGTGCGCACCGGGAAGTAGCTGCTCAACCAGGTGCGCTCCAGGACCCGGCCCAGCTCGGCGGGCGTGGAGAACTGGAACTCCTTCGAGGGCTTGCCCGTCTCCAACACCTGGCGAAGGAAGGGCTCGACGATGTCGACGATGGAGGGCGCCAGCACTTCGCGCACGGTGCGCCCCTTGTGGTCCTTCGCCGGCACGGCGTTGAGGCCGGCCAGGGTCTCGTTGATGTGGACGTAGCGCATCTTCCGGTCCAGGAAGGCGATGCCCACGGGGGCCGCGGCCAGCAGCGCGTCGATCATCGCCAGCGAGCGCTCGGCCTCCTCTCTCGCCGCCAGCTCCCGGGCGCGCAGCTGCGCCTGGACGATGAGCGTCGTGGCCCGGCTGACCATGATGCGGAACACCAGCGCGTCCGCTTCGGAGAAGGCATAGGCCGTCCGCGAGCCCATGTAGGCCACACCGACGAGCCGCTCTTCATCCAGCATCGGCACGCCGTACAGCGCGCGCAGGCCCGGGGGGCCTGGTAGCTGCTCCTTCTGTGCCGTGGCTGCGGGCGCCAGGCGCATGGACAGCGGATGGCCCTGGGCGGCGACCTGTCCGGCGAAGCCCTCGCCCACCTGGATGCGCTGGCCCACCGTCTGCTCGGCCCCAAGCCCCGTCGCCGCGCGGATCTTCAGCGTGCCGTCCTCGCGCAGCAGGATGGTGGCCGAGTCCACCTGCAGGGCCGACTCCATCAGCAAGGTGAGCAGTCGGTGCAGCAGGGTGTCCACATCCGGGCTGTCCAGCGTGGCCTGCATCATCCGGTCGAGCGAGTTCAGCGTGCGCTCTCGCATCTTGGTGTAGCTCTGCACCGAGCGCGTCACCGCTTGATCAATCAGCTCGTCCAATAGTGCCAGGGTACCAGGCGCCGGGTGGACCGCCGCGGCCTCCAGGCGGTGGAGGATGCAGCGGCGCAGGAGCCCGTACTCATAGGTGAGCTCATGGATGGTGAAGCCCTGGGCCAGGCGCGAGAAGGCATGCACGTCGGACAGCACGGCCGGCAACTGCAGCGGCATGCCATGCGCCTCGTGCGCCAGCGCCTCGGTGATGCCGTCCAGCAGGGGAGGGATGTGGTCCTCCAGGGTGGCGCCGTCCGCATGCCGGGAGTGCATGGCATGGGTAGAGCGCTTCCAGTCGGCGAGCAGCTCCTCGCGGTGCGCGCGCAGGAAGGCCGCCAGCCGGTGGGGTTCCTCCGGGTCCCTCATTGCCTCCGAAGCCTGGGGACGTGGCTCCTGCTCCAGCATGTCTACCTCCGCGACCACTCGTGCTCACGCCCAGGTTTCACCTTGAACACGACAGGACGACCGCGCCCACCGCCCCCCTGGCGAGGGCGGACAGGCCTGGGCTGGGGTGACCGGGGCCCCCGAGAGCCTCCGGGGAGACGCCTCCCACGCCTGCTCGCCCTGGAAGACGGGCAGGGGTCACTTCCGTTCCTTCACGGACAGCGCCCAGGCCAGATGTGACGCGGGAATGGGGACTCGGAGGGCGCTCGGGTAGGGTGGTGGACAATGAGCACGCTCCTCCTCTCCCGCTCCGATGTGGCTCGCAACCTCCAGGCCCTCACCCTGCTGTCGGACATGCGCGAGGCGTTCCGCGCGGATGCGCTGGCGCGAACGGTGGCGCCCCAGCGGACCCGCGTCCCCCTGCACGCCGAGGGGACGGCCATGGTGATGTTTCCCGGCAGCCTTCCAGGAGTGCCCGCGTACTCGGTGAAGGTCCATGGCCGCTTCCCTTCGAGCACCCCCGCGAGCCCGGGCGTGCTCCAGCTGCATGACCTGGCCACCGGGGCGCTCCTGGCGGTGATGGACGCGGGGCACCTGTCCGCGGTGCGCAGTGGCGTGGTGGGCGCGCTGGCGGCGGATGTGCTGGCCCGCGTGGATGCCACCCGCGTGGCCTTCATCGGCGCTGGCAATCAAGCGGTGCTCCAGCTCAAGTCGCTGCGGCTGGTGCGCACGCTGGCGCAGGCCTTCGTCTACGACGTGGACTTCACGCGCGCCGCCACGTTCGCCACGCGCATGTACCAGCAGCTCTCGCTCCCGGTGCAGCCCGTACACTCGGTGGCCGAAGCGGTGGCGGAGGCGGACATCGTGGTGGTGTCGAGCGTCGCGGGTCAGCCCTCGCTCTCCGCGGAGTGGCTGCGCCCGGGTCTGCACATCACCGCCCTGGGCGCCGAGGAGTCGGAGAAGGTGGAGCTGCCCGCGGGGCTGCTGCGCGGCGCCACCTTCGTGTGCGACCACCGGGGACTGGCGGCCTCCAGCGGGCTGGTGGGCGGCGCGGGGCCCGCGGAGTCCTCCATCCACGCGGAGCTGGGAGAGATCATCTCCGGCCTGCGCACGGGCCGCACCGCCTCCGAGCAGCTCACCGTGTTCGGCATGGTGGGGCTGCCCTTCCAGGATCTCGCGACCGCGTGGCACGTCTACCAGGCGGCGCTCGGCGATGACGAGGTGCGTCGGGTGGACTTCGACGCCTGAGCCTCCCTGGGCGGTGGGCGGACGGGCAGGCGCGCGGGAAGCGCTGGGGGGGCTACTGAAGCAGCCCTCATGCGTGCCCATCTTCGAGCAGGAGGTGGTTCATGCTCGTGGGGTTCATGGCTTCGCGCCCGGGGCGCTGGATCCGCATCCTGGCCGGGGCCGGGCTGGTCTGCGGAGGGCTCTCATCGGGCTCTTCGCGCGGCGGAGCGGTGGCGCTGCTGGGGTTGGTGCCGTTGATGGCGGGTGCTTTGGACGTGTGTCTGCTCGGCCCGCTCTTCGGTCATCCCTGGAGAGGGTCGGACATCCGACGTGGCCTGGGGCTGCCCGAGGAGGAGCGGCTGATCAAGTCTCGCTACGAGCGGCTTCCTCCCCACGAGCGCGTGCTGCTGCATTGAGCGGCTCGCCCAGCCCCCACAAAAGCCCGACTCCTGGGAGGAAGTCTCCCAGGGGTCGGTTCAGTGTGCGCTGGAGCCCATGTCCAGACGGGCCGCGGCGCCGATGAAGTGCCATTCCTGGCCCCGGGCCCACTCCTCGAAGGTGTGCCAGCCCACGTCGGGGAACTCGTGGCGCAGGGTGAGGATGTCGGCGTGGTAGCCCACGCGGTCGATCCACTCGTACATGCGGGCCAGGTCCTCGCTCTGCTCGCGCACCAGCTCCAGCGGTAGCTGGTGGTAGTGGATGCGGTGGCCACTCACGTACGAGAGCAGGTCGGCGGCCTGGTGCCCCGTCACCTCGTCCGAGGCGACCTCGATGCGCTCGCCCAGGAAGTCCTCGGGGAAAGCGAGCACCCGGCCGACGAAGGCACCCAGGTCCTCCACGGACACCAACTGCAGTCCATGCGATGGAGCCAGCGGCAGGGCGAGCTGCCCGGCCTGGAGGCCCTCGCGGAACATGGAGCCGGTGAAGTTCTCCATGAAGAAGGTGGGGGCGATGATGGTGTAGGGCAGGTTCGCGTGGCGCAGGTAGCGCTCCACCTCGTGCTTGCTGTCGAAGTGGGGGATGCCGGTGCGCCGGTCCGCCCCGGCCACCGAGGAGTAGACGAAGTGTTTGACGCCCACGTGCCGGGCCGCATCGATGAGGTGCAGGCCGTGGCGCACCTCGGCCTCGATGCCGGCTTGGAAGGGGGTGGCCATGGCGAAGAGCATGTCGGCGCGGCGGACGGCGGCCTCGAGCGAGTCCCGGTCCTCGAAGTCCCCCTGCACCAGCTCGGCGCCCTGGGCCTGCAGGGCTCGGGCGGCGGGGGAGTCCATGCGACGGGTAAGGGCCAGGACGTGGTAGCCCCGCCGGAGCAGGTGACGGGCCACCGCGCCCCCTTGCTGGCCTGTAGCACCCGTCACCAGGACGGAGAATAGAGAATCCATGCGCGTGTCACCTCGGTGGACCTGTGCCTTGTAAGCTGCGTGCGCGCGGTGGGAGCCGCGAGCACCCGCGTCATGCCTGGATGTGGGGCAGGCGAGAGGGAACTTCCAGAACCACCGGATGAGCGGACAGCATCCGGGGGAGCGTGATAGGTCCAGGGGGCACGCTCCGTTTCAGCCTCTCTGTGGGGGAGCTCATGGCGGTGGACAGAGTCTTGCCAGGTACCAGCGCGGCGGCGTTCGAGGAGGCGACCGGTGGTCCGGCCGGCTCCGAGGGCGGTTTGCCGGCCACCTTGCCCGAGACGCTGGTGAGCGAGGACCTGCAGGACACCTATGTGCTGCTGCTCAACGCGGGGAGCACGGCCGGCGTGTCGTGGGTGAAGGAGGTTCCCCCGGCCTGCTACCTGGAGACCACCGTCACGGTGGCGGCCGAGCTGCGCGCCGGCGCGCTGCCGCCGCTGGACTTGCGGGAGCCGATGACGCTGCCGGAGGGCAGCACCCTGCGCTGGGAGGTGTCTGGCACGGAGCGGCCCGGAGAGCAGGGCAAGCTCCACGAGGTGAGCCGGCTCGGGGCCCAGACGTTGCGCGTCACCACCACGTCCACGGCGGGGCAGGTGGAGGATCCGTTCGCGGGCCTGGAGCCGCTGGGCAACGCGGGTGGCGGCAACACGCTGATGCCCCTGGAGCGCTCGCTGGGGCGGACGGCGGACCTGGAGTTGTCGCGGCCGGGCGCGCTCGAGGCCTACGGGCACTTCGTGGCCACGGGCGAGGTGCCCCTGGCGGAGCCGGAGCGTGGGGTGCTGCGCTCGGGCCGGGTGGCGGTCTTCACGCAGCAGCGCAGCCCGGGCGCGGAGCTGGGCTTCCTGCGGCAGTTCCGGCGGCTGGATGCCGAGCGCGTGGTGAACGCGCAGTGGTCGGCCGAGTATGACGATGGGAGCGTGGAGGTCCGCTCCTCGGCGCGCTTCACCGGCCGGATGGTGCTCTGGTACGTGGTCATCGACTCGACCGGGCAGCAGACGCGCGGGGACCTGTCGGTCGTCTTCAGCCACCTCACGCCGGCCACGGTGGCGGCGCTGGCCAAGGGGCTGCGCGGGGAGGCCGAGGGGCTGGAGGGCCGCTGGCACGTGGAGCTGCGGCTGGCGGACCAGGAAGTCATGTTGTGGCGGAACCTGGCGCGCATGCGGGTGTGTGAGCGCAACAACCTGGACCCGGCGCAGTTCGAGCGGGAAGCGCGCACCTCGGCGATGGAGCTGTGGGAAGGGGACGTGGGGCTGCAGACGCTGGCGCTGGCGCGCTCACCGGACGAGGTAGGCGACATGCTGGTGCGCCTGGGCAACACGGCCGAGCTGGCGGCGCAGTCGCTGGCGCAGCTGATGCTCAGCCTCGGGGCGCCGCTGGAGGGCACGCTCCGGCTGGCGCCCGCCCAGTCCTCGTGAAGACGCGTGGACCCTCGTCGCGCGCTACACGCACCCAGGGCAAGCGGCTCGCCTGAGCCGGGCCTACCGCACCCGGAACAGGGTGTCGGCCCAGAGAACGTGCCAGGCGTCCTGCAGCCAGAGGGCGCGCCCCTCCACGGGCCCGAGGTCCTGTAGGGTGCCATCGGCGCGGCTCACGTGCAGGTTCGCCTTGCCGTTGACGACGTTGCGCACGGCGAGCCGTCCCTCCGGGCCGAGCGCCTCGATCGTGGTCGCGGTGCTGAAGTCGGTGACCTGGCGTGTCTCGCCCTCCGGGCTGCGCAGCCACACCTGGCGCTGCCCGTTGGAGCCCAGGTCAATGTAGGCCACCCAGCCCGCGTGTACCGCGTAGCTGCGCCCCGGCGTATACGTCGGCCCCAGGGGGCGCGGCGGCGTCAGGAGGATCTCCTGCTCGCCGGTGTGGAGCGCCACCGTGAGGGTCGGGGTGCCACAGCAGACCGTGACCTTGTTGTAGACCACGAGCTTTCCGTCCGTGAGCGGGCCGCCATTGCGCACGCGGTCGTCCGGATCATCCGTTAGGCGGCGCGTCACGTTGTCCCGGTAGGTCACGATGTCGTAGCTGGGGTCCATGAACGCGACCAGGCCGTTCTCCGCCACGTCGTGTTCGGAGACGCCCGCCACCGCCACGCGCACCGTGGCGTCGGAGACGAGATGGCGCAGCAGCAGCTCGTTGTCCGGGTGGGTCATCCAGAGGGCGAGGTCTCCCCGCGCCGTGAACGACAGGAGCTGCCGGTCCGTCTCCACGGGGAAGAGGAGGTAATGGCCAAACCCGTCATTGCGATACAGGTACAGCCGAGGGCCCAGCCCGGAGGCGGGCACGGACTCGGAGAGGAACAGCGCCGCGGAGGTGGTCAGCCGGGCCTGGCTGATGACGCTCTGGGTGGGCATCGGCAACGTCTGGAGCTGGCCCGAGGTCCGGTCGATGAGCGCCAGGCCGGTCGCGGCCGTGTTGGGGCCGCCGCCGGTGGTGAAGAGGAGCCGGGAGGCGTCGGCGTCCACGAGCTGCCCGGGGACTCTCGCCACGGCCTCCAAGGCAGGGTCCGCCACGAAGAGGGAGAAGGTGCGCGAGGTGGTCTGCCCCAGGGAGTCCTCCGCGATGATGTGCAGCGGCACGGGGTTGCGCTCGGCGGCGGCCAGCTCGAGGGTCGTGTCGAGGGTTCCCAGGGCGGTGGGCCGAGCGGTGCCCGGAGAATCCAGCACGCTGGCGGTCAGGCTGCACTCCGTGGAGTCATCGCCGCACGTGGCGCGGATGCGCAGGGAGGAGCCCACCATCTGCCACGTGGCCGGCTCCGTCACCTCCAGCCGAGGGGGACGGTCGAGCACGAACGTCGCCGGGGTGATGAGCGTGTGGCCCTGCGTGTCCGAGACGGCCACCTCCAGCGGGTACTGCCCCCGGTTCAGTGAGCGCAGGTCCAGCGCGCCACTGTAGGCGGCGTCGGCGGTGCTGTACGCGAGGGGCGCCTGGAGGTCCGTTCCGGGGATGCGCGCGAGCGCGTTGAACTCATGGGCCGAGGTGATGGAGGCGAGGAGGGTGCTGCTGTCATGGGCGGGCACTCCCGTACACCCCCACGCGCCCCGGTCGACTTCGCACCCGGGCGCGCGGATCCGCGTGGAGAGGCTGTCGGTCAGCGGGCGCTCCACCGTGAGGGTCACCGTCTGCTTGCGGCTGGGGTCCTCGTTGGAGGAGGCCTCGAGGATGACCTGGCCGGTGAAGTCTTCGGCCGCCTGGAACTCGGCGGAGCGGTTGTCCATCTGGTGGAACTGCCCCGACCCTTCGATGAGTTTCCAGGTGACGTCCCGGTTGAACACCCCGAGCCCATCGACGAACGCGACCACGGACGCCGTGCCGCCCGGGGGCAGCGTGGTGGGCACGGCGGTGATGAGCAGGTCGGCGACGCGCTCCGAGGAGACCGCGAGCTTCGCGGTGCCCGATACGGTGGGGTCCACCCGCGAGGTGGCTCGGATGACGACCTCCCAGGAGCCTTCGCTCTCGGGAGCGAGGTAGGTCACCTCCGCGCCCTCTTCGCTGGAGAGCGTGCCGCCGCCGTACTCGATGGCCCAGGACACGCCCGCATCGAAGCGCCCGCTGCCGCTGACCGTGGCGACCAGGCGGACCGTGCTCCCGGGCCGGAGCCGGGGGGAGTCGGCCTGCACGCTCACGCCTGTGATGGTGGGTGTGTCGGAGGTGCAGGCCGCCGCGAACGCCGCGATGAGCAGCAGGGCAACGGTGTTGGAAAGGCGACTGACGCTTCGCTCGCTTCGGGTCATGGCGTCCCCGCTGGGTGTGGAGTCCCTGGCCGGGGTGCGAGTATAGCGCTTAGTGGACACTTGGGCAGAGGCAGGTTGGAAGCTGTGAGGCCAATCTGTCAGGTTGACTGAACGACCTGCCTGACCCGCACGAAGTGTCACTGTCGTGCCGTGCGCCCTCTTGGGTGAGAGGGCACGGCTGTGGGGCTAGCGCCGTTTCGTCGGTCGCCGTGTGGCACCCTGCTTGGGTTTTGCCTTGGCGGTGGTGGGTTTGGCCTGACGGGCCGTGCGTGCCGCTCCCGTGCGGGCGACCTGCTTGGCGCCACGGGTGACCTTGCTCGGGGTTCGCGACGCGGTGGGCTTCTTGGCGACGGCTGCTCGCTTGGTGACTTTGCCCGGTTTGGCCTTGGAGGTGGACTGCGCCCGCTTCGGCTCCGCGCGCTTCTTCGCGCCCGCGCGCGTGGCCGTCTTTCGCTGGGCGGGACGCTTCCGGACCGGCTTTCGCACCGCGACGGGCGCGGCTTCCGGGGTCACGGTCTCGGAGGACTCCAGACGCTTCTCCTCCGCCGCGGCCTCCATCGGGGGTTGCTCGGTGTCCACCTGCTGGGGCTCGGAAGCTTCCGAGGGCTCCTCCACCGTGGCGGCCTCCATCGAGGGCGGCTCTTCCTCGGCCACCTGAGCCTCCACGGGCTCGGAGTCCTCATCCCGTGACAGGCTCACGTTGTCCGGAGGCGCGTCATCCAGCTGCGATGCCTCCTCTTCCAGCCGGTGCTCGGTCTCCCGCTCCAGGTGTCGCGCCTGGAACCGGGCGATCGTCTCCGCGTGGCGTTGCCCGTAATGAATCCCCTCCTGCTCGGGCATGGGCGTCTCGCTCTTGACCGGCGTCTGACGGTCGTCCGCCGTGCCAAGCTTGCTCGTGTCCGGCTTCACTGCCGTGTAGTGGTCGAAGCTATAGCTCCTGGGCATTCCCTTGCTTCCTCCTCAGGGCATGTGTGCCCCGAGGAAAACTAGGCAGTCCCCGCGTACCTGGAATGCCCTTGCGGCGAGCAGGCGAGCCAGGGCCGCTTGGGCTCGGGCGGTGGGCAGGGCTCCGAGAACAGGTCGCCTAGCTACACCTGCTTGAACTTCGCCCCCGTGGTCCCGATGCGCTCCAGGGCTTCCTTGACCTGCTCCGAGACGATCAGTGCCACGGTCCAGCCCCAGGTACGGAAGACCTTGGCGTCGCTCACCTTCGCGGGGTCGATCCGCATACCGTAGACGTCCCGATACTGTCCGACCTTCTCCGGTCGCCCATCTTCTGGCGTCCAATACTCCACCTCCTCGGAGGCCGTGTCATCGATGCACCGGATGAGCCGTGTGGCCACGAGGAGGCAGAACTGATCCGGCTGCCCTGGGATGTCCACCGGCAGAAGCTGAACATCGCCAGGAGCCAGCTCCATGAAAAGGGAAGCGACCTTGGCGTGAACGACTGGGAGGCTGAATCCCGCGAGCGTGAAGTCGAGGGCTTTGCCCGGACGGCCGATGGGGATCTTCAAAATCCCCGGGGGCGCAACCGGCATGCCCTCCCGGAACCTCCACGGGTCTTCCACCTCCCGGCCCTGTGGGTCCGTGGGGTTGCCCAGATCCCACCCGCCAGCGCGGTCAACGTCCTGGGAGAGCTTGAAGTATTTCATCGCCATGCTGGCCACCTGGGGTCACTGGCTCCGGGTCACCAGCTTGTTGAGCGTGGTGCCTTCGGTCGAGATCTGCTTCGCCAGCCGGTGGAGTTCCGCCGTCAGCGCCTTTCGACACTGTTGGATGCTGCCACAGCCCTTGGTTGCTTCCTCCAGTCGCTCGTAGATCCGCTCGTGGTACTCCTGTGGGTGGGGGCCTCTGTGTCCGTGGATGCGGACTTGGTTGGCAGGATCGTTCAGGGACATACCCGCCCGATCGAAGATTCTCTGGAACTTTGGTGTCCATGGGCCTCCGCTGTGGGTGGCATCTGCCCATTTGTCGGTGGCGATGTGGTGCCACGGGCCTTCCTTCTCCACCGGGCCGGAAGCTGTGCCGCGCAGGCTTTCTTCCGTGGCGGCGACCGCGTCGGGGGCAAGGGCCATCGTGACCGCATGGGGAGACACAGCCACGGTCTCCACCTGCGCCACGGCGGTCAGTCGGATTCGTGTCTGTGCCGCACCCGCCACTGACGCCTGGGCCGAGCCTGGCAGCGTAGGCACCTTGGCCGAGAAACTGGAGGCCGTCTGACCGATGGCCGCAGTGAGGAGAAGCGCGAAGGCCCGCGCGGCGTTCTGCCCCATCACCTTGCCGTACCGCTCACCCGTCGCGCGGAGAGCCGACAGCGAGGTGGCATGGTCGGCGGCTTCGACCAGTCGCCTCCAGCCCTGGATGAGTGTCCAGAACGTGTCCACGCCGATGTAGCAGATGAAGCTGGCCGTCACGACCGTCGCCAGCCCCTTGGAGAACACGGGTTCGGGCGCCAGCCACATCGCGGCGTAGACGGTCATCGTCCAGAGGATGGCGGCCTTGATCGTCTGGGGGTCGGCCATGTCCTTGAAGGCGGCCATCATCTCGGGCAGCACCTCTTCCATGGCGAAGGACATGGCGAGGGCATAGCGGCCATCTCCGTTGAGCACGGGGCTGTTGAGCAGCAGCCTCAGGCAGTCCCGAGGCTTGCTCGTGGCCTCGCACCACCGCACGTATTCCTGCGTCAGCGCCACGTCCACCTGGGCCCATTGCGAAGTGGAAGGCTGTTCGCTCAAGGGCACGACCCCGTGGCGCTGGGTGTAGCCGTACCAGCCACTGCGCGGCGGGACGTCGAAGAGTTCCCGGGCGGCTCGCTCGGGGTTGGGTGGGGGCCTCCACTGCCGGGCCTCTTTCGCGAGGGCCTGGGTGAAATCCACCTCCTCCATTTCCACCGCAGCAGCTTCGTCCGTGCGAGGGGTGTGGATGAGGGGGGCGTCTCGTCCCGTGTCGAGGCGTACCACGCGTGGTGTGCTGCACGCCGTGGAGATGACCAGGAGCAAGATGGAAAGGGTCAATTGTGCTGTCATGCGCCGCCCTCCGTGGGAGATGTCCATGGGAGACGCTCCGAGCATCTTCTCCTATCTCCAGGCGTGGCAACCCGCCCCGGCCGTGCCATGGTGCCTGCCCCATGAGCAAGCGCGACAAGCCGCCCGCGTCCGAGCTGACCACCGCCGCCGAGGCCCTGGAGGATCAACTGCGCCGCTTCGAGTCCCTGGCGGACCAGCTGCGCAAGGCCCCGCTGAACTCCGAGAAGAGCCTGGAGCGCGCCTCCAAGCTGCTCCGCGACGTGGCCGAGCAGGACCGCGTCCTCAACGAGAGCGTGAGCGCCCTCGTCAACGCCGTGTCCTCCGCTCGCGAGCGGCAACACACCCAGGCCGAGGCCGTCAACGCCCGCGCCCAGGAACTCCAACAGCGCGCCGAGACCTTCAAGTCCGTGCTTGAGCGCTACGGCGCCCTGGGCCAGAGCGCCGCCGAGCTCAACCAGCGCATGCAGGACTTCGCCACCAAGCGCGCCGAGGCCAAGACTCCTGAGCAGAACACCGAGCTCTCCGGCAGCTTGGATGTCCTCCATGAGCGCATGGGACAGGTGGCCGACGAGGCCCAGGCGGTCACGCAGCTCGCCGATGAGCAGGACTTCTCGGACATCGGCCGCCAGGCCGAGTCGCTGCGCCAGCAGATCCTCTCGGCGCGCAACAAGCTGGTGCTGCTGCGCAAGGGGCTCTCCTCGTCCTGACGGCGGCCCTCGGCGTCAGCTCAGGTAGGTGGGAGCGAATACCTCCGGGTCCTCGATGCGCTGGCGTCCCGCGAAGCCCGTCTCCAGCTCGTGCCAGTGGGCGATGGCGCTCTCGCCGTAGCGCCAGCACAGGTACACGGTCCGTCCTCCGAGCTGGGCGCGGAAGTCCACCAGCCCGTCGGCTGCTTTCACCTCGATGCCCATGTCCTGGAGCTGCCGCAGCTCCGCGCGGATCCGCTCGATGAGCCCGTCATGCTGCTCGCGGAGCACCTCGGTGTGCGCGTCGCGCGTGCCCTGGCTCCGCAGCGACGCCAGCTCTTCGCCGAGCTGCTGCGCCCGCTCCACCCAGGGGCGCACCTTCTCGAAGGTCTGGTTCAGCAGAGGGATCAGCCGGCTCGCTTCGTTCACGCTGAAGTAACGCATGCACCCCGGAGCATGCAGCGGCCCGGTGCCTGGAGCCAACCCCTGAAGTCGGTTCGTGACGAGAAGTTCCTTGCTGTCTGGGGTTTCTTCACCCAGAGGAAAGACCAGGCTCGGGCCTACCCACGGAGGAGGGTGCGCAGGTGCTCGCGCTGCCACCGCCGGGCGGAGTCGAGCAGGGGGAAGGCACGTTCGCGCTCGAGGAACTCCGGAGAGTGCGAGGGGTGGCTGCCGTCCGGCGCCTCGGGGAAGAGCTGGTGCAGCATGGCGTGGAAGATGACGGCCTCCACCACGAAAGCGGGCACGTGGGGCTGGTCCAGCGCGGGGTGGACGCGGATCTCCCGCAGCCGCGCGTCGTACACCCCCAGGCGGATCGTCTTCCGGCGCTTGTTCCCGGGCCGGCGCGCCCAGCCGATGTCCGCCTGGATGTGGCCCTCGAAGTACGTGGCGTTCAGGTGCTCGTAGAGGGCTCGCAGGTCGAAGCACTGGCCCCGGGCCTTCAGCGGAGCGCCCGGCTTGCGGGTGCGCCGCACGCGGGAGCGCTGCTCGCCAGCGTAGGCCTCCAGCACGGCGCGGGCCCGGGCCTCGTCCCGGCCCACGAAGGCGGCCATGGCGCGCACCACGGCCTCGGGCGCGTCGAGGAACAGGTGGTGTACGCGTACCCGCACCCCCTCGGGCCGGCGGCGGAAGCTGACCAGGGTGGCGCGGTTGTCCGTGAGGGTGAGGTGGACCGGCAGGCCCAGGTGCTCCGAGAGCTGGTGCGCCAGCCCGGCGGCGCGGGGCAGGGCCTCGGCCCGGGCGGGCACCGAGCGCTCGGTTGGAGAGGGAGCGGCCGGGGGCCGGGGAGACCGGGAGCGCTCCGGCACAGGGCGGGAGGCCCCCGGCACTTCAAAGAGCGTGAGCTGCATGGGCGAGCGCAGGCTCATGGCGTGCAAGTTAGGTCCGATCGTGGACGGTTCCCAGCCCCCCGGAGGGCTGGGAGTCCACGGTCCGACGCTTTACAGCCCCAGGTACGTGAGCAGCGCGCCCAGGTCCGCGTCCGACAGGGCCTCTCGGCTGTAGGGCGGCATGTTGCCTCCCACGCCGAAGAACTGCCCGTGCCGCACCTTCTCGATGACGACGAGCTGCTTGGGCACGCCCGGGAAGAGCGCGTCGTAGTCGCCCACCACCTCGGGCAGCACGGAGGCGTTCGCGGCGATCCGCCCCTTGCCCGTGTGCAGCTCGCCGTGACACGTCTGGCAGGCTGCTCGGTACACCTCACCGCCGCGCCCGATGTCTCCCCTCGGCACGTCCGTGATGTCCTTCACCACGGTGAGGGGCAGGGCGGCCGCCTCCGGGTCCGGGCTGAGGCGCACCAGGTACTCGTAGAGGGCGCGCGACTTGGGGTCCTCGGGCGCCAGCGGCGTCACCCCGCGCATGAAGTTCACGTAGCAGAAGTTCACCGCGTCCAGCAGCCGCGTCTCGTAGCCGCCCCACCAGTTCGGGCGCGAGGCCACGTTGTGGAGCGCGTAGCCCGCGTTCATGCGACCGGGCTCCGGCGTGGCCGTGGTCGCGTGGCACGTGGCGCACGAGAAGCTGTTGAACTGGCTCTCGGACAGGCGCGAGTCCTGGAACAGCTCCTCGCCGTAGTCCGCCGCCGGGGTGGCACCGCTACCGCCACAGCCCGCGACCCACAGCCCCGCTACCAGCAGTCCCCACCTCATGGCGTCCCCCGGAGGATGGCGACCGAGTCCGGATAGAGGCCCACCCGCACCGTCTTCACCACCGTGCGCTCGGCCAGGTCCACCACGTGCAGCGTGCCGGGGCCCACGTGGTCTCCCTCGCAGACGACGAGCCCGTGGCGCTCGTCCGGTGTCAGCTCCACCTGGTGGACGTTGATGCAGCCGCTGGGCGCCAGCGGAATGTCGCTCTTGGTGCCCGTGGCCGCGTCGATGACCGCGATCGCCTCGACACTTTGGTACGGCATATAAAGGATGCGCCCGTCCGCGGTGAAGGTGCCGAACATCGGCGAGCCATCCAGGATGACGGTCCGCGTCGGATCCGCCGTGAGCGTCACGGGGTCGATGTACTGCACCGAGTGGCTGGCCAGCGAGCTGACCCACACCGCGCCCGTGGTGGGCGACACCGTGAGCGCGTAGGGCTCGTGCCGGGGCGTGACGGCGGAGCCGGCGTTGATGGCCACGTCCACGCGGGTCACCGGGTAGCTCGGATCCTCCAGGTTCACCACGGCCACCTCGTCGGACCAGCAGGCGATGTACGCGCGGCGAGAATCTGGCGACAGGCGCACCGCGTGAGGCGCGGGGCACACCGGCACCATGGCCTTGCGGGTCATCGTCTCCGCGTCGAGGATGGCCAGGCGCGAGTCCATCTGGCGCTCGTCGGTGACGCCACGCCGGGCCGCGTCGGCGATCTTCAGCAGGTCGAAGTGCGTCTGGTACAGCGTGCGCCCGTCCTTGCTGAGGATGACGTCGCCGGGGTTGCGGTCCACGCGCACCGAGCCCACGAGCCGGTTGGTGCGCGCATCCATCTTGAGGCAGTAGCCATCCGCCGTGCCGGCGCCGTGCGCGCCGTGGGGGCCCGAGCCTCCGCCCGGCACGTAGTTGGAGATGCCCACGTAATAGAAGGCGCCGTCGGGAGAGGCGGCGGTGTGGTGCGGCCCCTCCAGCTCCACGGGGTTGAGCCCCACGGGGATGCGCGCCAGCTCCCCCCAGCTCGCCGAGCCCATCGTGTCCAGGTCCAGCAGGCTGAGCGTGTCATCCAGGCTGTTGGTGATGACGAGGCGCCCGGCGGGACCCACCGGAGGCAGCGACTCGGGAGCGGGCCAGGCCGTGTCCGAGCCGTACTCCAGCTCCGGCACCTCCAGCGGCCCGGTGGAGGTGCTCTCCGCGCACGCGCCGAAGGCGAGCGGTGCCAGCGCGGCCAGCAGCAGTCGGGTGCGCGTCATGGCGTGGCGGCCGCCCGGCGGAACACGCGCGGTGTCGCCAGCCGGAAGGGCCCCTCCTTGAGGCGGTTGTCCTGAAGGTAGGCGCTCGTCACCTGGAGCTTGAGGTCCTTGCCGGCCGCGTCGCCCATCGTCTTCCACGACTCGGCGTCCACCTGCCACGCCAGCTCCGAGGTGAGCACCTGGAGCGGGCACTCCCGGCCCGGCACGCTCACCTCCACGAAGTAGATGTCTCCGGTGAAGGGCGGCAGGTGCGCCTCGGCGGTGGGCACCAGCAACTCACCCAGCCACGAGAACACGCCCTTGGAGGCGCGCGGGTGCGCCAGGGCGTAGCGGCTCGGCGTGTCGCGCTCCAGGGAGGCGCGCAGCGGCGAGGTCCACGAGAAGCGGGGCGCCGCGGCGTCGGCGGCGAACGTCTCCCCCTCGGTCGGCGACATCAGCGAGACGGCGCGCGAGGCGTCCGCCGCCTTGCTCTGCGCGTCCACCATCGTCATCCACGCCTCGTCCGTGGCGGAGCCACCGTAGAGCGGCTCGCCACACTTGTCGGTGGGCTCTTCTTCCTTGCCGCAGGCAGAGCCCAGCAGCAGCGTGGAAGCACAGACACTCCAGAGGATGCGTTGTCTCGTCGTCATGGTCAGTCTCTCCGGGCCTGGCGCCGCCGGGAGTGGCGGCTCAGACCGAGGGTTAGGAGTAACAGGGCGGAGGGCGCCAGGCCGCTCGCGGTGCTGCATCCCCCCTTCGCGGCGGGCGGAGGCGGGGAGGTGCCGTCCCCCGGCCCGTTGGTACCGCCATCCGAGCCGGAGGGGACGCCCCCGTCGGTGGCGACACTCGAGCCAAGCGTCGCGGCGACCTGGGGCCAGCGCGAGGGGCAGGCCTGCTGCACGGGGGTGCTCTCCCCGCAGACGTGGGAGCCGGCGATGTCCTTGAGGCGGAAGAGGGGCTCCCAGGTGGTGCCCTCGTCGCGGCTGCGCGCCAGGGCCCACTCGTGGACCCAGCTCGAGCCGCATCCATAGAGCACATCCCCCGAGCGCTTCGCGCAGGCGTTGCCGTTGGGCAGCGGCAGGGGAGCGATGGCCTCGCCCTCCCGGCCTCGGTAGAGGTAGACGGGGGTGGCGGCCCACACGGTGTTGCCGTCCGCGGAGACCTCCGCGCCGATGAGGATGTCGGCCACCTCCAGCACCTGCGTCATGGTGGCGCCGCCATCGGTGCTCTTGAGCAGGTAGCTGTAGCCCTGGGCGGAGACCTTGGCCCAGAGCACGTCCGGCGAGGCCTCGCTCACCATCACCATGATGAAGTCATACGGCGTCTGGAACTGGGGCAGGGGCTGGGGCAGGCGCGTCCAGCTCTGGCCCGCGTCGTCGCTGCGCAGCAGGAACATGCCACTGCCATCCAGGCCCGAGGCATAGAGCCGCCGGGGGTCGGACGGGGCGATGCGGACGACGGAGTAGCGCGTCTCCGCGTTCGGCGTCACCATGGGCGTCCACGTCTGGCCGCCGTCCTCGGAGCGGTAGACGCTGTTGGCCACGTAGGGCTTGCCCGTGGTGACGTACATGATGCGCTCGTCGGTCGGGTGGACGGCGAGGCTGGTGGCCCAGGTGTCCTTGAAGGTCGGGTGCATGCTCCACGTGCAGCCCCCGTCCGAGGAGCGCACCAGCGAGTTGCCAGTGGCGGCGAGGATGTCCCCGTCGGTCAGCCAGAAGTAGCGCTCCGGACGCCAGGCGCCGATGCCCATGCCCTCGGGGCAGATCCACCGCCATGTCTGCCCGCTGTCCCGGGAGATGACCGCGCCGAAGCTGGCGCCCACGATGAGATCGCTGTCATTGCCACGGCGCAGCGAAACATTGGTCGTCTCGGGCAGGCCGCCGTGGGCCAGCGCGGCGGTGGCGCGCAAGGTCACCAGCGCCAGCAGCAATCTCCAGCAGGGGGGAAGGGTCTTCATCTCGGTGGGCTCCAGGCGAACGGCGCCCCGCACGATACCGCTGGGAGACGGTTGGGGTACCACGGATGATCCTCTTGGGCTGTGAGAACGGGTGTGGCGCATTGCCGGAGGAGTCAGCAGGCCGATTGCCTGCTCGCCTGGCGCGCTCCCGGGAGGCGAGAATGCGCGCCCCGTCCACCCTGGAGGATTTCGTGCCGAACGCCTTTTGTCCCCGTCTCCTCGGGTCGCTGCTGGTACCACTGCTCGCGGTCTCATGCGCGCACGCCCCGCCCGAGGGCGGCCACGCGGAGCACTCCGTGAGCCACCACGGCGCCATGCCCCACCGCTTCGAGGACGCGGAGGCGTGGGCCCAGCGCTTCGAGGATCCGGCGCGGGATGCGTGGCAGAAGCCGGACGAGGTCATCTCCGCGCTCGCGCTGCCGCCGGAGGCGAAGGTGGCGGACCTGGGCTCGGCCACGGGGTACTTCGCGGTGCGGCTGGCGCGGGCGGTACACCAGGGGGTGGTGTACGGCGTGGACATCGAGCCGGACATGGCGCGCTACCTGGGAGAGCGTGCGCGGCGAGAGGGACTGGGCAACCTGAAGCCGGTGCTCGGAGCGCCCGCCAGCCCCCAGCTTCCCGAGCCGGTGGACCTGGTGCTCGTCGTCAACACGTACCACCACATCTCGGACCGGGTGACGTACTTCCGGAAGCTCCAGGGGATGCTCACGCCGAAGGGCCGCGTGGCCGTCATCGACTTCCGCAAGGGCCAGCCCATGGGGCCGCCCGAGGAGCACCGGCTGCCGCCGGAGCAGCTGCGCCAGGAGATGGAGGCCGCGGGCTACCGCTTCGTCGAGGAGCACGGCTTCCTCCCCAACCAGTACTTCCTGCTCTTCAGCCGCGCGGGGTAGGCGCTTCGGAGGGCGCGGTGAAGGTGGGAGGGTTACGTACTGGTGCGGACCATCTCCGAAGCGCTGTGGTAGCTTGGGGCTCGCCCAGTCGGTACGGTCGTGGGACTTTCGGGCCGAGGGATTCTGGCACTTCGCCAATCGCCCGGCGTGGTAGAGGAAGACGACATGGAGCCAACCCCGGCGGAGTCCAACAGCGTGGATGAGAGCGGGCAGCCGGGCGCGCCCGGTGGGAGCGCCTACCAGGTGGTGCAGTGGCTGGCCACGCGCGACGAGGTGGAGACGGCCGTTCAGCTCTACGAGGACCTGAGCGCGGCCCAGCGGGAGCGGCTGCTGCGGGAGGCGGCGGCGGCCACGGCGGAGGAGCGCAAGGGGCTGGTGGAGGTGCTGCGCAAGGCGCGCGACTTCACCGGCGCGGCGCGGCTCTCGGAGAGCCTGGGCCCGGACGCGGAGGTAGCGGCGCTCTACGAGCAGGGCGGCAATCAGGTGGAGGCGGCCGAGGCGTACATGCGCGCCGGAGACATCGCCAAGGCGGCGGCGGCCTTCGAGCGGGGCGGGGCGCTGGAGCGCTCGCTGGAGCTCTACCGCGGGCTGGGCGCGCGCGAGTCGATGGCGCAGTGCCTGGCGCGGCTGGGCCGGCCGCTGGAGGCGGCGGCGGTGTACCGCGAGCTGGGCAACGTCCACGCCGAGGTGGAGGCGCTCTGCGGGGTGCCGTTGGATGATCCGCGGCACCTCGAGTCGGTGCTTCGCATCTGCACCCTGCTGGACAACGAGTCGCAGCCCCGGCGCGCGCTGGCGCTGCTGGTGGACACGCTGCGGGCCTCGGAGGATGCGCGCAAGGATCCGGCGGTGCTGGCCGAGCAGGCGCGGCTGCTGCGGCGCGTAGGCCGGGACGCGGAGGCGGACGAGGTGCTGGCGCAGTTGCCGGGCGCGAGCTCGACGGCGCCCTCGGTGCCGCCGGCGGCGCGAATCACTCCGGCCACGAGCGGCTACGGCTACCTGAAGGCCATTCCCATCTTCGGCGAGCTCTCGCTGGAGGACATGAAGGACCTGTACCGGGTGGCGCAGCAGGTGCTGATTCCGGAAGGGGCCACGGTGTTGGAGAAGGGCGCCCAGGGCTCGGGGCTCTTCGTGCTGCTGGAGGGCACGGTGGACGTGTTCAGCGGCCCGGAGCCGGACGCCAAGCGGCTCAACACGCTGGGGCCGGGGGCGTACCTGGGCGAGATTTCGCTCATCCAGGATGGGCCCACCTCGGCGCATGTTCGGGCGCGCACGGCGGTGCGGGCGCTGCGCATTACACGGGCGGGCTTCCAGCACTACCTGGACACGCATGAGGGGGCGGCGCTGCGCATCTACCGCCTCTTCACTCGGAACCTGGCGGCCCGGGTGCGGGCGCTGAGCGCGTAGGGCGTTGTGACGGACACGCTCCAGCGGCACCGGGAGAAGGCCGCGCGCCTGGCGGCGTTGGACCAGGTGGAGGCGGCGCTCGCCGAGTACGAGCAGGTGGTGAAGGCGGATCCGGACGATGGGGTCAGCCACCAGCACGTGGGCGAGCTGCGCGAGCGGCTCGGCCGGCGCGCGGAGGCGGTGGACGCCTATGAGGAGGCGGCGCTGGCGTGGGCGCGAGGCGGGCACCTCTTGCGAGCCATCGTGGCGTGCAAGGCGCTGCTGAAGCTGGAACCAGGGCACACGCGGACGCAGCGCTCGCTGGCGGACCTGTACGGGTGGCGCGGGCCGGACAAGGCGAGCCACCACGGGCCGGCCACGCACTCGGCGGAGTTCGAGCTGGTGCCGGACGGGCACGGGCCGGCGGCGGGCATGCCGGTGGTGCCGTTGTTCTCGAAGCTGGGGCGCGAGGCGTTCGCGGCGGTGGTGGAGCAACTGGACGTGCGCGCCTTCCCTCCGGGCCACACGGTGGTGAAGGAGGGCGAGCCCGGGGCCTCGATGTTCGCGCTGGTGCAGGGGAAGGTGGAGGTGGTGCGCGAGCTCCAGGGTGGAGAGAAGCGCAAGGTGGGGCAGTTGGAAGAGGGGGCCTTCTTCGGAGAGCTGGCGTTGATTTCGGAGGGCCCGCGGCTGGCGAGCGTGGTGGCGATGGAGCCGGTGGTGCTCCTGGAATGCACGCGGGCGAAGCTGTCGCCGGTGGTGAAGCGCTACCCGGTGGTGGGGCAGGTGGTGCAGGCCTTCTACCGGGAACGGATGGTGGAGAACCTGCTGCGCAGCAACCCGGTGTTCGCCCCGCTCAAGCCGGAGCAGAAGCAGGCGGTGGCGCGGGAGTTCAAGCTGCTGAAGGTAGCCGCCGGCAAGGCCATCCTCGAGCAGGGGCAGGTGGGCAATGCCTTCTACCTGCTGCTGCGCGGGCGCTGCACGCCGTACCACGTGCTGCCGGACGGGCGGGAGAAGGCGTACCCGGAGATGCGCGAGGGAGACGTCTTCGGAGAAATCTCCCTGCTGTTGGGCAAGCCGGTGTCGGCCACGGTGCGAGCGGAGGACGGCAGCGTGGTGCTGCGGCTGGAGCGGGAGGCCTTCGAGCGGCTCATCCTGAGCCAGCCGGGCATGCGCGGCGCGCTGACGCGGGTGGGCACGGAGCGACTGCAGCGGACCGCCCGGCTCCTCTCCGGGCGGGATCTGCACGACGGCGATCTGCGCGTCTGATCAGGCCAGCGAGACGGGGTGCTCGCGGAGCCAGTCCTGGCTGCGGCGGATGCGCTCGGCGGCAGCGGGCAGGCCCTGGGTCTCCAGGAGCTGGCGATAGGGCTCGAAGTCCTCGGGCGTCCAGACGGGCTTGGCCTTGATGTCGGCGAGCATGACCATCTCCTCGGCGGAGCGGCCCTGGGCCTCCTGGCTGGCGGTGAAGAGGGCGGCCATGACCATACGGGAGGGCTCGGCCTCCAGGGCGATGGAGAGGTCGGTGAACCAGGCGCGGGCGTCGTCATCCAGCGCGGGGTCCTTCGCCTTCTGACGCAGGCGCTCGAGCATTCCATCGAGGAGCGTGGCATCGAGGGCGCCCTTCACGGCGCGGATGAGGTTCTCCACGGCGGCGCGGCGGGTGCCGGCGTCGGAGGCGGCGCGCTTCACGGCGCCGAGGGGCTCCCAGAGGACGCAGGTGAACCACAACTCCTCCTCGGGGGCGAAGAGGGGCGGGGTGGCGGGCTCGCGCAGCTTGGCCTCGACGCGGGCGGCGCGCTCCTTGGCCTCGCGGTTGATGCGCTCGAAGAGGCGCGGATCCGACTGGATGTGCTGGACGAGGGCCTCCACGTTGCCCTCGTTGGCCTGACGCAGGGCCTCCTCGCCCGCGGGCGTGAGCTTCGCCTCCTCTTCCTCCTCGGCGGCGCGGACGAGGGCATCCAGCTTGCTGGCGAGCTCGTGGCGGTGCGTGCTCCACTCGCGGAACTGGACGTCGAAGATGACATCGAGGACGGGGATGTCCTCGGGGCGGAACTGCTTGCTCTTCTCGGAGGCGGAGGCGAGCAGCACGCCGACGGACAGAGCCAACCGCTCCTCGGGAGTGCGGGAAGGCTCGGAGGCGCGCTGGAGCAGGGCGTTGCGGAAGGAGTTCAGGAAATCGCGGGTGCCGAACACGCGCGCGGCGCCGATGAAGAGGTCGCGGCGGGTCTGGGCGGGGTTCTGCTCGACGGCATCGGGCAGGGCCTCGAGCGCCTTGCTGATATGGGTCTCGAAGGCAGCGGAGTCGAAGCGCAGTCCGGGAGCGGGGCCCCACGCGGAGAGCAGCTTGCCCAGGTGGTCGAGCGCGCCAGACAGCTTGGAGACATCCGGGTCCCCGAGCAGATCCATGGCGGCCCGGAGGTCCTTGGCGAGCGGATGGGGAGTCGCGGGAGGAGGCGCGTCACGCGCGCGGTCTTCGGCGGCGTGACACACCTTGTACTTCTTGCCGCTGCCACAGGGGCACGGGTCGTTACGTCCGGGCTTGGATGAACTCATCGGGGCGCCACGGTATCGCCCCAGGACTCACCCGTCGCGGATGGATTCCGGAGGTGACGTCCGAACGGTGACGAGGCAACGAAGCCAGGAGGGCTTCTCGCCAAGGAGTCTCATTCATGGACGCCCAGTCCGCGCCTGGAGACGGGTCCGGTGGTGTGGACGGAGTGGCGGACGCCTCAGGGGAACTGCGGGACACAGGCCGAAAGATCGTAAGTTCCAGTGATTGCAGGGAGTTTCGTTGAGCAGGTCCCGAGGTGGAGTGGGGGGAAGGTAGAGCGGTTTCTGGGCAGCCCATCGGAACGGTTGCTGCATTGAGCAGGAGTCACCATGAACCGAAACCGAGCTTCATCCTTCGCAGTGATGCTGTTCCTCGCTGCATCCGGCTGCATCAGCCTGCCTGGAATCGACCCCGTCGAGACTCCCGATGCAGGGAACCCAAACCCGGATGGAGGCTTACCCGACGAGAGCCTGCCGGATTTGAGCGTGCGAGTCCTGGCCCCAGCAGGGACGACCTACACGAACGGCGTAGTAGACGTCAGCGTTGAGGTAACGAGCGGGACGCCAGATGTAGTGGAGTTGCTCGTAGGCGACGAGTTGCTGGCAACCCTGACCGCGCCATACACCTTCCGCTGGGATACGACGACGAAAGCGGAAGGCAACTACGCGCTGGTAGCGAGGGCGCGGAGAGCCGCGCAGACATTCACCAGTGCTGCTCGGAACGTCGTGGTGGACCGCACGCCTCCCCAAGTCGTCATCCGTACTCCTGAGCCAGGCGCGGAGGGTGTTTCCGCCAGCCGCCCCGTTCAAGTGGCGTTCTCCGAGCCATTGGACCCGAGTTCCGTCAACAGCACCTCGGTCCGAATGAGCGTGAACGGGGCCGATATCGCGACGAATGTGACGCTCTCAGCGGATGCCCAGCTTTTCCAGGTCGCTCCTTCAATGAGAATGGGTCTTCCAGCAGAGGTTGACCTCAACTTGACGAGCGGCTTGCGAGACTTGGCTGGAAATGCTCTCCAAGTTCCTCAGGATGTTTGGAACTGGAGTGTGCCGGACTTCTATTTCATAGGGTCCGTGCCGCAGGTGCCTTCAATGGTTGCAGGGCAGCCTAGCCTTCAATTGGACGCTGCCGGCATGCCGCTTGTGGCGTATGTGGTTGGAGGCTATGGCTATGTCAGGCGCTGGACGGGGAGTGAATGGGAGCAGTTGGGAGGATCGTTGAATGTCACCTCAGGAAGCACTCTTGCTAGTCCGCTTCTTCAGATGACAGGCAATGGGGAGATTGTCATAGCGTGGAGTGAAACGAAAACCGTTCGGTATATATATGTCAAGCGGTGGACCGGGAGTAATTGGGAGTCCGTCGGGACAGCATTGAGTGCGTCCCCTGGCAGTGCGATATCGTCACTGTCATCGCTGCGGATGGATGGTAGCGGCAATCCTGTCGTTGCATTTTCGGCAGATGATGGTTCGACTCTGAATCTTCAGGTATGGCGTTGGAGTGGCACTACTTGGGCAAGTGTCGGTAATGCACTCAGCGCAAAGCCGGGCAATACACCTGTAAGGGATGTCTCACTCCGACTGGATTCTGCAGACAGCCCTGTAGTGAGTTGGACGGAGATGGGCGATGACTCCTTTGAGGCGCTGTATGTGAGCAGATGGAACGCAGAGGAGTGGGAGATGCTGGGAGGCCCAATCAGCGTCAATCCAGGAATGACTCCGGTTCATCGTACTTCTCTTGCACTGGATTCGGCTGGTCAGCCTGTCGTGAGTTTTCAAGAGAGTAGCGGTTCCAGGGGAGGGCTTTACGTACATCGATGGACGGGAAGCCAATGGACAGCATTGGGAGGTAATCTCAACGTGAGTTCAATCGTCGTGGACGTAAACTCTCTCCAGTTGGATTCAGAGGGACGTGCCGTGGTTGCCTGGACGGGAGGTAGTGATGTTTTTGATGTCCACATTGGAAGGTGGACAGGCGCAGGATGGGAAATGCTCGGAGGTGCATTGAGTGCGAAGCCGGGCAGTTACACGTCTGCCTACGGTCTATCACTTCAACTCAATGCCGACGGCTTTCCTGTCATCGCATGGAGTGAGTCAGAGGTCGTTGGTGGTGGAATATATGTTGCTCGCTTCAACTACTAATCACGGATGGCGGAGGTGACTGGCTGTCCAGTTGTAAAATAGCGAAGGCCCAGGCTATGGGCCCAAAAACAACGCCCGGGCTTCTCGAGTGAGAGGCCCGGGCGTCGAGTTTCTGTGGCGATGAACACCCAGGCAGGGCGCTTAGGCCCTGCCCCGGTGCGGGAGTGTTCGTTACTTCATCGAGTAGCCGAGGGTCAGGCCCACGGCGTGACCAATGCCGCCGTAGGTGCCCGGCATGGCCGGGGAGGTGCTCGCGGTGTCATCCAGGTAGGCGAACTGGTAGCCCACGTCCACGCGCACAGGGCTGAACGAATAGCCCACGCCCACCGCCGCGTTGTAGCGGTTGGCGTCCGGCAGGTCGGGAGTCAGCGTCTCGGCGGGGCTCGGCGACGGGTCGTACGCCAGGCCCACGCGCACGGCCAGCGCCTCCGTCACGCCGTACTCGGCGCCCACGTGGAAGTTCCACGTGTTCTTCCACTGCTTGGGCGCGAAGCTGGTGAGCGCAGGGTTCTCGAACTCGACGCCGAACCGATCGATGCTCGACCAGAGCACGAGGTTCGCGTCGAGGCCGACCTTCAGCCGCTCCAGCGGCGTGAGGGCCAGGCCTACGCGCGCCGTGCCGGGCAGGGTGATGGCGGCCTTCACGGGCTGGTCCTGGAGCTGTGCCGCGAACGCGTCGGGCACGTCCTGGAAGTCGCCCTTGCCGTCGAAGTTCACCTTGCTCGGGCCGCGGAAAGAAGCGCCGATGCTCAGGAAGTTGTCCACGGCCTCGTACTGGGCGCCGACGTTGTAGCCGAAGCCCCAGCCACCACCACCGAGCTCGATGGCGCCCTCGCTCGCGACGAAGTCGAGCTTGCGGCGGATGGACACCGTGCCACGCACCAGGCTCACGCCCACGCCGAGGCGCAGCCCGTCGATGGGCTGGTAGGCGAACGTCGGGTTGATGAAGTAGGTGGCCACCTGCGACTCGTAGCCGATGGTGCGGCCTACGAAGTCATCCACCCAGTTGGAACCCGCGCCGAATGGCACGTAGAGGCCGATGCCGGCCGCCATCTTCTCGTTGATGCGGTAGACGGCGAAGGCATGTGGCGGGGGAACGACGGTCGGCTTGAAGCCCTGCTTCTGTCCATCCGTGGGGGTGAACGTGAGCCGCGGGATGATGGCCACGTCGCCTACGGTGACGTCGAGCTTCTCCACCCCGAGGATGTTGGCGGCGTTGTAGGCCACCGCCGACGAGTCATCCATCAGGGCGTTGGCCGTGGAGGCCATGCCGGTGGCTCGGGCACTGTGGGTGTCGACGGAGAAGCCCGCGGCGTGGCTGACGCCGGCAGCGAGCAGGGTGACGACGGAGAGTGTGTTCTTCATCATGGAGTTGTTCTCTCTATCTCGCGCTGAGGGCGGTTACGGCAGGGCCCCGGTGCTGAGGAACGTAATGGCCTTGGTCTGAGCCTCGGCCGTCACGGCGGGATCCACGAAGTTCAGCAGGAAGCCGTGGCGGTTGACCTTGCCCATCTCAACCGGAGGAGTCGCCGAGCTGACCTGCAGCACGGACACGTCCTTCTTGTCCGCGGCCCGCTCGTTGGCCGCCCGAATGAGCAGCTGCGTTCCCGTGTTCGGCAGGACCTCGTCGTCCGTGATGTAGTGGAAGAGCGCCTGGCGGCTGGCCGGCACCGTGCCGTTCTCCACCTGGTACGCGTAGTTCAAGGGGTCGGCCGGGTCGAGGATCATCTTGGCCAGCCCGAGGAACTGATCGAATTCCGGGGTGCCCACGTTGATGCGGTTCGCGGCCAGGGCCGCCAGGAATCCGTTGCGCTGGGTCGCGAAGGCGCCCGAGGTCATGAGGACGCCGGTCAGGTCTCCACCGGGCACATTGAACACCGCGTTCTTCACGCTCGGCGACACGGAGGTGAACAGGGGGCCCACGATGGAGCCCAGGCTCTGGCCCAGGTAGTTGATCTTGTCGCCGTCGATCGGCCCCGCACTTTTATCGGCGAGCGCGGCGTCAATGCCGCTGCCGGCGAGCACTCGCGTCAGTTGGGCGTGATCGATGGTGTGCTGGCGGAAGTTGTCGCGCGTGGCGAAGAGGTTGGTGAGGTTGAGCAGGTTCCAGCCCGAGATGTACGGGGCATTGGTGTCGGGGTTGAGCTTGAAGCTGCCACCCTCGCACTTCGCATCCGCCATGCAGCGGCCCTGGCCCTGCTGACCGCAGTAGACGTCCCCCGGGATGGGGCCACGAACGTCCTCGCCGCAGCTGGCGCGGAACGTGTCCTCGGTCGCGACACAGCGGCCGAAGCTCGGGCTGGTCGGGCTGGTCTCGCACCGCTGGGTAGCGGCGTTGGCACAGGCCTTGTCCGGCGTGTCGATCAGCGTCCCGTTGTTCTCCTTCTGCCCTGCCGCCGCGCTGAGGCCCACGCAGCTGGTGCGCTCGCCGTGGAAGACGGTGTCGATAGCGACCGTCGCCTGCCCCGCGCCAGCCAGGCCGTTGATGATGGCGAGCGCGTTGTTGCGGTTGCCGGTCAGGCCGTGGCTGAAGATGGTGACCGGGTAGCCAGGGCTTCCCTGTGGGAGAGTTGCTGCGGGCAGCGCCAGCAGGAAGGGGATGCGATCGAACCGGAACTTCGTGGCGTCGGGGTTCAGCGTGCCACCCGTGTTCGTGAGCGCGAAGGGAACGATGATCTGTCCCTCGAAGATCTTGCCGAGGTTACCAGTGGGCAGGCCCCGGGCCTGCATGGCAGCCTTGAAGTTGGTGGTGATCTCAACCAGGTAGGTCGGCGAGTCCGGCATGGCCTGAGCCGGCAGGACCGAGGGAATCGCGTGCAGCGTCTGCAGCGTGGACACCGTGCTCTGCGTGGTGAAGGCCCACGCCAGGGCGATCTTCGAGCGCGGCAGGCCCTGTGCCACCAGCCCGTCGATGAGCGGCTTGAGACCCGCGCGCAGCGGCTCGAGGCCCAGGGCCTGCTCGTCCGTCAGGGCCGACACCGTGCTCTTGCCATCGGCCACCAGCGGGTTGGCCAGGCGCGCCAGCGCGAAGGCCCCCGCGGGCGCCACCTGCCGGCCGCGCTCGTCCTTGAGCGCCGTCGTCATGTACACCGCGTACTGGGACTTCTCATCCAACGGCACCAGCGGCACGAACTGCAGCTGCTGCGGCCCGCTCGTCGCCGTGCCCGTGCAGTTGAAGCACACCGTCACGTTCGGGGCCGTTCCGCCCGGAGTCAGCTTGACGAAGTTGACGTTCTTCTTCGTGGGGTCCGTCTCAGTGAAGCCCAGGGTGTTCGGATCCAGCTTGCTGCCCACGTCGATCGCCCCGGTGGCCGCGCCGTTCTCCGAGACGATGGGCGCCGTGGTGGAGAAGCCATCCAGCGTCTCCAGGCCCGCGAAGAGCTGCTTCTGCAGCTCCGAGGCATCGGCCGGCAGCTCCGGGAAGTCCAGCGTCGCGGTGTTGCCCGAGGGCCGGCGCAGGATGTCGTTCGGGAAGGGAATGACGCTCTTGGCCGGATCGAACGTGAGCTCCGGCTGGTTCATGATGGTGAAGGTCCACATGAGGACGATGTCCTTGCGGGCCACGCCTCGCGTGTTGGCGATGCCGTCCAACACGTCCTTGTAGGAGCGACGCAGCCGCTCCAACTGCAGCGCGCTGGCCGTCTGGTCCGCGATGCGCGCGGCCGGATCCTCCTCGTCCGAGGGGATGATCCCCGTGGTGGCGCGGCAGTCGGGCGCCGTCAGGTCCTCGCAGGTGACCAGCGGCTCCTCGGAGGTGACGAACGCCCACACCGCCGAGCCCACCACGGGCTTGCCGTTCTTGCCCTTCAGCCCGCTCTCACCGCCGATGAGCGCGATCGCGTACTGGCCACCCTTGGACCAGCCCGTGTCGGGAGCGAGGACGGCCAGCGTGTCCGTCTCCTCGTTGTACACGCGCGCCTTGGGCGTCACCTCGGGCTTGGCGATGGCCGTGCCCTTGAGGAGGTCGATGAAGAGCACCGTGTTTTCATTGATGGTGGCCGGATCCAGATCCACCAGCTTCGCGGTGGCCGGCGCGCTCGTCGGGAAGCCGTTGAGCGTGTTGAGGTAATCCCGCGTGAACTCCTGCTCGGCCGCGGAGGCCGACGGGTTGATGGGGGCGTTCACCAGGCCCGTGTCCTGGTTGATCGCCAGATCATTCGGGGTGGGGACGACAGGGGTCTCTGCGGCCGGATCGAACTGGGCGATCACGAAATTGGCGGGCTCGTCCTGCTTGATGTCCGGTGCGCAGGAAGCCCCGCCCAGGGCCATGGCCCCGACGAGCAACAGCTTCTTCATTGTGGGTAACCCCCTCCGAGGTGGAACGACAGAAGGCAGGGTTTGGTAGCACGTTCGAGATCGTGCCGAAAGCAAGAGGCGGTGACGCAGTGAGTCACATGCGATGAGGCAAACCCGCTTTCTCGGGTAGGCTCGCGAATGCGCATGAATCGAGAGGAAGCCGCCGAGGCCCTGCAGCTCATCCGTCGCGTCGTCTCCCAGGCGAGGGACGACACGGCGCTCCAGAACTGGGGCGTCATCTGGATGATCCACGCCTTCACCAACGGCGGAGGCTTCCTGGCCACGCACGCGCTCTACGCGCAGGGCTACCGCAGCCCTGGGCCCTACGCGTTGCTGTGGAGCGCGATTGTTCCGCTCAACCTGATCTCCATCTTCTGGTTGCGGCGGCGCGAGGCGGCCGGGGTGCGCACGTTCATCGAGCGCCAGGTGTGGTCCATCTGGACGACGTGCATGGCGGCGCATGTGCTGGTGGCGCTGTGCAACTGGCTGCTGGGGCTGGAGGTGCTCTTCATGCCCTCGGTGGCGTGCGTGCTCATCGCCATGGCCTTCTCCGTCATGGGCGCCATCATGGGGCGCGCCTGGTACGCGGCCGCGGCGGTGTTCGTGCTCAGCGCGCTGGTGCTGGCGCGCGTGCCGCACCTGGGCTTCGCGGTGCTCGGGGCGCTGTGGTTCGTCACCCAGTTCATCGGCGGGCTGCTGCTGCACCGGGCTCGGCGCAAGCGCCTGGCGGCGGGCGGCGCGGAGGTCCGGCTCGTATGACGATGCCCACGCCGCACGAGCTGGCCGTGTTGGTGGCCCTGTCCATGGAGCCGTTGGGGCTCAAGCGCGCGGCGTTGCTCTGGCGTCTGGAGGGCTCGGGCGTGGCGCGCGAGGCGGGAGAGCGGGCCCTGGTGGCGCTCGCCGGGCGAGGGCTGGTGACGGAGCAGGTGGGCGTGTTGTTGCCCACGCCCGAGGGCCACGCGGTGTTGCGCGAGGTCCATGCGGCGCTGGAGCGCTCGCAGGACGTGAGCCCCTCCACTGCCGGCATGGAGGAGTGCCCCTCGGTGCCCTGGCTCACCCAGGTGCAGACGGTGTGGGTGGAGGCGCTCTCGCTCAACTACGCGGTGACGCCGCACGTGCTCAAGAAGCTGCTGCCCGCGCCGCTGGAGCCGGAGCTGCACCGGGGCACTGCGTGGGTGCAGGTGTTGATGTCCTCGCTGCGGGAGATGCGACCGCAGGGGCTCACGGGGCTGGTGGGCTTCAACTTCTACCAGGTGAGCTACCGCGCGGCGGTGCGCTACCGCAACGCGGAGGGGCGCTGGCGGCGCGGCGGCTACTTCGTGCGCAGCGAGACGAATGATCCGCTGATGCGCCGCATCGGCAACACGCTCATCGAGTTCAAGTTCCACGAGTTCGGCGAGGCGGACATGGTGATGGCTCGCGAGGACGAGCGGCTCACCTTCGCGGTGGACCCTGGCGCGGCTTCTCCGGGAGGCCGGCTGGTGGGCGTGCTGGACACGCGACCGCTGCCGGGCGCGCCCCTGGGCTCGGTGTGGCCGAGCCTGGAGTCGCTGCACGAGCCGCTGGTGGAGTGCTACGACGCCTTCGGCGTGGCGGACGGCTACGTGTACGTGCTCACCATCGACCGGGGACCGTGGAACGCGAGCTTCGTGCGGCCGGTGGAGCTCTATTGCGAGTACATGCAGGACGGGGCACTCAAGGGCCACTCGCGGCTGGACTCGGTGCTGCACCTGCGCGACTGTCCCTACCGCTGGCGCCCGCTGCGGCGCGAGCGCATCCCTGGCTCCGGGTGAGCGCTCCCTCGATTGCCGCTCCCTGAACGGGCAGTCGAGCAGCTTGCGGGGCCTTCACTTACGCTTGGAGTGCCATGAACCGAATGCTCAGTGTCGTTGTCGTCAGCCTCGCGGTCGCGGGGGTAGCTCGGGCGGAAGATGCCTCGGGCCTGTCGTGGATTGCTCCCGCCGAGTGGAAGGTCGGCGAGGAGCGCCCCATGCGCATCGTCACCTACAACATCCCGGCGACGAAGGGAGATACAGAGGGCGCCGAGCTCGCCGTCTTCCACTTTGGCAAGGGCCAGGGCGGCGCCGTGGATGCCAACGTGAAGCGCTGGGTGTCGCAGTTCCAGCGGCCGGATGGCACCTCGGCGGAGAAAGACGCGAAGACGAAGCAGGAGAAGATCGCCGGGCTGCCCGTCACCACGGTGGAAGTGAAGGGCACCTATTCCGGCGGGCCGATGATGGGCCCGGCCACGCCCAAGCCCGGCTCCCGGCTGCTCGGCGCCATCGTCGAGGGTCCCGAGGGCGCCGTCTTCTTCAAGCTCACCGGTCCGGAGAAGACCGTCACCGCGGCGGAGAAGCCCTTCCGCAAGCTGCTCGAGAGCATGAAGAAGAAGTAGCCAGGACTTCCTGGCTCAAGGGCCTCCGGGCTTCGGCGCGGAGGCCGTCTCCGACTTCTTCTCCTCGGTCGGCGCGGTGTTCGTGAGCTCCGCGGCCTTGGAGGCGGCAGCGGGCAGGTCCGGAATCAGGAGGATCTCGATGCGCCGGTTGCGCGCGCGGCTCTTGGGGGTGGCGTTGCTGGCCACCGGGTGCGTGTCCCCGTAGCCCGCCGCCACCAGCCGACGCGCCGGCACCTTCGCCTTCTCCTGGAGGAAGCGCACCACGTTCACCGCGCGCGCCACCGACAGCTCCCAGTTGGTGGGGAAGGTGGCCGCCAGCCGCGACGAGGGAGGGCTGTCATCCGTGTGGCCCGACACCTGGATGCTGCGGCCCTCCACGCCCACGAGCACCGTGCCCAGGCGCGAGAGCACCTCGGCGCCGCGGTCGGTGAGCTTGGCCTCGCCCGAGTCGAAGAGGATCTTGTCCACCAGGTCCACCTGGATGCGGCCCTCGGCCTGGGACAGGCGGATCTCGCCCTCGGCGATCTCCGCCTTCATCTTTTCCTCCAGGTCCGTGTACGTGGCCTTGAGGCGGGCCAGCTCCGCCTCCTTCTCTTGCACCGCCTGGGAGAGCTGGTCACGCTCCGTGGAGAGCTGATCTCGCTCCGTGGAGAGCTGGTCGCGCTCGGTGGACAGCCGCGTCCGCTCCGCGTCGAGCGCCGCCAACTTCTCTTCCAGCGCCTTGTGCGCGAGCTCGGCGGCCTTGGCTCGTTCGTGGGCCTTCAGGGCTTCGGACTCGGCGGTGGCGATGCGCGCCTGGGCCGCGCGGTACGCTCCCAGACCGAAATAGACGAACACTCCCAGCAGGAGCACCACCAGCACCGCCACCACCCAAGGCATCCGTGATGCCCGCTCGCGTGGTTGCTGCTGCTGCTCCCAGAACGAATCCGCCATGTCGCGCCCTGTCTCTGCCGTGGAGTGGAAGGCCGGACCGTAGCGGCACCCGCCGGGGGGGACGCAAGTCGGTTCAGGTAAGTGAGAGTATCCCGGGCCGAGGGCGCCGGGTTCAGAAGGGGAGCCGCAGTCGAAGCACTCGCCCGCCCGGCAGCCGAGCGGCAAGCACTCGCGAGGCGCCCAGCCGTGAGGTTCGCAGTGTAAAGCCTCGCCTCGCCACGAGGCCCTGTTCGGTGAGGCGATAGCGCAACTCGAAGGCGAGCAGCTCCTCGCGGGCGTCCTCGGGGAACGGGCTCACCGTGAGCAGCGCCTGCGCGAACCGGCCTCCGTCGGCCAGGGCGCTGGTCTCCAGGGCCATGGGGTTCTCCCGGGCCCACGCATCGAACCGTGCGCGGAAGGAGTCTCCGAGCGCGGCGGCGAGACGGGGCCACGTGCGCTCGACGCTCCGACGGCGCTTGGCCAGCAGCGAGCGCGCCGCCTCGTGGACGCGCTCCGCGTCGAAGCCAGGAGGAACCGGTGTGCCCTGGGCGAGCGCTCGCGCCAGGGCTGCTTGTGCCTCGGCCAGCCGCTCCCGCGCCTCCCGCGTGCTCATGGCCGGGCCTCCGTGAGTCCGGGAGCCGCCACCGCGTGCCCAGGCGCGCGAGTTGTTCCAGCCTCCCAAGTCGCCACGCCGCGCGCCAGGGCCGCCGAGATGGCCTGGAGCTCCGCGCTCAGCTCCTCCGGAGGGGGGAAGTGGTCGTCACGCTCCAGCAGGGCCGGCACGGGGCCCAGGCGCGCCGCGAGGGCTTCCAGCAGAGCCAGCGGGCCCTCCGGCACCGGGTGCGCGTGGGTGTCGTGGTACAGGCCTCCGTGCCGCATGCCGCCAGCGACGTGGACATAGGCCAGCCGCTCGCGTGGCACGGCGGAGAGCACGGCCGCCGCGTCGGTGCCATGGTTGAGCGCGTTGGCGTGCAGGTTGGCCACATCCAACAGCAGCAGGGCGCTGGTGCGCGAGAGCAGCCCGGAGAGGAACTGCGCCTCCGTGAAGGCGGGCGAGGGCCACTCGAACAGGGTGGCGATGTTCTCCAGCGCCAGGGGGACGGGCAGTGCCGCCTGGGCCAGGCGTACGTTCTCCGCGAGGATGTCGAGCGCCTCGTCGCCGCGAGGCACGGGCAGCAGGTGACCGGACTCGATGCCGCCCGCGCGCACGAAGGCCACGTGCTCGCTCACACACACCGCGCCCAGCCGCTCGGCGAGGCGCGCCAGTGTGTCCAGGCGCCGCGCCTCCGGAGGCTCCGCGCCGCCCAGGCTCAGCGAGACCGCGTGCAGCACCACGGGGACACCGCGCTCCTTCAGGCGCAAGAGCGGCACGGGCAGCGGCGCGGTGGGGTTCAGGTGCTCGGCCAGCACCTCCACGAAGCCCAGCCCCGCGTCCTGATCGATGCGGTGCGCGAGCTGTCGCCGCCAGCCGAGGCCCACCCCCGACAGCGGCTTCAATCGCTGCTCCCTCCGCTGCTGCAGCCTCCGCAACTGCTGCTGCTGCTGCTACAGCTGCTGCTGGAGTCACTGCTGCTGCTGCTACAGCTGCTGCTGGAGTCACTGCTGCTGCTACAGCTGCTACTGCTGCTGAAGAGGCTGGTGTCACTGTCGTAGTCAGTGCCGCAGCCGTCCGCGCCACTGTCCACGCTGGCGCCTCCCGTGCTCGCGGGCTGCAGGTACCGCCGCAAGGGTTCCATCTGGCTGGCGGCCATGGCCGAGGTGCCAAAGAGGGCCACCGCCAGCGCCACCTCCGTGCCGCTCAGCGTGGGCAGGCTCCCCTCGGTGGCGGCGGTGGTGCGCAGGGGCTCGTGCTTGGACACGAGGCTTTTCAGCGTCTTGTCCCCCAGGGGAGTCCGGCCGATCTTCATCTTGAAGATGCTCACGAAGCCGATGAGGCCCAGGATGAGGAGGAAGAACAGGATGCCCACGGGCCGGTCCCTCACCAGCCCCAGGGCGAGCTTCGCGGCGCCCAGGGCCAGCACGGCGCCGAACACGATGGCCGGCACGCGCCGCTTCTCGTGAGCCTCCTTCGCGTCCACCAGCAGGCCCTTGCGGACGAGCTGCTCTCGCAGCGGCTCCGCTTCGGTCTGGAGGATGTTGGCCAGCTCGGAGCGCGCCAGGCTCCGCCCACGCGCGGCCCGATGCACGCTCTGCTCCAGGCGTGTCATGCCCGAGGGAGGCTTGGTGCTGGGGAACAGCTCCTCGTCCTGGATCAGGAACACCCCGCGGTGGACGAGCGAGGCGGTCACCGCGTCACGAAACGTCTTGAAGCCCTTGAGCAGGGCGACCTCGTAGGGCTCCAGGCGTTGGGCAATGGCGTCCGGAGCCGCGTCGGACTGCTGGGAGGGCCGACGCAGTCCCCACGCCACCACGTAGCCCACCACCATCAGAGGCACATACATCAGGAGGAACTGCGTGCCGCTCCAATCCAGAGGGTTCATGGTCTCTCCGTGAGGGGAGCATAGAAGGGAGCCCGTGCCTCCGCCGTCACGCGGGCCCATTGTCACTCCTATGTCACCAGGGTGTCACGGGGGTGTGGAGCCTCCTCCCCTCCGCGCACCTCCGGCGCCGAGTGGGCATCGGGCAGGCCGTACAGCTCCAACGCCGCCCGGCGGCCCTTGACCTGGGCTGTTCCCAGAGCCCGGCAGCGGGCCTGCAACGCGGCGGGCAGCCGGGAATACAGCGCGCTGGTGACGAGGATGGGGTGGCCGTACTGCTTCGTCAGCGACTCCACGCGCGAGGCGGTGTTGACGGCATCGCCGATGACGGTGAAGTCCTTGCGCTGCTCGCTGCCGATGGCGCCCAGCACCACCTCGCCCACGTGCAGGCCGATGCCGGTGTCGAAGGCCGTACGCCCCTCCCGCCACCAGCGCGTGTTGAGCGCGTGCAGCCGCTGGCGCATCTGCTGCGCCGCCTCCAGCGCGGAGGCGCTCGGGTTCTCCAGCGGCACCAGCCCTCCGAAGGTCGCCATCACCGCATCCCCGATGAACTTGTCGATGATGCCGCCATGCTCGGTGATGGCGCCCACCATCGCATCGAAGTAGGCGTTGAGGCGCTCGACGATCTCCTCGGGAGCGGCGGTCTCGCTGTACTCGGTGAAGCCGCGCAGATCCGAGAAGAGGACCACCACCTCCTTGCGCTCGCCGCTCTGGGCGTGGGGGTCCTTGAGCAGGCGTTCCTTGACCTCCTCGCTGACGTACTGCCCGAAGAGCCGACTCAAAAGGTTCTTCTG
Source organism: Hyalangium ruber (assembly GCF_034259325.1). Classification (NCBI taxonomy): domain Bacteria; kingdom Pseudomonadati; phylum Myxococcota; class Myxococcia; order Myxococcales; family Archangiaceae; genus Hyalangium; species Hyalangium rubrum. The sequence goes on along the minus strand of NZ_JAXIVS010000010.1, from coordinate 85,864 downwards.
GCGCTCCTCTCGCAGCACGCGCTCCACCAGCCGCCGCGTCACCACGGCGAGCGCCGCCAGGGTAATCCCACCGAAGAAGATCATCAGCGACTTGAAGCTGTTGATGGAGGTGCTGGTGAACTCCTGCACCAGCATCGGGTCCGGCGCGGAGATGGTCCGCAGCCCGTTCCGAGCGAGCAGGAAGCAGCCCTGGTAGCTGACGGCGGCCACCACGCTGGCCACCGCCGAGAGCCGGAAGTCGAAGAGGAAGCCCGCGACGGCCAGGGTGACGAAGTAGAGGTGCGAGATGGGGCCGGCGATGAACGTGGCGGCGCCCGAGGGCATGAGCGCGTGGCTCATCAGGAAGAAGACGGTGGGCAGGGACACGAAGGGCAGCAGCACGGCCCAGGCCCTCCACCCATGCACCCGCTCGCGGCGCGCCAGCAGGTACAGCGCGCTGCACGACACGATGCACAGCAAGCAGAACAGCACCGGCACGTGCATGCCCTGGATGAGCCCCGCCCACATCAGGACGGGGATGACCGTCGCGCCGGTCACTGCGGGCATGAGCGCGGCGAGGGCGCCTTTGCGCAGCGCCGCGTTGGCTTCGGAGACCAGGTGCCGTTGCAGCACGGAGGCATCATCGCTGCCTCCGTGGGAGAGGTTGCGGACGGTGGACTCCTGCTTCTGCTCCATTGCTGCGCGGCTCCTGGGAGGGGGCGTGGCCATGGGGACGTGGCCCTACCCCTAGCATCCCATTCGCTGCTGACAGTGCCTAGAAGGGCAGCCAGTCCGGCTTGACGCTGCGGGGGTTGGTCACCGCGTGGGCCAGCTGCGCCTTGAGGTCGCCGTAGGCCAGGTGGTCCAGGTACATGGCCTCGATCTTCTTCTGGCCCAGCTTCAGGTCCGACTTCTTGCCGGTGGATGTGTTGTGGGCCACCAGGTTGTCTCCACCATTATAGGAGATCTGGTAGTTCTGCCCGTTCACCGTCACCTGCTCGTTGAAGCGCAGGTTCTGCGGAATGGACGTGGTGACGTTGGCGCCGCGCGAGCCCGGTACGCGCATGTCGTCCATGAAGTCCTTGAGGAAGTCGCGCGTCACCTGGCGCGTCTGCGTGTCGAGGACGGGGTCCACCTTCGCGTCGTAGCCGAAGCCCAGCATGCTGTTGCTCTGCTTGGGGTTGTCCAAGTTCCACGTGGGCAGGCTCAGCATGAACTGGTTGGCGCCCGGCTGCGTGCGGTCCCGGAAGTCGGCGGCGCCCGTCGCGTTGTCCTTGAGGAACGTGTAGCCGTTGACGGCGCTCCACAGCAGGTTGGTGGTGTCGAGCTGGCCGGTGGGCAGCGGCTTCGCCGTGCCGACGGCGTTGGACGGGTGGTTCTCGTCCGGGCTCACCAGCGCCGCGCCGATCTGCGGCAGGTTGTGCTTGCCGTAGCCCATGGGGAGGTTGTCCAGCGAGCCACCATCGGTCAGGTGGATGCTGCGGCCCGTGGTGGGGTCCACCACCTGCACCGGCTCGAACACGCCCGGAATCGCCATGGAGGCGCGCATCGCCAGCGCCACCGGGGTGTCCGGCGTCGTCTCCTGGCTGAAGACGAAGATGCGGTCCTTGTTGGTGGGGAAGCCGTTGGGCGCCGCGCTGTCGTACGCCTTGGCGGCCACCAGCTGCAGCGGCACCTTCAGGTCCGCGAAGGTGACGGGGCGGTCCTTGATGCCGGTCAGCTCACGCAGCTTCTGGTCGAACAGCTCATAGGCGTTGTTGCCGTTGAGCAGTCCGCCATCCTTCATGTCCAGGTCGAAGTCGTAGAGCTGCTGCAGCCGAGGGTCCTTGGCGATGTCTTCAATCTGCTTGGGCGAGGCGCCCGTGGCCGCGAACGCCGCCGCGATGGAGCCTGCCGAGGTGCCCGTCAGGCTCACCGGCACCACGCCCAGCTGCTGCATCTCCGAGAGCATCGCCGCGTAGCGCTTGCCCTTGCCGCCACCGCCCTGCAGGGACATGTGGACGCCGATCGGCTTGCCATCCTGTACCGGCATGCCCAGCTCGGCGCGGCGCGCGGCCACCTCCTGCTGGTACGCCTTGGCCTGCGCGGCCCCGTCCGGCTTGCCGCCGAAGAGGAAGTCCAGCGGCTCGGGCGGCTTCGTCACCGGCGTGCCCGTGGGCAGCCGCGAGGCGGACATCTGCCCGCCGGGCAGCTCCTTGCCCATGAACTGAGGGTCCACCCACATGGCGCCCGGCTTCGGCGCGGTGGTCCGCGTGTAGCCGTACTTGGAGGTGAGCTCCCCTTCCGCCTTGGCCAGCGCCGCCTTCACCTCGGCGTGGCGCGGGTGGCTGGGGGGCACCAGCTCCAGCTCCGTGGCCAGCGCGCGCACCTTGGACAGCGTCTCCCGGAAGTTCTGCGTCTGCCCCACCAGCTGCTTGGCCTCGTCGTCGCGGATCTTCTGCGGCACCACGCGCTCGAGCACCTTGCGCACCTGGCTCAGGTCCACGCTCAGCAGCTTGTCGAGCGGGATCTGCAGCGGATTGCCGGTGAGGGTGATGCCCTCCCATGGGGCCTTGCCGGCCGCCGCGGGGTTGGGCAGCGAGGGCAGCTTCGCCTCGAAGGTGTCGACCAGCCGGTCCACGCCCTTGTCGACCTGCTGTGCCACGCGCTGCAGGCCCTGGCCGAGGCGGGCCAGGGGGTGGGTGACTTCGTTCTTCTGGGGCGCCTGGGTGTCCGAGCTTCGCCGCGGCGAGCTGGGAGAAGGCGGGTTCAGTTTGACGGACATGCGGAGGCTCCGGTCCGGATTCGTTCGATCAATGGATCAGCTTGTCCCCATTATCCTCCGGAGCTTGTCGGATGTTGTGTCAGACCAGTAGTCAACAGTCCCACACGCTCGGCAAGCGAATTGCTTGAAGGGACTGGGAGACCCAGACCGGGGTCCTCTCGTGGAGGTTGGCGTGGCCAAGTGCGTCAGGCGTGATGAGTCCCTCATCTCTCGTGCAATCACCTTGTTTCCAGGGGATACGGTGCTCGCTGCACTACAGGTGATGCAGCGGTACGCACTGGCGGTGCTGCCGGTGGTGGATGAAGAACGCGGGGAGCTGGTCGGCGAGGTGACGGAGGCGGAGCTTTGCCGCGTCGCGTCACGGCTGCCGCTGATCCCCATCGCTGAAGTTTTGACCGCCAAGGCGCTCGGCGGGCAGGAAGTTACGACCGGGGTGGCCGAAGGGTGGCAGGTGGCCCTGGAAGGCGAGCACGCCTGGCTGCACTGAGCCGGGCGGCGGGGGGGATGAAGCCGGGCGGAGCGGCCATCTGGTGGCTCGTAGACGTAGCACCGACCCCATCCCACCTCTTATCGAACATCGCCGCATCGGGAGTGCAGGCTTCCGAACGGCTCGCCCTTGAGGGTGGGCTGCAATCTAGCGAGGAAGCACCAGCCTCATACACGGTGCCCCCCAGTGTGCATGGGGCGTGAGGAGGCTGTGGATATGAAGGCAGTGGCGATCATCCTCGCTGCGGGCGAGGCCCGGCGGATGTCCCACCCCAAGGCGCTCATCGAGCACGAGGGGGGGAGGAGCTTCCTCCAGTCACTCGCGTCCACCTTTGGCAAGGCGGGCTGCGCGGTGCTGGGGGTCATTGGCAAGGACGGGGAGGCGGTGCGGGAGCAGCACCCGACGCTGAACCTGGTGGAGAGCCCTCGGTGGCAGGAGGGGCCCATGGCGTCCATCCAGGCGGGCATGGCGGCCGCGCTGGAGGAGGGCGCGGACGTGGTGCTCCTGCACCCGGTGGACATGCCCGCGGTGCGGGCCTCGACGCTCAAGTCCCTGCTCAAGGTGGTGGGGGACTCGGACGAAGGGCTGCGGCCTGAGTTCGAGAGCGCGCCGGGCTACCCGGTGGTGCTCTCTCGCGCGGCGGCGGAGCGACTGATGTCGGGAGGCCCCATGCAGCTGGATGCGGCGCTCCAGGGTGTGAAGCTGCGGCGCGTGCCGGTGAAGGACCCGGGCGTGGTGGTCAACATCAACACGCCGGAGACGTACGAGCGGCTCTTCGGGATGCAGCCGAAGCTGGCGCCTCCGCCCAAGCGGCGTGGGAAGAAGCCCGCTTCATCCGGAATGTCGATGTCGTCCTCCGGCATCGAGATGTCCGCCTCGCCGGACGAGTAAGGCTGGCGGACCTGGGGCCCTCTCCCGGGGGAGTCGGGAGAGGGGTACGGGGCTAGAAGAAGACGCCCACGCCGAAGTAGGGGCCGTTGAAGACGTCGCGGTGAACCACGCCGTCCACGAGGCCGGCGTCATCCAGCACGAGCGCCCGCCAGCCGGCGCGCAGCACCCACGGGTAGGGCTTCCAGGCGAGTCCTGCCTGGGCGTCGAGCTGCCGGTAGGGGAGCGGGGTGACCTGCACGCGCGACTCGAAGTCCAGCGCGTGGACGAGCCGTGCGTCGAACGACGTGCCGAGGCTGGGGCCCGTGACGATGAGGCTCGGGGCGCGGGCGGTGCTGATGCCCGCCTCCACGCGCCAGTGCAGGCGTTGCGCGGCGACCAGGGCGTAGGTCAGGTGCGCGCCGGCCACGGTGATGCCGTCCGTGCCCTCCGTCCCATCATCGGTGGGCAGGCTCAAGCCCGTCACGCGCCCGTCCAGGCCCAGGCGCTCACCCTCGACGGCGAGGAAGAGGTCCAATCCCGCGCCACCGCCCATGGGTCCGCCACCGATGCCGAAGCGGAGGAAGCGGTAGACGGAGCTTTCGCGCTCGGCGATGACAGCGGAGGCCCTCGCCGCGTACTCGGGGTCCGGCGGCGGGCTCACGTAGTAGGTCGGCGCGGGCTGCTCGACGATGACGACGTGCTGCTGCGGCGGCGGGGGAGGCGGCGGAGGAGGAGAGTGGCTGCCCACGCCCGAGGCGTCATGCACCTGGCTGGGGTTCCGCCGCTCCTGCTTCTTGTCGTCCTTGTCCTCCTTGTCCTCCTTCTTCTCGGAGTCACTGGAGGGGGAGCGCTTACCGAAGCGGGCCTCGGCTTCCGAGGCGGAGAAGAGCAGGCTCGCGGCGAGCGCGGCGCAAAGCAGGTTCCTGAAATCGAGCACGACCAGCTCCTGGGGGTGGGCTTCGTATCGAAGTCAGGAGGATGGACGGCTGCCTACTCCCTTTATTCAGGGAGCGGGGTGGCTCAGAAGGCGAAGCCGAGGCCGAGATACGGGCCCGTGAAGGCGTCTCGATTCACCACGCCGTCCACCAGGCCGTTGTCGTCCAGGTAGAGGCCGCGCCAGCCGCCGCGCACCACCAGCGTGTTGAAGTGGAGCGCCAGTCCGGCGTGCGCGTCGAGCTGTCGATAGGGGTAGGGCGTGCCCTGCAGGCGCAGCTCCACATCCAGCGGGCCGACGATGCACCCCTCGAACGAGAGGGCCATGCTGGGGCCCGCGACGATGAGGTCCGGGGCGTGCGCGCTGCTGATGCCGCCCTCCAATCGGAAACGCGCCTTGGGGTGGGAGATCACCGCAGCGGTGAGGTGCAGATTCGTCAGGGTGATGTTGTCGGTGCCCGAGGTGCCGTCATCCGTGGGGAGGATGAGCGCCAGGGCCCGCCCGTCCACGCCGATCCGGTCGCCCTCGATGGCGAGGTAGGCGCCCAGCCCGGCGCCCTGGCCGAAGGCCCCGCCGTCCACGCCCACCCGCAGCAGGAGTGGAGACGCCTCGGACGACGAGGACGTCACCTCGCCGGAGGGCGACGAGTAGCTGCGCGAGGGGCGCGAGTCGAGAAGGATGGAGAACAGCAGGTCCACCAAGAACGAGCCCGAGGAGCTACGGAAGCGCGGGGCGTCGCTGTGGCGGCGCTCGCTCTTGTGGTCATCGTCGTCATCGTCGTCGTCGTCGCCCACCGCCGAGGCGTCATGCTCGTGGTCGTCCTTGGAGGACTCACTGGAATCGGAGCGCTTGCCGAAGCGCGCTTCCGCGCTCGTGGCCGACAGGAGAACGCCGATGGTGAGCACGGCGCACAGCAGGTTTCGGATGGACGGCACGGTCCAACTCCTGGGGCAGGGGGGCCGCCATGGTTCGGCCTGGCGCACGGACGGGGGACTGCCGGGAATATTTAAACCGTAACGCCGGCCAGGCAGGCAAGCCACCCACCCTGCGGTGCTGGTAGGGCGCGCCCATGGCGGATATGTGGGGCGCATGGACAGCGCCACAGCGGCTCCCTCCCGCTCCGCCTTCGCGCACCGCGACTTTCGTCTCTACCAGGCGGCCCGCATCTTCATGACGCTGGGCGTGCAGATGCAGTCGGTGGCCGTGGGCTGGCATGTCTACAGCCTCACCCACCGCGCGCTGGACCTGGGGTATGTGGGTCTCGCACAGTTCCTCCCCATCCTGCTGTTGTCACTGGTGACGGGGGACACGGCGGATCGCCATGACCGGCGCGGCATCCTCATGTGCTGCTACGCCACCATGGTGGTGGGCGCACTGCTGCTCTTCGGGCTCACGTGGGCCGGAGTGACCCAGACCTGGCCGCTCTATGTCGTGCTGGTGCTGGTGGGCACCGCGCGCGCGTTCGCCGGTCCCGCGGGCCAGTCGCTCGTGGCCCACCTGGTTCCCCCTCAGCACCTCTCGAGCGCCGTGGCGTGGAACTCCTCCATCTTCCAGGCGGGCACCATCGTCGGTCCCACGGTGGGCGGGCTGCTCTATGACGTGGTGCATGCCAAGGGCGTGTACGCCACGTGCGCCGTGATGATGGTGGGGGCCTTCACCATGCTGGCGCTGATGCGGGTGCGCACCGGGCGCATGGAGCAGGCCGCCCCCTCGTGGCAGCGGCTGCTGGCGGGGCTGAGCTACGTGTGGCGACAGAAGGTGGTGCTGGGCGCCATCTCCCTGGACCTGTTCGCGGTGTTGCTCGGGGGCGCCACGGCGCTGATGCCCATCTACGCCCAGGACATTCTCCAGACCGGGCCGTGGGGGCTGGGGATGCTGCGCAGCGCGCCAGCGGTGGGTGCGGCCCTCATCGCCGCCGCGCTGGCCCTCTTCCCCCTGCGGCGCAACGCGGGGGTGATGATGCTGGCGTGCGTGGGGCTCTTCGGGCTGGCCACGGTGGTGTTCGGGGTGTCGCGCAGCCTGGCCCTCTCGGTCGTGGCGCTGGGGGTGATGGGCGCCGCGGACATGGTGAGCGTGGTGGTGCGGCAGACGCTGGTGCAGCTGGCCACCCCACCGGAGATGCGCGGCCGGGTGAGCGCCGTGAACATGGTGTTCATCGGTGCCTCCAACGAGCTGGGCGACTTCGAGTCAGGCCTCACCGCCGAGTGGTTCGGAGTGGTGCCCGCAGTGGTGCTCGGAGGCGTGGGCACCGGCATCGTGGTGGTGCTGTGGGCGTGGCTCTTCCCGGAGCTGCGCCGCATCGCCCGCCCCGACGACGTGAGGCCGCTGAGCGGTTGATCAGCGCCGCGCCGTCTTCTTGCCCGCCTGGCCGCGCGCCTCCGCCTTGGCCGGAGCGGGGGGCGGGGCGGGAGGAGTGGCCGCCACCAGGGCCGCCGGAGGCAGGGGCATGGGCGAGAGCGTCAGCTCCAGGCGCCGGTTGCGCAGGCGGTTCTGCGGCGAGTCCGAAGGCACCACGGGCCGGAAGGAGGCCTGGCCGGTGGCGCTCAGCCGCTCGGGAGCCATGCGCGTGGGGCCCTCCAGGAGCGAGCGCACCACGGTGGTGGCGCGCGCGGTGGACAGCTCCCAGCTCGTCCCCGCCGGGCCCGCGGTGGCGGCCGGTGGCAGCTCATCCGTGTGGGAGACGATGGCCACCGCGTGCCCGTCCACTCCGGCCAGCACGTTCCCCACGCGCGTGAGCACCTCCACGCCTCGAGGCGTCAGGGCCGACTGGCCCGGCTCGAAGAGGAGCCGCTCGGACAATTCCAGGCGCAGGGACTCGGGGGGAACGGTGTCGAGCCAGGCATCTCCCACCGCCAGCTCGTCCTTGAGCTTTGTTACCAGGCTCTGCCGGGCGGCCTCGCGTCGGAGCATCTGCGCCTCCGTCTCCCGCGCCTTCCGGGCCTCGCCGTCGCGCTGGGTGGTGACGCCCGTCTGTTGTTGCTCCAACAGCCGCAGCCGGCGCTCCATGCTGGAGCGTAACACCTGGAGCTCGGCCACCCGCGCCTCGGACTCGATGGCCTCCTGCTCGAGCTGGGCGTTGCGCGCCGTCAGCGCGGAGATGGAGCGCGAGGTCATCCACCCCCCTCCCACCACCACCACGCCCGTCCCCGCCAGCAGCGCCCACGGCAGCCATGCCCGGCGTCGCCGCTTCGCTGCGCTTGGGGCATGTTCCACGCCGGGCCTCCATTCCAGATTGTTGGAGTTCCAACGCTACCGGCTCTCCGGGGGTGGGCCTCAAGGCGCGAAGGTCCGTGCCGCGGTGTGTCGAGAGGCGCGTCCAACCGTACACGTCACCCCGGCCTCTTCGCGGCAGAGGGTAGGACGTGGTATCCGATTCGCCCGACTTGTGAGGAGCGCGTAAGAGGCATGGGCATTCGGTGCGTGGTGTTGGACTTCGATGGGACCTTCACGGATGTGGCCGCGGAGGGCGCCCCCTTCGTTCGCCACTACAAGAGCCACCTGGCCAGGGTGCTAGGCCAGGACGAGGGCACCGTGGAGGCGGCCTGGCAGGAAGAGGAGGCCGCGGTCATCGCCGGCGCCCAGGCCTTCGGCTGGGACGTGGGCGGTCGGGTGGTGGCTCCCGCCACGGCGGACCCCTACCTGTTGTCCAACTGCGTGGCGCGCCAGTTGATGGACCGCTACGGCGTGCTGCCCGACCCCTCCGAGCGCCACGAGACGCTCCAGGAGATGTACCGCGAGGCCTACAAGCTCACCGGCATGGCCTTCAAGTCCGAGGCCAAGGAGGTGCTGGAAGCGCTGCTCGCCACGCAGCTGCCCGTGTGGGTGGTGACCAACGCGCACACCGACCTGGTGGACGCCAAGCTCACCAAGCTCGCCCCCAAGGGCCGCGAGCGGCTCAAGGTGCTGGGCGATGCGCGCAAGTACCTCATCGAGGAGCCGCAGCCCGTGGACGCGCGCTTCTCGGCCGTGCCGGACACGGTCTCCTTCGACAAGGGGCTGCTGCCCCGTCCCGTGTACCTGCGCCGAGGCCGGTACTACGAGGCCCTGCGCTCCATCTGGAAGGAGACGGGCACCGAGCCCGAGGCCACCCTGGTGGCGGGCGACATCTACGAGCTGGACCTGGCGCTGCCCGCCGCGCTCGGGGCGCACGTGCAGTTCGTCTCGCGCGAGAACGCGCTGCCCTACGAGCTGAAGGCCGTGGAGCAGCTCGGCCCTCGGGGTGGCGTGGACCGCAGCCTGCGCGCCATCCTCCCCCGGGTGCGCGCCTAACACCCGGAAGCACGAAGCCCCGCCTCCCTTTCGGGAGCGCGGGGCCTCATGGAACTTCAGCCTGGGAAGGCGCCGGTGCTTAGGCCTTGGCGCCCGCCGTGGCCTGGAACACCTCGTTGAACTCGGCGATGGCCTTGTTCAGCGCGGTCTTGATGTCGCCGCTCAGCTCGCGCTTGGTGGCGAGGTCCTTGGGCAGCTGCGGGTGCTTGCCGTCCACGAACTCGATGAACTCGCGCATCCAGCGCGGCACGTCCGACACCGGCACGTGGCGGATCCACCCGCGCTTGTTCGCGTCGTCCTTGTTCGTCGCCGCGTAGATCTGCATCACCTGCTTCTCGACGGGCATCGGCTCGTACTGGCCCTGCTTCAGCAGCTCCACCAGACGGGCGCCGCGCGCCAGCGTCTCCTGCGTCGCCTTGTCGAGGTCCGAGCCGAACTGCGCGAAGGCCGCCAGCTCGCGGTACTGCGCCAGCTCCAGCTTCATGGAGCCTGCCACCTGCTTCATGGCCTTGATCTGCGCCGCCGAGCCCACGCGCGACACCGAGAGACCGACGTTGATCGCCGGGCGAACGCCGGAGAAGAACAGGTCCGTCTCGAGGAAGATCTGCCCGTCGGTGATGGAGATGACGTTCGTCGGGATGTAGGCGGACACGTCACCGGCCTGCGTCTCGATGATGGGCAGCGCGGTGAGCGAGCCGGCGCCCTCGGCGTCCGACAGCTTCGCGGCGCGCTCCAGCAGGCGGCTGTGGATGTAGAACACGTCGCCCGGGTAGGCCTCGCGTCCCGGCGGCCGGCGCAGCAGCAGCGACAGCTGGCGGTAGGCCACGGCCTGCTTGGACAGGTCGTCGTAGATGATGAGCGCGTGCATCTTGTTGTCGCGGAAGTACTCGCCCATCGTCACGCCCGTGTACGGCGCGAAGAACTGCATGGGCGCCGGGTCCGAGGCGTTGGCGGCCACCACCGTGGTGTACTCCATGGCGCCGAACTTGGTGAGCTTGTCCACCACCTGCGCCACCGTGGACTGCTTCTGCCCAATCGCCACGTAGATGCAGAAGACGCCCTGGCTCTTCTGGTTGATGATGGTGTCGATGGCGACGGCCGTCTTGCCCGTCTGGCGGTCACCGATGATGAGCTCGCGCTGACCGCGGCCGATCGGCACCAGCGCGTCCAGCGCCTTGATGCCCGTCTGCAGGGGCTCGTGAACGCTCTTGCGCTTCACGATGCCGGGGGCCTTGATCTCCAGGCGGCGGTTCTCCGAGCCCTGGATGGGGCCCTTGCCGTCCAGCGGCTCGCCGAGCGCGTTCACCACGCGGCCCAGCAGGCCCTTGCCCACGGGCACCGAGGCGATCTGCGCGGTGCGCTTGACGCTGTCGCCCTCGCGGATGTCCTTGAAGTCACCCATGATGGCGACGCCGACGTTGTCCTCCTCGAGGTTGAGCACCAGGCCCTTCACCCCGTTGGTGAACTCCACCAGCTCACCGGCCTGCACGCCCTCGAGGCCGTAGACGCGGGCGATACCGTCGCCCACGGAGAGCACGGAGCCGGTCTCGGCGACGGTGACCTTCTTGCCGTAGTCCTTGATCTGCTCCCGGATGATTCTGCTGATCTCGTCGGCGCGGATTTCCATGTGCGTCCAGAGTCCTTCGGGTAGGGCGGCCCACAGCCGCCAGGAAAGCGAAAACGGGCCCCCCTTACCACGCACCTCCCAGCGCCGCAACGCGATCGGCCAGGGGAAGTGTGAGAGGCGTTATCGCCTCGGTAAGGGGAAGGGCCCGGACGGGGGCTAATAGGTAACCGTCACCCGTCGGGGCAGCCACGCCTTGAAGCTCGTTCCGCGCTCCGCCGAGGACTCCACGCTGATGCGCCCGCCGTGCGCCTCGGCGATCTGCCGGGCGACGTAGAGCCCCAGCCCCAGCTCGCCTCCGCCGGCCCGCTTGCCTCGCCGGAAGGGCTCGAACACGGCCTCCCGGTCCTCGGGGGGCAGGGCAGGGCCCTGGTGCAGCACCGACAGGGTGACGCCGTCGGACGCGCCCTTCACGTCCAGTGCGACCGAGGCCCCCTTGGGGCTGTGGTACAGGGCGTTCTGCAGCAGGTTGCACAAGAGCTGCATCAGCCGCATCTCGTCCCATTGGCCCTTCAGATCGCCCTCGGTGGCCACCAGGATGGTGCGGTCCGGCTGGGTCATCCGCTGCTCGGCCAGCACGGCGTCCACCACCGCCTCCAGGTTCACCGGGGCGGGCTGCACGCGCAGGCCGCCCGTGAGCCGCGCCTGGGTGAAGTCCAGCATCTCGCGCACGGTGCGCTCCATGCGGCGGGCGGCGCTGGCCATGTAGGAGAGGTTGCGCGCCTGCTCGCCCACCAGGTTCCCGTCGCGCTGCAGCGACTGCACCCCGTGGTGGAGCGTGCTCAGCGGGTTGTGCAGATCATGCCCCACCAGCCCCAGGAACTGCTCGCGCAGGTACTCGGTGCGCATCGCGGCCTCCTCGGCCGCCTTGCGCCCGCTGATGTCCCACATGGCCATCAGTCGCGCGGGTTGTCCCCGGTAGTTCACCTCGCGCGCCAGCACCTGGAGCGGCACCCGCTGGCCGGTCCGGCGCACCGCCGTCAGCTCGTAGGGCACCTCCAGCATGTGCCGCAGGGCCTCCAGCGAGGCCGCGCGCGACTCGGGTGACAGGAAGCGCGTCACCGGCTGCCCGCTCAGCTCCTCCGGCGTGCAGCCTAGCAGGGAGGCGCCGCCCCGGCTGGCCTCCAGCACCACGCTGCCATCGTGGATGAGGTAGCCGTCGCACGAGAGGTCCACCAGCGCGCTCAGGCGCGTCTCGGCCTCCCGGGCCCGCTCCGCCTCCCGCACCTGCTCCGTCTCGTCCTGGACCATCAGGGTGACGCCGGCCAGCAGCCCTCCGGTCATCGCCGGCATCAGGCTGAGCCGCAGGTGGCGCATGCCCTCCGTGGAGGATGGCCCGCTCAGGGCTCCCGACAGCGTCTCGCCGGTGACCGCCTCGCCCGCCAGCGCGCGCGCACAGAGCGGAGAGAGCGCCGGAGCCAGCACCGCCCACGCCTCCGCCAGCGGCCGGCCCAGGAGCGTCGAGAGCGGCTGGCCCATGAGCGCCGAGAGCGCGTCATTGGCCCACTGCACCCTCAATTCCCGGTCCAGGAAGCCCACCGCCCAACCTGGCGCGTTCAGTAGGGCCTGGAGAAAAGGCCTGGCTTCATCCGGCACCGCGAAGGGCGGCGCGGCGGCAAGAATTCGCGGAAGAGCGGGCTGGGCCATGGGCAGGTGGGCCAGGAATCAAAGACTTCTGTCCGGGCTTACGGCAAGAGTATAGCCGTTCCGGGACCTGCTGGAAATGCTGGCCTTGCGGGAAGCGCCGGTGTGTAGAGGACCTGACGCGTCGGCTCCCCAAGTGTTGGGGAGACCCCTTCCCAGGGGGTCAGAGCTGCTTGAGCTCGCGGCGCATCTGCTCCAGCTGGGTGCGCACGCTGCCGTCATAGAGGACGCTGCCCACCTGCGCGGAGACTCCGCCCAGCAGGCTCGGATCCACGCGCGTCTCGAGGACGACGTTGCGCTGGGTGAGCTGCTGGAGGTTCTTGCGCAGCGCCTCCAGGGCCTCGGGCGTCATGGGAGCGGCGCTGGTGACGACGCCCCGGGCGCGGCCCGAGCGGGCATCGGCCATGTCGCGGTAGGCGCGGGCGATGTCCGGCAGGTAGATGAGGCGGTTGCGGTCCACCAGCAGGCGCAGGGTGTTGGCCAGCGCGGGCTCCACGGTGCCCATCATCTTCATGAGCGCCTCCACCACCTGGCTGCGCTGGGTGCGCGTGTAGGCGGGGTTGAGGAGCACGTCCGAGAGCTCGCGGCTCTTCTCGAAGGCCGTCACGAAGGAGAGGAGCTGCTCGGCGACGGCGTCGATGCGCTGCCCTTCGGCGGCGACATCGAGGAGCGCACGGGCGTAGCGGCGGGCGATGGACACGTTCACCATGGCGGCCGCGCCCTTAGCACGGCCCCCGGGTCCGGGCAACGGATCTCCGAAAAGCCCGTACGGACGGTGGATCCATCCTCCATCGCACGGCTAGATGGACTCCGGGGAAGAGAGGTAGCCTGTGACGGGCATTCCCTTCGGGGCAGGTCTTGGCGGCGGGTGGGAGGCTCCTTACGGTGGCACCCCGTCCGGCCATGCAAGAACCCGTCATTGGCATTGATCTCGGCACCACCAACAGCGCCGCGGCCGCCGTGGAGGCGGGCCGGGTGCGGCTCATCCCCTCACGCTCCGGAGGGCGGCTCACCCCGTCGGTGGTCGCCCTGGATGACCAGGGGGAGCGCGTGGTGGGCACCGCCGCCCAGCGCCTGGGAGAGGCACAGCCCGACGCGGTGGTGTGGGCCACCAAGCGCTTCCTGGGTCGGCGGTGTACGCCAGAGCTGGTGCAGCAGGCCAAGGCGCAGGTGCCCTTTCCTTTGATTCCCGGCCCCACGGGGGATGTGCGGGTGCGCCTTGCGGGCAAGGTGCTGCCCGTCACCCAGGTGGCGGCGATGATCCTCGGCGAGCTGAAGCTGGACGCCGAGGCCTACTTCGGCCGGCCGGTGCGCCGCTGCGTGATTACGGTGCCGGCCAACTTCGATGACAACCAGCGCTCGGCCACGCGTGAGGCGGCCTCCATCGCCGGCCTGGAGGTGCTGCGGCTGGTCAACGAGCCCACCGCGGCGGCGCTCGCCTACGGGCTGTCGCGCGGCTTCCAGGGCAATGCGCTGGTGTTCGACCTGGGCGGCGGCACCTTCGACGTGTCCATCCTCGAGGTGAAGGATGGCGTCTTCGAGGTGCGGGCCACCGGCGGCGACGTGTCGCTGGGCGGCGAGGACTTCGATCAGCGCATCGTCCAATGGCTGGTGGCGCAGGTGGACGAGTCGATGCGGGAGGTGGTGGCGCGGGACGCCTCGTCGCTGCGCCGGCTGAAGGTGGCGGCGGAGGCGGCCAAGCGCGAGCTGACCGAGTTCGAGGAGTCCCTCATCTCTGTGGGGGACCTGGGCGACCACACCCTGCCGGGCAACAAGCGCCTGACGGGCGTGGAGACGGTGCTCACGCGCTCCTTCTTCGAGACGCTGTCCGAGCCGCTGTCGCGCCGCTGCCTGAATGTCTGCGAGGCGGTGATGCGCGACGCGAAGATGGATCCGCGCTCGGTGGACGTGGTGTTGCTGGTAGGCGGCATGACGCGCGTGCCGCTGGTGCGCCGGCTGGTGGCGGACTTCTTCGGCCGCGCGCCCTCCACGGACGTACACCCGGACGAGGCGGTGGCGCTGGGAGCCGCGGTCCAGGCCGACGAGCTGATGCGCCAGTCGGGCGCGGCGCTGCTGTTGGACGTGGCGGGCCAGTCGCTGGGGGTGGGGGTGCTGGGCGGGCGCGTGAAGCGGCTCATCACCAAGAACACGGCGGTGCCGGTGGTGGCTCGCGACGTGTTCCTCCCGGGCCGGGCCGGCCAGTCCGAGGCGCGCATCCCCATCTACCAGGGCGAGGGAGATTACCAGGACGACAGCCGCAAGCTGGGCGAGGTGGTGCTGCGCAACCTGCAGGTGGGCCAGCGCGCGGAGTCGCAAATCGAAGTGACGTTCTCTCTGTCCAGCGAGGGCATCCTCTCGGTGCGCGCGTTGGACCTGCGCACGGGGCTGACCGAGCAGGTGCGGCTGGAGGCGCGCACCAGCCTGCCGGTGCCCGAGGCGCGGAAGCTCTCCCAGGAGCAGGCCGAGTACGCCAGCGTCCGGGCCCAGGAGGACGCGCGCCAGACGGAGGAGAAGTTCCGCAAGCTGCTGGAGCGCGGCGAGAAGCTGGCGCGCCTGCTCCAGCGCAGCGCGCGCGAGAACCCCAGCCCCGAGGCGGACGCCGCCGTGGGCACCGTGCGAAGCCTGGTGGACACCGGTCAGGCCGCGCTCCAGGCGGGAAACCTCGAGCAGTGCGCCTTCGTCGCACGTCAGCTCACCCAGGTGCTCTCCGGCCGCACGGCCTGAGCCCACTGTCCGAAAGCCCACCAGTCTTGCCGCACCGTGTCGCGCCGCGCACGCTCGCGGCGTCCTCCCGCGCACAGCACCCAGGTCCTTACATGGTCCGCCCGGCGGATCAGCTCTAAGGCTGTTCCATGGAACCAGCGCTCTCGCGGGATGAGATCTTCGTGGTCGATGACTCTCGCATGGCGCGAGAGATGGTGTGTGACCACCTCTCCCTGCTGGGCTGTGAGCCGGTGCCCCTGGAGAGTGGCAATGCGTGCCTGGCCGAGCTGGAGCGGCGCGTGCCCGCGCTGGTGCTGATGGATCTGCGCATGGCGGGCATGCAGGGCGACGAGGCGTGCCGGCGCGTGAAGGCGCACCCGGCCGCTCGCGGCGTGCCTGTCGTCATGCTCACCAGCGCCAGCGCCCCCCATGAGGTGATGCTCTGCTCGCGCGCGGGCGCGGATGACTTCCTGCCCAAGCCGATGGAGCTGGAGGCGCTCACCGCCAAGGTGGTCGCCGTGCGCGCCTCCCGGGAGCACGCGCGCCATGCGCCTCCGGGTCTGGGCGTGCTGCTGGTGGAGGGCAGCCGCTCCCTGGGCGCCTTCCTCGGGGGAGCGCTCGAGAACGAGGGCTTCCACCTGCTCTACGCGCGCCATGCCGAGGAGGCCGAGGCGCTCGTGGCCGCGCACGGCGCGCGCCTGGGAGGGCTCGTCCTCGACCTGTCGCGCTCCTGCGCCTTCCAGGACGGGCTGTCGCTGGCGGACCGGCTGCGCGCGGCCCTTCCGAGGAAGCCCCTGGTGCTGGTGGCCGGCGTGGAGGAGCCCCCGGAGGTCCACGCACGGGCGCGGGCGCTCACCGGCTCGCCGCTGCTGGAGCGCAGGCGGCTGACGCCCGACACGCTGGTGACGCGGGTGATGCAGAAGCTCAGCCCCACCGCGCTCTCGGTGCGCGCCGCCGAGCGCGTGCCGCTCTTCTCCGTGGTGGAATTCGCCTCGCGCTGCGGCCCCCTGCTCACCGGCTTCAGCTCGGACGCCAGCCCCGAGGGCCTCTTCGTGCGCACGCTGACCCCGGTGCGCACGGGCACCCGGCTGTCGCTGCGCGTGACGCTGGCCGGCCAGCGCCAGGCCTCCACCGTGGAGGCGCAGGTGGCCTGGTCCAACCCCCTGCGTCAGGGCTCGGCCTTCCATGCGCCCACCGGCATGGGGCTGCGCCTGGAGCGAGTGGACTCGGAGCTGGCGGCTCGGCTCCAGCGCGTCATGCCGCGCGCTCTCGGTTTTTCGCTCTCGTTTCCCTCGCGTCCCTCAACTTTCTGAGAGGCCGTGGCTCCTCCAACCTCCTGAATTTCCCAGCGCCGCTTCCTGGCACGCGGGTGGCAACGTCGGCGCGACACGCGGTCGCGGCCGCCCCGGCGAGGGCGGCTCGGCAGGGCCGGAGAACACGGAGGAATTCCATGAAGTGGATGCGATTCGGAGGGCTTGGGTTGGCCCTGGTGGTGGCGGGGTGTGACAGTGACAAGACCGGGCCGGAGCAGCAGGGCCTTCCGGGGAACATGCCGCTGCAGACGCAGGCGCGGCTGCAGAGCTTCGACACGTGCGAGGACCTGGAGTCCTATATCGAGGACACCGCGGTGCTCGACATGCGCGCGCAGGTCTCCTGGCAGAAGCGGATGATGGATTACTGGGACCGGGGCGGTGGCATACCCGTCGATGACGGCGGGATGCCCGAGGCCGGCGCTCCCGGCATGCCAGGCGCGCCCCCCAACCAGGACAGCGGCGCGGGCGCTCCGGGTGGCAAGCCGAACGACTACACCGACACCAACAACCAGGTGAAGGGGGTGGACGAGGCGGACTTCGTGAAGAACGACGGCACGCGCATCTTCGTCATCTCCGGCAACAAGCTGTACCTGCACCGCTCCTGGCCCGCCGAGTCGCTCCAGGCCATGAGCAGCCTGACGCTCGAGGGTTGGCCGCAGCAGATGTTCCTCGCCGAGCAGGACCGCGTCGTCATCTTCTCCGCCGTCACCTACCAGGAGCAGGGCAGCGGTGGCAGCAAGCCGGGGGGAGGCATGGACGCGCCGTGCTCGCCCGTGAGCTGTGGCGGCTACGGCTACTACGGCAGCAACGCCACCAAGGTGACGGTGGTGAACGTGGCCGACCTGGCCTCGCCGCAGGTGGTGGATGAGCTCTACCTGCCGGGCAGCTACTCCAACGCGCGCCGCACGGCGGGCACGGTGCGGCTGGTGCTCAACGACAACTTCCGCTACCCCGACGGCCTGCGCTGGTGGCCTGATTACGAGCCGGATCTCTGGAAGGACAAGGCGCGGCTGCAGAAGGCAGTGGATGCGCTGATGGACCAGAACGAGCAGGTCATCCGCGACCGCTCGCTGGCCCAGTGGCTGCCGAAGGGCTGGCGCAAGCGCCCGGACGGCACCCGGGTGGAGGTGGGCTATGACTGCCGCGACTTCCACCGCAGCAACACGCCGGCCAAGCTGGGCTTCGTCACCGTGGCCACGCTGAACCTGGACACCGGAGCGCAGGAGTCCACCGTGCGCCGCACCAGCCTGGTGGCCGAGCCGGGCGAGCTGTACATGAGCCATGACGCCCTCTACATGGCCAGCCGCCACTGGTGGTGGTGGCCGGAGGACGGGCAGCGGGACTACACGTACCTGCACAAGTTCGACATCCGCGAGCCGGGCGTGACGCGCTACGCCGGCAGCGGCTGGGTGGACGGGTACCTGCTCAACCAGTTCAGCATGGACGAGCACGAGGGCGTGCTGCGCGTGGCCACCACTTTGAGCACGTGGCGGCGTACCGAGGAGAACCCCTGGGGCACCGCGGAGACGACCAACCGCCTCACCACCTTCCGAGAGCGGGACGGCTTCCTGCGGAAGGCGGGCCAGAGCGAGGAGCTGGCCAAGGGTGAGCGCATCTTCAGCGCGCGCTTCATTGGCAACAAGGGCTACGTCGTCACCTTCCGGCAGGTGGATCCGCTCTTCACCTTCGACCTGTCCAACCCCGAGAATCCACGCAAGGTGGGCGAGCTGAAGGTGCCGGGCTTCTCCACCTACATTCACCCGTTGGATGACAGCCACCTCATCACCATCGGCATGCACGTGCCGGAGAACCCTTCGGACCCGAGCCCGCGCGCGGTGAAGCTGTCGATGTTCGACGTGTCCAACCTGGCCAACCCCCAGGAGACCTTCACGCAGGTGGTGGGCACCGCCTACGGCTGGAGCGACGCGCTCTACGAGCACAAGGCCTTCAACTACTTCCCGGCCAAGGGGCTGCTGGCCATCCCCTTCTCGGACTACACCCCCAGCCCGGACTACTGGAGCGGCTTCCGCAGCGAGCTGAAGGTGTTCCGGGTGGACACCACCACGGGCTTCACCCCGCTGGGCTCCATCTCCGTGGCGGACCAGTACCAGGTGCATAGCTACCGGGGCTGGTCCTGGTACTGGACGCCCAACGTGCGCCGCAGCGTGATGGCCGATGACTACGTTTACGCCATCAGCGACGCGGGCGTGCGCGTGGCCCACGTGGACAACCTGCAGGTGCCGCTGGCCAGCACGTCCTTCCAGCCAAGCTTCACTCCGTAGCCGGAGCCCGCTCGGGCTTCGGTGCAGGGCCGGCCGGTCCGTCCTCGGGGGGACGGGCCGGCCGTTTTTTTGTCCGTCAAGGTGGACAGCTGTCGGCCGTCGTCTTCCAGGCGCATTCCGCGCCAGAAGACGCTATAGGCCGGCTCGCCCATGTCTACCGTCGTGAAGTCCCCTCGCGAGGAGTTTCGCGAGCTGCTGAGGCTCGCCATCCCCATCGCCATCGCCCAGGGCGGTCAGGCACTCATGGGCCTGGTCGACACGCTGGTGGTGGCCAGGGCGGGCACCTCGGCGCTCGCCGCGGTGGGCCTGGCCAACGCCCTCTTCTTCGCCGTCAGCGGCTTCGGCATGGGGCTGATGATGGGGTTCGACCCGCTCATGTCGCAGGCCTTCGGAGCCCGGAACTCCTCTCGGGCCCGGGCGCTGTTGTGGCAGGGCGGGTGGATGTCGCTCTTCGCGGGAGTGGTGTTGGCGGGGGGGCTGCTGGCGCTTCCCAGCCTGCTGCCGTTCGTTGGATATGCGGAGGCGGACCTGACGGATACGCGCGCCTACCTGCTGTGGCGCGCGCCCAGCCTCGTGCCGATGCTGGCCTTCCTCATGGTGCGCTCCTACCTGCAGTCGGCGGCGAGCACCCGGGCCTTGGTGGTGGCCACGGTGGTGGCCAACGTCTTCAACCTGGGCGCCGACATCCTGCTCGTGTTCGGCGGCGGCATCCTGCCCGAGGGCTTCGGCCCGCTGCGGCGCATCCCCGCCATGGGCGCCGAGGGTGCGGCGCTGGCCACGTTGCTGTGTACCCTGCTGCAGCTCGGAATCATCCTGAGCGCGGTACGCTCCATCTCCTTCACGGGAGGGCTCCCCGTGCGCCGCCCGGTGGGGGCGGACCTCAAGCAGGCCGCGCGGGTCGGCATTCCCATCGGCGCCCACCTCACGGCGGAGATCGGCGTGTTCGCGCTCGCCGCCGCGTTGGCCTTCAGGCTGGGCCCGGCGAGCATGGGGGCACACCAGATCGCCATCTCCTATGCGAGCCTCTCCTTCACCATCGCCCTGGGCATTGGCAGCGCGGGCAGCGTGCGTGTGGGCTGGGCGGTGGGGGCGCACAACACGCCCCAGGCGCGGCTCAGCGGCTTCATCGCCTTCGCGGGGGGCGCCGGCTTCATGGCGCTGTCGGCACTGGTGTTCGCCCTCTTCCCGCGGACGCTGGCGGACCTGGCCGGCGCGCAGCCGGACGTGGTGCCGCTGGTGGTGCCGCTGCTCATCGTCAGCTCCGTCTTCCAGGTGTTCGACGGGGTGCAGGGCGTGGGCGCTGGCGTGCTGCGCGGGGCGGGGGAGACGCGCTTCACCTTCCTCGCCAACATGGTGGGGCACTACGGCATTGGCCTGCCGCTCTCGCTGGCGCTGGGCTTCGGGCTGAACCAGGGCATCGTGGGAATCTGGTGGGGCCTGTGCGGGGGCCTCATCTCCGTGGCGCTCGCCCTGCTGTGGCGCTTCCACCGCTTGAGCGCGGGCACCTTACGCCCCCTGGAGGCATGAGACGATGGCGGAACTCTCGGATGCGCAGATCAGCCAGTTCATCGAGCAGGGCTTCCTCCGGCTCGAGCACGCCTTTCCCCGGGAGCTGGCGGATGAAGGCCGCGAGCTCCTCTGGCGTGGCACGGGGTGCGAGCCGGGCGACCCGAAGACATGGACCCAAGCCGTCGTCCGGCTGGGCTACCAGGGACAGGAGCCGTTCCGCCGCGCGGTGAACACCCCTCGGCTGCATGCCGCCTTCAACGAGCTGGTGGGGCCGGGGTACTGGCTGCCTCGCGGCGATCTCGGCACGTTTCCCATCCGCTTCCCGAGCCCCGACGCTCCGGGGGATGACGGGTGGCACATCGACGTCAGCTTCCCGGGAGAAGACCCGAGCTCCTACTTCTCCTGGCGGGCGAATGTGGCCTCGCGAGACCGCGCCCTGTTGATGCTCTTCTTGTTCTCGGACGTAGGCGAGGACGACGCGCCGACCCGAATCCGAGTGGGCTCCCACCTGGACATTGCCCGACTGCTCGAGCCGGAGGGCGAGGCGGGGTTGACGTTCATGGAGGTGGCGCAGCGGCTCGACACGACAGCGGAGCGCCCGGTCGCGCTGGCCACGGGAGAGGCAGGCACCGTCTACCTCTGTCATCCCTTCCTGGTCCACGCGGCCCAGCCGCACCGCGGCACCCGGCCGCGCTTCATGGCCCAGCCGCCGCTCCTTTCCGCTCAGCCGTTTCAGCTTCATCGCGAGGATGGCGCCTACTCCCCCGTGGAGCGCGCCATCCGCCTGGGACTCGGTCGCGGCGCCTGAGCGGAGGTATGGCGCCGGTGTCCCGGAAACCCGGCGGGTAGGGGCGGGCCTGTCGGAGTCCCGGCCGGCCCGCACCGAGGGGTTTCGCGGGGATGCGCGGCTCACAGGCCACACCACCCCCCGTTTCCACGCCTCGGGAGGTCGGCACCCGCTTTGCACAAAGCCCTGGGCATGACGCTTCTGGGCATCCAGATCTTCTGTGTCACGACGGTGCTGCTGCTGGCCCTCGTCGCGCGCGACGCGCGGTAGAGAAGTGGCGCGGGGCCTCGGAATTTCGAGGCTCGTGAGGCCACGGGGACAGCCTCTCCGCAGGGACTCGCCGCGCCGCGAGAGGGGCACCCGGTTTGCAGCCGTCGCGGGCATGACACGAATCCACTCCCGCCTGTCGCTGGTCGCCGTACCGCTGTGGCTGTCGCTCTTCGCGTGCGGTTCCTCGGACACCGAGGCCAAGGTCTTCCAGGCCAACACCGAGGGTGGCACCGAGCAGAGCTTCCCCGAGTTCGACTCGGAGCTGGTGGGCACGGATCCGCTGCAGCTCCGCACCTGCAGCAAGGACCCGACGCCCCTGCTCGCCGATGACGAGACCACCCTCTGCCTGTTCCTCGACCTGGATGTGGCGGGCCTGGACGCGGCGGGAGCGCCCGCGACGCTGGCCATCGGCGGCGAGGCGCGGATCGACCGGGTGATCAGCGATGAGTCCCCCGCATTCACGTCGGCCCCGGGCCACTCGCCCGTGGTGACCGCGGCGTGGGCAACCGTGGGGTGCTACTCGCGTGTGCGCCAGGGCCCTCTCGTTCAGCAGCTCGAGGGCCGGGTGGTGCTGGAGCAGAACACCCGGGCGCGGCTCGCGGGTCGCGTGGTGCTCTCCTCCAAGGGCCAGGTGACGGTGGCCGACTGCGGCAACGCCGACTCCGCGAGCTTCGACTTCCTCTTCGACCTGGCGCGCCCCTGAGCTACCAGGGCAGGTAGGTGGGCAGCATGTGCCGCCAGGTCGGCCAGTCGTGGATGCCACCGTTCCAGACGGACAGGTGGTTCCCGATGTCCTTCTTCCACAGCATGCTGGAGAGCTGCTCGTTGGCGGGGCGGCAGAAGTCGTGCTCGCCCACCGCCAGCACCATCTCCACCCGCTGCAGCGCGGAGAGCTGAGCGTGGTCCGACACGTTCGGCAGCCACTGCGTACACGAATGGAAGTACACGCTGTCGTCGTGGTAGCCGTCGAGGAAGTCCGCCGTGTCGAACTTGCCGGCCATGGAGATGAGGCGGCGGAACACGTGCGGGTGGCGCAGGCCGATGTTGTAGGTGTGGAAGCCGCCGAAGCTGCACCCGGCCAGCGTCAGCCGCCCGCCCGTGCTGCGGCTCATCAGCAGGGGCACCACCTCATGGAGGAGGTACGACTCCCAGGCGGCGTGCCGCGCCACCCTGTCGTGCGGGTGCATGTGCCGGTTGAGCCAGGTCTCTTCGTCGATGGCGTCCGCGCACACCACGAGGTAGCGGCCCGCCTGGATGCGGTCGGCGATGGCGCCCACCAGCCCGAAGTCCTCGTTCTGGTAGAAGCGGCCCCGGCTGGTGGGGAGCAGCAGCACCGGCTCGCCCGCGTGCCCGTAGAGCAGCAACTCCATGTCCCTTCCGAGACGGTGGCTGTACCAGCGGTGGTATTCGCGGTTCATGCGCGGAACCTTAGCGCTCGACACGGCGCGTCGGAAGGGCGCGCAAGGCTCAGAAGCGCAGCGTGGGCCCGACGAGGATGGAGTTGATGGGCTTGGCGCATTGGCGCGCGGCCTGCTGCTCGTAGCGCACGTCACACCACTGCCACGAGGTGGCCGCCGTGGCGCCCCAGTGCTTGCCCAGCCACATATCGATGCCGAAGCGCAGCGCGGCGCTCATCGCCTGGAACTCCTGGCGCACCAGTTGGCCGAACTCGTCCGGTGTCAGCGGGTGGGACTCGCTACGGGCCAGCCGCACCGCCAGCCAGGGCGAGAACATCCGCTCGCGGAATACCCGCATGCGGACCTCCAGCCCGTACTGGCGATAGTCGAGCTGTATTCGCCCGGGGGAGCGCTGCTGCAGCTCATCGAGCTTCTGGCCCCATGTCTCCGCCGCCTCGCCGTAGATGCCCAGGGACAGGCCTACGGGAGCCTCCACTCCAAAGTAGGCGTTGATGGCGGCGCCCTTGGCGTCCCACTCGCTCATGTGGTCCAGCGCCATCCCCGCGCCCAGCGACAGGTACCCGCGCCACTCTCCGGCCTGGGCCGCTCCCGCGTACAGCAGCAGCCCCAGCAACACTCCGAGCTTCGATACAGGTTGCATCACCCCTGAAGCATAGCCCTCGGGGGCGGGGGCCGGTCCACCGCCCCTCGGGTATGGCTCGTCGTTCCGAATCCCCCGTCGGGCCTCATACACTGCGCGTCCATGTCCCTGTCCTTCGAAGACGCCGCCGCCTCGCTCCGGGATGCCCTCGCCGACGCCGGCCGGGGCCTGGTGGAGCGAGAGGCCATGGTGGAGCTGGTCGCCCTGTCCGCCGTGGCGGGCGAGCACCTGCTCGTCATCGGGCCTCCGGGCACCGCCAAGAGCGAGGCCGTGCGCCGCACTGCCCGGGCCCTGGGGGGCAGCTATTTCGAGTACCTGCTCGGCCGCTTCACCGAGCCGTCGGAGATCTTCGGGCCGGTGGACCTGCGCAAGCTGCGCGAGGGGCTGGTGGAGACGGAGACGGCCGGCATGCTGCCCGAGGCGGACGTGGCCTTCCTGGACGAGGTGTTCCTCGGCTCCACCGCCATCCTCAACACGCTGCTGGGTGTACTCAACGAGCGCATCTTCCGTCGGGGCCACACCCGGATGAAGTGTCCCCTGCGCGTGTGTGTGGGCGCCTCCAACGGGCTGCCCGAGGAGGAGTCGCTGGCGGCGTTCGCGGACCGGTTCCTGGCGCGCATCTTCGTCGAGTCCGTGCCGGATCCGCGCCTGGAGGAGCTGCTGGCGGGAGGCGCCTCGCTGTGGCGCGACACGGAGGCACGCACGGCCTCGCTGGTGTCTCTGGATGTCCTGGCCCGAGCGGCGCAGGAGGCGGATCTGGCGCCGGTGCGCCCCCACCTGGCCCATGGACTGCGCACACTGCGGGCGGCGGGAATCGGGCTGTCGGACCGGCGCGCGGTGAAGGTGCAGCGGCTCATCGCGGCGGCGGCGGCCCTGGCGGGGCGGCGGGTGCCGGGCGTGGCGGACCTGTGGCCGCTCATCTACGCGGTGCCCACCAAGGAGGGGCAGGCGCTGGCGCGCGAGGTGCTGCGCGAGCTGTTGGCCTCCACGGAGAACCCGGCACTCGCGGCGGCGGCGCTGGAGGCGAGCGCGGGCCCTCTGGCCCGGGCGCAGCGCATCGCTCGGGCGGGCCGCGAGGTGCTGGGGGGACGGCCGATGGACAGCGCCGTCGAGGAGCTCTCCGCGTGGCGGCTCAAGCTGGAGGGCGTGGCCCGGGAGATGGACGCGGGCTTCGCGCCCGAGGCGATGCCCGCGGAGCTCCTGGCGCTGCGCGAGGAGATCCGCGCGGCGCTGGCGGGACCGGCTGACGCGGTGGCGGAGGCCTGAGGCCTCAGGGCTTCGAGGTGATCAGCGCGAGGTCGATCGCCCTGGCCATGGCCTCGTAGCCCGCATCGCTCGGGTGCAGGCGGTCGCCGCTGTCATAGGCCGGCAGGATCGCCAGGGGGTCGGCCGGGTTCTTCATGATGTCGGCGAAGTCGATCACCCCGTCGAGCGTCTTGTTCTCGCGGATCCAGGCGTTGAAGGCCTGCCGCTTGGGCTCGTGGGCCTCCTGGTAGTAGGAGGTGCCCGCGACCGCCGCGCCCTTGTAGGGCAGCAGCGTGCCCACGAGCACCTTGACGCCCCGGGCCTTGGCCTTGTCGATCATCGACTGGAGGCCCGCGGTCATCTGCTCCACGCTCACCTCCTGGTTCGGGACGAAGGAGGCGAAGCCGATGTCGTTGATGCCCAGCAGGATGATGACGTGGCTGACGCCGCTCTGGCCGAGCACGTCACGCTCGAAGCGGTCGACGCCCTTGGGACCCATCACGTCCGTGAGGATCCGCCCGCCGCTGATGCCCGCGTTCAGCACGCTGACGGTGCCGATGTTGCCCTCGGCCCGCAGGCGACGGACCAGGAAGTCGGTCCACCGGCGGTTGCTGCCGGGCGTGGAACCCACCCCGTCCGTGATGGAGTCACCGAAGGCCACCACCACGCTGGCCCTGGCGCTGCTCCGTACATCGACGCCAGTGATGAAGAAGTACGAAGTGCGCGTCTCGGGGTTGGAGAGGGTGTCCGTGGCCAGGGCGTTGCCAGCGGCCACATAGTTGTCCCGCAGGGCAAACATGTGCTGGGTGGACGCGGGGGTGTCCGAGGCGAGGAACAGGCTCACGGCCAAGTCGGTCTCCGCCTCCACCGCGAGCGCCGCGGGGTCGCTCCACAGCTCCTCACCGGCGGGGATGGACACGGAGGGCTGGCCGTTGAACTTGAGCTCGGTGCTGGAAGCGGGCGCGATGCTGGCGCCGCTCTGTGCCCGCGCGATGCTCGCGCCGTCGATCTTGAGCGGAGCCTTGCCGAACACGTTGCTGAAGCGCACGCGCACTTCCTTGCCGCCGGCCGAGGTGCGCAGCACCTGTCGGATCGTCTGGTTGCTGAAGACGAGCGGCGGGAGAGGGGTAGGGAACGGCTCGTTGTAGTCCTGCGGCGCGACGCTCCAGGTTCCGTACCAGCTGGCGGCCGCATCGTCGTGGGTGGCGCGGCCGAAGCAGGCGGTGAGCAGGCTCGCGGCCAGGAGGGCGAGCAGGGTGCTCCAGGTGAAACGCTGCCGAGACAGGGAAGGTGTCATGGGCGGCAGGTTAAGCGCGGCCCCTCGGAGCTGGAAACGAAAGGGTTCGCGAGGGAGGGGGCGGCGGCCATCCGAACGAGTTCCGCGCCACCTCGGTCGCTCCTCCCTTGGGGCCGTTTTCTCCGGCACTTCGTCAGGTCCACCTCTGTCTCATGGAAGACGGAGGAGGCGCGGGAATGGATCCGACTGCGAGCAGCTCGCCCCGGAGCGCGTTTGGCACCGAGCGGGGCCCCAGGCCCGAGGCCACGGCGCTCAAGTGGCACGATCTCCTCCCGACCACCCAGGACGCCCTGGAAGAGCTCATCACCTGGCTGCACTCGGCCTCCGGCACGGCGGTGTCGGGCGATTCGCCCCAGCACCAGGAGAAGGAGGAGCAGCTCGCCACGAGCGCGCTCGTCTCCGGAGACCGGGGCTTTGGCAAGACCACCATCCTGCTGTCGGCCTCCTACGCCCTGCGTGTCCCCCACGAGTTCCTCAAGGTCGAGCCACAGAAGGAGCCCACCCGGCTCTCGCTGCTGAGCACCAAGCTCGGTGAGCTCCATCAGCGCCTGGTCTGGTTGGACGCCCTCGACATGGAGCCCATCCCAGCGCAGGCCAACCTGCTGGCCACGTTGCTGGTCCGCGTCCGCAATGCGCTGGACTCCGGTCGCAATGTCCCA
This sequence comes from Hyalangium ruber, assembly GCF_034259325.1. Lineage (NCBI taxonomy): Bacteria > Pseudomonadati > Myxococcota > Myxococcia > Myxococcales > Archangiaceae > Hyalangium > Hyalangium rubrum. The sequence goes on along the minus strand of NZ_JAXIVS010000010.1, from coordinate 59,170 downwards.
GGACGGGAGCGATGGGCTCCTCCCTCGCTCCTCGAGGAGGGGCTGGATGACCCCTATGGGAAGATCGACAAGCTCGTCCGGGATGCCACCTTCATGTGGGAGGACATCCAGGCGCAGGGACAGGATCCCCGCCAGCGCGCGGATCAGCAGATCAAGGCCGCGGAGATCTACGCCACCTTCCGCCAGAACTTCTTCAAGGCCATGGATGCCGTCTCCAGCCTCCTGGCCGCGCGGCGCTTCGGTCAGGGCAGCGAGAACAAAAGGGTCCTGCTGGTGCTGCCCATCGACAACGTCGATCGCAGCATCCAGCACCTGCACCTCATCCTCAAGCTGACGCGGATGGTGGCCAGTCGAAGGCTCTGGTTCGTCCTCGCCGCCGGGCGCGCCGAGTTCCAGCTCTTCCTGGAGCGGACCTTCCAGGCAGAGCTGTCCTCGTCCGGCCACGCGCCGCTCGGGACCAAGGCGCGAGAAGAGACCCTTTCCATTGCCCGCCGCCAGGCCGCCGCCGCCATGCGCCGGGTGCTTCCTCCCATCCATCGCATCCAGATCGCGTCGGTCACCCCCAGGGCCGCCTGGGAGTTCCGGGCCGCGCCCATCCTGGCCGGCGGTGATGCCCAGGACACGAAGTGTCTCGCGGACTTCCTGAAGGATCTCTACCTGGCTGGCAGGACCCAGGCCTCACCCAACCTGAAGTACTTCGCGGACCTCTTCGATGTCCGAGGGCGGCTCGGCGACCTGGTACGAGCGGAGTACCTCGACGTCCTGCGAGAGCAATCGGCGGAGAACGGGCGGGGCGAACAAAGGGCGAAGGGAGCGGACGGCCAGTCCCGCACGGGGAGCGCGGAGCAGGATGGGCCCATCTTCACCTATGCGGCCAGGCTCGCCCTGACCTTGTCGGCTCGGACCGCCCTGGATCTCTGGCAGTCGCTCAAGGCCGCGCACCAGCAGAAGGAGCAGTGCCAGAAGACGCTGGACCACGCCAAGGTGCCATGCCCCAGTTGTGCGGAGCGGGTCATCCACGTCGCCGAGGGAATGCTGCGCACCGCCATCGACGAGAGCGAGCTACCGGCCTGGGCCAGTGAGCAGCTCCTCAACCGCATCATGCGTCGCAACACCCTGAACCGCGTCGTCCTGGACCTCACGGGCAAGCCCGTGCGCAAGCTCAAGCGCACCACCCTGTCCGACGTGTTGGAGTGGAACCCCCAATGGAGCAGGCAGATGCCGGACAGGCATGCTCCCAGCACACATCCTCCGCAGAGCGTCGAAGGACACCCGCTGGTGAGCACCGAGCAGTACCCCCTGCTGCGCACCGAGCTGCACCTGCGGCACTTCCAGGACGACATCCTCGAGCTGCACGATCTCGACAAACCTGGCAGAGCGGTGCCGCTGCCTCCGGCGGTCGCGGGCTGGTTCATGCTGCTGCACGATCTGCTGGTGCTCACCCAGGAAGGGCGGGTGATGAACGTCTCGTTCATCCCGCTCGAGACCGCTCCCGAGCTGGTGGTGACCGTGCATCAGGCATTGCTGCAGCCCTCGCAGCTCACCGAACTCGACTTCTGGTGGTTGCCTCCCAGCTGGGACACCTTCATCGACTTCTCCATCTTCGTCATTCAATGGAGGGCCTTCCTTCACCGCACCACGAAGCTCTTCCAGCCCGCGGGTGACCAGCTCGTCCAGAAGGAATTCGCGGAAGCTCGCTTCAACCTCGTCATGGCCGCGTGGATCGACAACGTCTGCTCGGTCGCGAGCGAGCATCGCGGCAGGTGGGACTGGGCGCAGCTCACCGAAGTGGTGCCCCCGGGCAAGGCGAGCGAGAAGGTCCCGGGCGAGACGTTGCCGCCTCGTAGGTTCGATGCCGAGGAGCTGCTCCCGAACTACCAGCGGGCGGTCGCCACCCGCGTCGAGAATCTCTTCGCGAGGGCCCGGGAGCAGAGCGGTGGCTATGACACGCTGTGGATCTCCCGCCTCTGGCTCGAGCAGACCCTGCCCCTGATGCTGCACCCGGAGTTCCTGCCACCTCCCTTCCTCACGAATCATGAGTGGCTGCTGAAGGAGATGGAGGAGAAGTTCCCCGTCTCCCTCTGGAAGAGCATCTGGCAGGAGAACAACCCCTTCATCGAAGCACGTCGGCGCGAGCTGGTGATCGAGGTGCTGGAGCGCTCCCGAACCTTCCAGGCCTATCAGGAGGCGGCTCGCACCAGCCGGGGCTTCAGCGCCCGCTTCCTCCGCGGCTGGCTCCACCAGTCCTGTGACAAGTGGCTGGAGACCGTGGGGGACCTGGAGACCGAGGGGGAGCGGGGCATCAAGCTATGAGCGGTCCCCATACGCCTCCCAGCGCCACCCTGGCGCCCAGACGGGTCCCCGAGGCTTATGTCCGCTCCGAGATCGCCAGCTATCCGCTGGTCAGCCTGACGGCGTTTCGCAGCGCCATGGTCGAGCTCAACCCGGAGCTCGACCCCCGGAGGGGAGAACCCACCCGCGCGCTCTGGCAGCAGTGCGAGCAGTCCCTGTCGGAGCACGCCAGCGGCTGGTCCCTGGACAGGCTCATCATCGCGCGCAACTTCTTCTGGTTCGGCGAGGTGCCGGGACGCCGACGCATCTCGTCCCTGCAGCCAGTCTCCATGCTGCGCTACCTGCGCAACCTGGCGCAGAGCTTTCTCGAGCCCCGCTCCGGCGTCACCGAGGTGCTCCAGAGCTTCGAGGTCAACGCCTTCGAGGCTTCCATGCACTACCGCTGGCTCACGTTCGCGCTCCCAGAGGACCTGCTGCTCTCTTCCATGCCCGTGGAGCCGGCACCCTCCCAGGTGGATGTCGAGCCGCCCCTGCTGCTCCGCAGGCTGGTGGACACTGGCACCGCGGAGATCCACCACCACGTGGGCGCGGGCATGGACTTCTCCATCCTCTGGGCCTCGTTGTTGGCGAGGCTGGCCGACCCCACCCTCTCGCACAAGGAGCTGGAGAGCCCCGGCCTCCCGTTCGAGACAGGCGAGGTGATGATGAGCTGGGTGCTGACCGCCGCCGTGGTCCGCTGCGTGCTCGCCGAGTTCTGCATCCGCCGGGAGAGCATCCCTTCTCTTCGCCTGCAGGGATTCGTGGACGCGCTGGGCCATTCGCCCGCCTGGCCCATCTATCGGCTGATGAGGCTGTACCAGGCCATCCAGGCCCTGTCGCACGGGAGGGACTCGGAGCTTCCCGAGTTCTATCGGCTGAAGGACCTCTATGGGCAGCTCCACCCGGTGGGCAGCACCCTGCCGTCCCGGCCCATCGAGAAGCTCGAGGAGGTCTGGCGGTACTGTGACCCCATCTCCATCCGCTTGGGGCTGCACACTCCCAACGGAGGGGAGCGATGGTTGATGCGCCAGGGCCTGCGCTACCTCGTGGAGTGCGAGCAGGAGGAGCACGAGCAGGGCGCCTCTCCTGGCTCGGCGGATCCCTTTTTCCGCCGGCTCTTCTGGCAGGTGCTGCGGATCCGGTGCGTGTACTACCGCACGGTGGTGCAGCGGCCGTTGACCGCGGGCCTGCAGTGGTTCGTCCGCTTCTATGACCGCCTGCGGTGGGCGAGCAAGCCGCTGTATGCCGCGCGCGCCGAGGTGTCCTTCCACGTGGCGGGGCGGTCCCAGCACCTCTCCGCCCTGGAGGTGCGCATTGGCCCCGCGCTCAGCTCGTATGGGCTGGCAGAGGAGCTCTGGACGCTCACCCGCTCGTGGAAGCACGTGATTGGGACGACCGATGCGCCTCGGCATGGCCGGCGCGAGCCTGAGTTCGGCGTGCTCATCCACTTCATCAAGGAGCATGACCCGGGCAGGCTGTGGGCTGCTGGTGTGCCGCCCGCGGGCGACCGTCGGACGCATGCCGAGCCCCGGCCCGATGATCTGCTGCGGCCGGGGGGCCGCTACGCGGACTTCTTCGAGAACCAGGCGGTGCGCGCCCGGGCCATGGTGGAGTTGGTGCGCAACGTGCCCTCGGTGCTGTGGCTCCTGCGAGGGTTGGACGTGGCCTCCTACGAGCTGGGCGAGCCCACCTGGGTGATGGTCCCCCTCTATCGCTACGTCCAAGCGGAGGCGAACCTAGCCGCGACGACCGCCGCCGCCTGGCAGGGTCGCCATTCGCCGCCACCGCTGCGCCTGACGGCCCATGTGGGCGAGGACTTCCGTCACCTGATGGAGGGCCTTCGACGCATCTTCGAATGCATCCAGTACCTGCTGACCCGCTCCGGGGGACGGCTGGGCCACGCCACGGCGCTTGGCGTGGAGCCTCGTCTCTGGGCGGAGTCGTCCGGCTCAGTGATGATGACGGCGGAGGATTGGTTGTGGGACCTGATCTTCGAGTGGCGGCTATACAGCAGCTACCGCATCGCCCCCGAGCTCCGCGCGGAGGCGCCTCCCGGCCGGCCGGAGCAGGTGGAGAACCGCATCCGCGAGCTGTCCAGTAGCATCTTCCGGCACAGCTACGAGCCGCAGGTGCTGGCCGAGGTCCACCATGTGCTGCACCAGCTCTTCTGCGCCCCGATCGGGAGGGTCCGGGCGGAGGGCAGCCTGGATGCGTTCGCTCGCGCGGTGCTCACCCTCGATCCCGAGCACATTCGCTACTTCCCGATGGTTCGGAAGATCCTGCTCCGCTACCGCGAGGACGAGCAGGTCTTCCAGCGCGGACAGGAGCCCGTGGACATCACCCTGGATGCCTCCGAGGTGGCGGCGCTCTACTCCGTTCAGAACGCGCTGCGACGCGGTGTGGAGATCCGGGGGCTCGTGGTGGAGATCAATCCTTCCAGCAACCTGCTGATCGGCGACCTGCTGGACCTGCGCAACCATCCCATCCTTCGCCTCAACCCGCCGGAGCCCCAGGGGAATGCGCCGCCACCGGTGCCCATCGCCGTGGGCTCGGACGACCCCATCACCTTCAGCACCTGGCTGATGCGGGAATACTCCCTGCTGCACGAGGCGGCCCTCATCGCCGGCTACTCGGAGCGGGTGGCGTACCAGTGGCTGGACCGCATCCGGCGGACCGGTCTGGATGCCCGCTTCACGGTGGCCTGGCTGCCCACCGCCCGGGACATGGCGGATCGGTTGATGCGCGAGCTGGGCGAATACCTTCAGCGCTCGAGCATCCGAAGCTGACGCCGCTCAGTCCGTGGAGTCGGGGCCAGTGAAGAAGTCGAACGCCTCGCGCGCCACCGCGGGCGGCACCTCGTGGCCCCCGTCGAACTCGCGGTAACGCACGCGCAGGCCCGCCTTCTCCATCTGTGAGACCACCTTGCGGCCGCACTTGTCCACCGGGAGCACCGAGTCGCTCAGGCCCTGGGAGACGAAGACGCGCGGGCTACCACGCAGCGTCTCCGGCACGGCGAACCCGGGTGACAGCGCGACGATGTGGCTGAAGAGGTCCCCGTTGGTCAGCCCGAGCGACAGCGCGTAGGAGGCTCCGTCCGAGAAGCCCAGCACCACGAGACGACGCGGGTCCACCGCGAACCTCGCGAAGGCGTGTTCGAGTGCCCGGTCGATGTAGCGCACATCCGGGCCCCACCCGCGCAGCCAGACTCGGTCCCAGCTGGGGCCTCGCGCGTCCGGGGCGAGCAGCACCATGCCCGCTTCTTCGGCGAAGGCCACCAGTGGCTCCAGCGCGCGCCGCCCGTCGCCGCTCGCCCCGTGCAGCACCAGCGCGAAGGTCGCGGGTCGGTCGGGTGTATAGGAGGTGGGCACGAAGAGCCGCCCATCCTTCAAGAGCGACAGCCCCAGCGGGTGCATGCCGGGAGGCGGCGCGGGCTCTCGGGAAGTTCCCGGCCGCGCGCGCAACCGCGCCAGTTCCTTGTCCTGTCCGCTCACTGTTCCTGTCTCCTCGCGCCGTGAACATCATGGCACCAGGACACTCCTGTTGCCGGCTGTTCGCCGGGGCCTCGATTGACAGGGCGGTCGGACGCATGAACCATTGACCTGCCTTGCTCTCCCCTCAACGCACATCAAAGGCCGAGTTTTCGCCCTGGGACTGGCGCCTGCTGGCGCTTGCCTTCCTGGGTTGGGGCGCCGTCTTCCTGGTGTCCTTCGGGCAGCAGTCAGCGTCCGCCCTGCTCTATGGCACCCCCGCGCCAGATCGCGTCTGGTGGGTCAACGCCATGGGAGGGGGCCTGCTGTGGGTGCTGATGACCCCGTGCATCTTCGCAGCGTCGGAGCGCTTCCCGCTGGGCCAGCGCCGCTGGGCGCTCCACCTGGGAGTGCATGTGGCGCTGCTCGTCCTCTTCTGGGTGATGGACGTGGCGGTGTGGCTCCTGCTCGATCGATGGATGGGCGCGCCGCCCAAGCCCTGGGTGGACAGTCTGCTCAAGGGCTTCTTCGTCAACTTCTTCAGCTACTTCGCCGTGGCCAGCCTGAGCCACGCGCTGCGCTACCACCGCTTGTATGTCGAGCGCCGCCTGCGCACCGCCGAGCTGGAGAGCCAGCTGCTGCGCGCCCAGTTCTTCGCCCTGCAGATGCAGCTGCGCCCCCATTTCCTCTTCAACGCGCTCAACACCATCTCGGGCCTCATCCGCACCGGTGACTCGCGCGGCGCCGTGCAGATGACGGCGGGTCTGGCGGATCTGCTGCGCGCGGTGCTGCGCAGCGACGGTGCCCAGGAAGTCCCCCTGCGCCAGGAGCTGGACTTCGTGGGCCGCTACCTGCGCGTCGAGCAACTGCGCTTCCAGGATCGGCTGCGCACCCACATCGAGGTGGACCCCGAGGCCAGCGACGCGCTGGTGCCCCACCTGCTGCTGCAGCCCCTGGTGGAGAACGCCGTGCGCCACGGCTCGCGCGGGGACGAGGGGGAGAACCGGGTGGACATCCACATCACCCGCGAGGCGGACATGCTGTGGCTGCGCGTGCGGGACATGGGCCATGGGCCCATCGAGCGCGAGAAGCCCGAGCCCGGAGTGCCCGAAGAGGGCGGCATCGGCCTGACCAACACCCGCGCCCGGCTGCGCCACCTCTATGGTGACGCGCACCGGCTGGAGCTGTTGCCCGCCGAGGGCGGTGGTGCCCTGGCCGAGGTGGCCATTCCCTTCCGCCGCGTGGGCGCGGAGCAGCGCTCATGAGCCTGGCGCCGCCCCCGCCTCCCATCCGCGCGCTGGTGGTGGATGACGAGCGCATCGCCCGCGAGAGCCTGTGCGCGCTGCTGGCCGCCGACCACGAGGTGGAGGTGGTAGGCCAGTGCGCCAATGGCTCCCAGGCCGTGGAGGCCCTGCGCCGGCAGTCCGAGCCCGTCGAGGTGGTCTTCCTGGACGTGGAGATGGCGGGCAAGGATGGATTCCAGGTCCTCAGCGAGCTCGGAGACGAGCGCACCGCCGCCGTCATCTTCGTCACCGCCTACGAGAACTACGCCCTCAAGGCCTTCGAGTTCCGGGCCCTGGACTACCTGCTCAAGCCCTTCGATGACGAGCGCTTCGCCCAGGTGCTGGCCCGCGCCAAGGAGCACGTGAAGGGCGTGCGCGTTCAGCGCGCGGCGCGCGAGCTCGCGGAGATGCTGGGCACCTCCCTTCCCGCGCCCACCCCGCCGCCCGCGCCCCGCTACGTGGAGCGGCTGGTGCTCAAGGACATGGGCCGGATGGCCTTCCTGCCCGTGGGCGAGATCGACTGGCTGGAAGCCGAGGACAACTACATCCAGGTGCATGCCGGCGCGCAGAAGCACCTCGTCCGCCAGTCGCTGCGCGAGATGGAGGAGGAGCTGGACCCCCGGCGTTTCGTGCGCATCCACCGCTCCACCATCGTCAACGTCGAGCGGGTAAAGGAGCTCCGGCCGCTTTTCCACGGCGAGTATCAAGTCACCCTCCACGACGGCACCAGCCTGAAGCTCAGCCGGGGCTACCGCGAGCGGCTGGACGCCCTGCTCGGCAAGGGGTGACGGTTCACCGGCCCAGTAGGCCGGTTCACGGCACCGGGGGAGCGTTTCACGGCATCTCACCCCAGGGGCCACTCCCTCCTTTATAGGGTGCCTCATCTTCTTCACCCGTGAGGCACATCAACATGAAGACGTGGTCGTGGGGCCGCTCGCGCCTGGGCGCTCCTTGGATTCTCCTCGCTGTCGCCGCCGTGCTGTCCCAGGGCTGTGAGCCCGTTGCCCCCGAGGCCCCCGTGAAGGGCTCGGCCTTCCTGCCCTTCGGTCGAAGCCGGACGCCGCAGGAGGTGCCCTATGTCGTCGAGGGCGAGTGGGCGGTCACCCAGGGCGACATCCTCCTGGGGCGCGTGGAGCAGGTCGAGGCCGAGTCCGCGCGCGTGCGTGCGGAGGTGGCTCGGGCGCAGGCCGAGGGCAACGTCTCCGCGTCCGGTCTGGGCATCCAGGACAGCTTCTACCGGTGGAGCAACGCCGTCATCCCCTACGCGTTGGACGCCTCGTTGACGAGCCAGCAGCGGGCGGACATCCAGTCGGCCATGGCCCACTGGGAGCGGCGCACCGTGGCCCGCTTCACCCAGAAGTCGGTCTGCGACCTCTTCGAGAACTGCATCACCTTCCGGCGCAACACCGAGGGGGGGAAGGGCAAGTGCAACTCCGTGGTCGGCAGGCTGATGATCGGCCTGGTCCCCGCCCGTCAGGACATCAACGTGGCCGACTGGTGCCGGAGCGGCAATCTCGTTCATGAGATCGGCCACGCCCTGGGCCTGTGGCACGAGCACAACCGGTCGGATCGCGACAACTACATCGATGTCCTGGAGGGAAACTTCGCCGATTGTCTGGACCAGTTCAACAAGGAGACCGACAGCGGCAAGAGCATGCAGGGCTATGACTTCGCCTCCATCATGCACTACTCGATCACCTCGGACTGCAGTGAGAAAGACGCTGCCGGCAATGCGCTGCCGCTCTTCTCGTACGTGACGACTCCCCCCTCGGGAGTCACCGTGGGCCAGCGCAACGGCCTGAGCGATGGTGACCTGAACGCCATCACCTCGATGTATGGCAGCTGGGTGTTTCGCAAGTATGCGGAGTACCTGCAGCCCAACCTCTACCTGTACATCGGCGACCCCATCACCGACGAGGGACGGGCGCGGGACTGGGGCCGTTACCAGCACTATGAGAACGCCTCCATCTACTGGCACCCGGACACGGGCGCCCACGTCGTCCGCTGGGAGATCCGCTCGAAGTGGGAGGAGATGGGCTGGGAGAACGGCTTCCTCGGCTACCCCACCTCCGACACGCTGGACACGGAGGATGGCCGCAAGGTGAACCACTTCGAGGGCGGCTCCATCTACTGGCGCGCGGACACCGGGCACCAGGTCATGGTGAGCGACCCCTCGGGCGGTGAGTACGAGTGGTTGTCCGGCATGAAGGGCCACGTCGATCGCATCATCCCCACCACGGGAGTCGAGGGCTGGGTCTACGACGTGCATTCGCCGGGCTCTTCCCTCCAGGTGCATTACTACATCGACGGGCCCTCGGGTTCGGGAGCGCCGTTGTTCACGGCCACCGCGAACCAGCCGCGCAATGACGTCAACGACGTCTTCTCCATCCCCGGCGCCCATGGCTTCCAGCTGCCGATTCCCGCCCAGTACTACGACGGGCAGCCGCACACCGTGTACGTCTACGGCATCGATACGGACGGCCTGAGCAATCAGGCGGTGGATGGCATCCCCCATACCTTCACCTTCGGGGGCGCCGAGGGCCACGTGGAGCGCATCACCAGCACCGGCACCGTGAAGGGCTGGGCGGTGGACCTGCACGCGCTGAGCACGTCCCTCGCGGTGCATTACTACATCGGTGGTCCCGCCGGCTCGGGCTTCCCGGGCTTCTCCGTGCCGACGAACGTGTTCCGCTCGGACATCAACGGCATCTACGGCGCCACGGGCAACCATGGCTTCGAGTTCACCATCCCCTCGCAGTTCCACGATGGCTACCAGCACCCCATCTACCTGTACGCCATCGACGCGCAGGGTCTGCACAACTCGCTGCTGGACGGCAAGCCGTACAACTTCGTGCTCGGTACGCCTCCGCCCACGGATCCCGATCCCATCTACTGCCGCGAGAAGCCGTGGATGTGTGACCCCACGCCGTACTGACGGTTGGCCCAAGTGGAGAGGTAGGGCCGCCCGGCCTGGGGTGGGTTAAGCTCCCGACGTCTTGAGTCACCCTCCCCAGGCGCAGTCCTCTTCGCGGCTGCCGGTGATGTGGAGTCCGCGACCGGAGCCGCTGGTCGCGCTCGCGGTCGCGGGCACTGGCCCCGTGGCGCTCGCCCTCGCTCGGAGGGCGCTCGCCGCGCCCGACGCGCAGCTCGGTGCCTGGACGGGCGTGGCCGGCCCCGGGCTCCTCGTCCTGCTGGGAGAGACCGGGGCGCTGCCCTGGGTGGATGGCGCCGTGTACCTCGGGCGGGAGGTCGCTGCTCCCTCGCTGCTGCTGCCCTGCACGTTGGCGCCGGATGTGGCCCCCGCGCTCCTCGAGCGCGCCCTGGTCGCTCATGCCTCCGCGGGGACTCCGCTGGCGGTGCTGCCCCGCGCCGCGCAGCTCGTCCCCGTGGGCGCCGCTCGGGCCGTGGCGCGCCAGACGCTCGCCGCGTGGCTCGCGGCCGAGGAGGCTCGCCCGTGAGCAGCCTGCCTCCCGCGCTGCACCCCTGGGCCACCCAGCTCGCCATCTTCCCCGAGGAGCTCGCCCTCAGCCTCGGGCCCTACGTGGCCCGGCTCTCGGCGGCCATCGGCGCGCTGCGCCCTCGTGGGGAGGCCGACGGAGGCGAGCCCCAGGGCTACGACGGCCTCACCCGCCGGGGCTCCTACGAGCGGCTGCTGCTCACCGAGTGGCTCTACGCCCTGGAGTCTCCCGACGAGTTCGTCCGGCGTGCTGCCTTCGGCGAGCAGGCCTTCCTCAAGCCCGCCTTCAAGCAGCCCCAGGGCTCGCGGCGCACGGTGGTGCTGATGGACGCGGGGCCGGATCAGCTCGGCGCTCCTCGCATCGCCCACCTCGCGCTGCTCGTCGTGCTGCAGCGGCGCGCGGAGGCGGCCGGCGCCGAGTTCGTCTGGGGCGTGCTCCAGTCCTCCCCGGACAAGGGGCCCTTCACGGCGGTGACTCCCGCCACGGTGAACACCTGGCTCTCGGCCCGCAGCGGAGTGCCGGTCCGGGGCGAGCACGTGGCCCGCTGGCGCGAGGCGCTGGCGCTCGGCTCGGCGCCGGAGGATGGCTGGCTCGTGGGGGATGCGCGGCTCGCCCGCTTCCCCGAGGCCGCCGGCCTGTCCCGCGTGGATGTGGCCGAGGTGGTGGCGCCCGGCGTCCGCAAGCTCTCCGTGGCGGTGCGGCGCCTGGCGCGGGCTCCCGCCGCCGTGGAGCTGGAGCTGCCTCCCGCCGATGCGTGCGTGCGTCTGCTGAGAGACCCGTTCACCGTGCGCGCCACCGCGCCCGTGCGCCTGTCCCGCAGCGCCCGCGTCCAGTCGTTCTTCTTCTCCGCGGATGGCTCGCGGCTCATCCTCGCTCGCGCCGATGGCAGCATGGCCGTGCAGCCCTTGCCTCACTCGCCGCGCGCCACCGTTCCCCGGCCCCGACGCTTCCAGCCGGCCGCGGGCCAGGTGCTCGTGGCCGCCGGGTGGCGCCGCAATGGAGGCCTGCTCGCCCTCACCCGCGACGACAGGACCCTGTGGATCCACGGCTGGATGCCCGAGGGCTCTCGCATCACCCGGCCCCGGGGCATTCCCTACCTGGGCTACGAGGGGCTGCTGCCCGACGCGCCCGCGCCCCACCTGCCGCCGGGCCTCGCCACCGTCCAGGTCGTGGATGACCGCGAGCGCGTGCTGGTGCGTGACGCCGAGGGGCGCCTGTTCCTCGTCAACCCGCAGGGGCCGGCGCTGCTGGCCAGCCGCGTGAGCGCCTTCGCCGAGGTGAAGGGCCGGCCCTCCTTCGTCATGACGCCCGCCGAAGGCTCTCCCATGGAGGGGGTGTGGCTGGGCCTGCTGGAGGACTTCCACCAGCGCCACGTGCCGCTCGGCCCGGGGGATGGCAAGGCGTACTTCGGCCACGTCCACGGCTTCGGCCACCCGGAGGCAGGGCTGCTCGCGCTGCGCCACCAGCCGGGCACGTGGCAGGTGCTGATGGCCCAGGGCAACGTGCAGCTCTCCGTGCCGGTGGGCTCGCGCGTGGTGGGCGTGGGCATCAACAGCTACCCCAAGAAGGAGCCCGGGCTGCTGCTGCTGGGGCCGGACCGGCGCGGCTTCATGCTCCTGAGCCCCTCGGGGGTCCGCACGGTGACGCGGGCGGCGCAAGACGTGGTCCACGCCGAGGCCAGCCACGGGCAGCCCCTGCTCGCGTGGCTCACGGTGAAGGGGGAGTTGGTGGTGTGGAGCTTCCAGCACGAGACCGCCATCTACCGCGCCGCGCCGGAGGAGGGCTCGTGAGCCGCGCGCGCCCCGTGAAGCCTCGGCTGCACGTCCACCGGGGCACCGTGGTGGCGTCGGCCCTCTGGTTCGACCCCGCGCTGCTCGGCGAGCGCGAGGCCCGCGGGAGGGTGCTCGCCACGTGGGCTCCCGGCATCAACGTCTTCGAGGTGGCGGGAGGCTTCCTGCTCCGGCTGCCCCAGCCCCGGCCGGTGGAGTGCGCCGCCGCACCCGGGTTGCCGCTCACGCTGGAGGAGGGCGTGCTCACCTCCGCTCCGCTCTCGGCCTCCGAACGTGCGCACCTGGCGCCTGCCTTGGGCTCGGTGGTGCTGGTGCGGGCCGGGCGCGCGGAGGTGCTGCAGGCGGACCCCTCGCGCCGGGTGGACGTGTCGGCGTGGCTGGAGGTCTCCGGGTGGAGCGTGGCCGCCGTGAAGGGCCTGGGAGCGCCGCCGCCGCCGGTGGCCGTGCTGGAGCCCGTCACCGCGCCCGCTCGAGAGCGTTTCGGGGCCGGCATTCCGGCCCCCGCGCCCGAGGCCGAGGCCCTGCGCGCACGCATGGAAGGGCAGCCCGTGGACGCCAAGACCCAGGAGGCGCTCGCCGCGAAGGCCCGCGCCCAGGGCTCGTGGTGGGACCGGCTGCGCGCCTGGCTCCGGGGCGAGAACGCCCCACGACGTCCAGAAGCCCCGGTGAGCGCCGCGAGCGCCTCGGCCCCGGAGGCTGCCTCCAGTCCCTCGCTGGTGGGGCGGCTCTCCTCGTGGCTCCGGCGGACCCTGGGCTCGCGGGGCCCGGAGGCGGCCGCGAAGCCCGCGCTGCCCTCGGGCGCCACTTCTCCCAGCAAGCCTCGGAAGGAGGCACCGCCGGGGCCTCCCTCGTGGCTGAGTCGCCTGCTGGGAAGGCTCCGACAGGCCTTCTCCGGAAGCGAGGAGGTGGCCTCGCCGTCCGCCTCGCGAGGCGCAGGCGCTCCGCCGCCGCCCGAGCCGCAGGGGCCGGGGCTGTTCTCGCGCCTCACGGAGTGGATGCTGCGCAACACGCCCCTGGGTCCGCTCCTCGGCCAGCGCAAGGCGGAGTACGTGCGGCGCCTCTTCGACATGTTCGAGCAGGGCAACCTCGACGAGGCGCTGCGCTACGCCATCCCCCTGGGCAAGGGGATGACGGAGTCGGCGCGCATCGCCCTGGGGCTGCCGGGGCCTCGGGAGAGCATCACCCTGCAGCCGGCTCGCGGGGGCGGCGGCAAGAGCCTCTTCGGTGGCGGAGAGGAGATCTACTCGGCGCTCCAGGAGCGCTACCGCGCCGCCTTCCGCAAGCTGGAGCGCGAGGGCCGCATCGACGAGGCGGCCTTCGTCCTCTCCGAGCTGCTGGGCGAGCACGAGGAGGCGGTGTCCTTCCTGGAGAAGCACGAGCGGCTGGGGCTGGCGGCCGAGCTGGCCGAAGGGCGCGGCCTGGCGCCGGGGCTGGTGGTGCGCCAGTGGCTGCTGGCCAAGGACCTGAAGCGGGCGGTGGCCATCGCCCGGCGCAGCGGGGCCTTCTCGGACGCGGTGCTGCGGCTGGAGCGCACCCACCCCGCCGAGGCGCGCACCCTGCGGCTGCTGTGGGCCGAGTCGCTGGCGGAGGCCGGAGACTACCTGCGGGCCGCCACCGTGGTGTGGCCGCTGGAGGATGCCCGCCCGCTGGCGCGCTCGTGGCTGGAGCATGGCTCCGAGGTGGGGGGCGTGGGCGGCGCGAGGGCCCTGGCGCGGCTGGTGGCGGCCTTCCCCGTGGCCTTCGAGGGCGCGCGCGCGCCGACGCTCGCGCTGCTGGAGGACGAGGGCCGGGAGCGAGCCGCCGAGCGGATGGCCTTCGCGGAGGTGCTGGCCGCCGAGGCGCGCTCGGACACGCGCACCGTGCTGGTCGGGCCCGTGGTGCGCTCGCTCTTGAGGGACCGGGCGGCGGGCCACACGCGCATCGACACCAACCTGCTGACGCTGCTGCTGCGCGATGCGGGGGACGGCACGCTGCGCGCGGATCTTCCCCCCGTGTCGGATCCCCGTCGCCACCCCTGGATCGACGAGTCCGGAGCGGCGCTGCTGACCGAGCGGCTCGGCGCGACCGAGGCGGGCCCGTACCCCATTCATGACGCGGTGGCGCTGTCGGGCCAGCGCCTGCTGCTGGCGCTGGGTGAGGCGGGAGTCCGCATGGTGCGCACCGACGGCAGGCGGGTGGCCCACTTCGACGTGCCGGCCTTCTCCCTGGTGCCCTCGGTCCACGAGGACCGGGTGCTGGCGCTGGCGCCGCGTGGAGAGCTCAAGCGCATCTCGCGCATCGAGCTCGGCTCCCGTCGGGCGACGCACTGGTGCGACGCGAAGGTGGACGCCTTCGCGCCCAGCTACGACGGCAGCCTGTGGTTCATCGCCGAGCGCGACACGGTGATGGCGGTGGATGCGCTGAACGCCGACGGCCTGAAGGCGCTCTGGCGGGTGTCCGAAGTCGGCGGCCCGGTGCTGGCGCTCGAGGTGGACGTGGAGCTGCGCTTCGCCACGTGGGGCGAGGAGCCGCAGCTGTGGACCTACGTGCTGCCCGGAGGGCCCACGCTGCGCTCGCGCGTCCCGCGCCGCTCGGGGGACGGCCTGCCCATGCTGAGCCTCGACCCGCTCACCGGTCAGGTGGAGCGGCTGGACCACTGGGTGTACATGCCCCCGTGGACGGTGAGCTGCGTGCCGACGCCCGTGGGCCAGGAGGTGGTGCTGCTGTCGCGCGGCAGCACCGTGCGGGCGCGCTTCCTCCTCGAGGGCGAGACGCGCGCGCGGGTGCGCTTCTCGCCCGGAGAGCTGCTGGTGTTCGACGTGACGGGCCGGCTGCTGCGGGTGGACCTGACGGAGGGCTCGGCGCGGCGGGTGCCGCTCAGCTGAGGCGCCCGCGCGGGCTCACGAGAGCGGCAGGTGCGGCGGGATGATGAAGGTGCTGGTGGTGAGCGTGCGCGCCGCGTCGTCCACCTCCAGCACCACGCGTACCCCCTGCACCGTGACCAGCAGCGAGGGCGGCGTGCCCGGCAGCGCCAGGAGCCAGGTGGACATCATCGGCAGCTCGGTGCCCGCCAGCTCCGCGGCGCGGTGCAGGTGCATCTGCACCGCATGGCGCAGCGGCGTGGGCAGGGTGTTGAGCGTGAGGGTACATTCCTCCGTGAGCCGCAGGGCGTAGGCGGTGACCGCCTCGGCCTTGAAGGAGGGCGGCGTGGGCTGGCGCAGCCGCTGCCGCAGCTCCGTGAGCGTGGGCTCCGGCGAGGGCGCCTTGTGCAGGAAGCCCACCACGCCACCCAGGTCGATGTCGCGCCCCTGGGCCATGGACATCATCAGGATGGGGATGCGCCGCAGCGCGGCGTCCGAGCGCATCCGCCCGTACAGCCCCCAGCCGTCCAGGTGGGGCATCAGCAGATCCAGCAGCACCAGCTCCGGTGGGGGCCGCGCGCTGTCATTCAGCTGGGACAGGGCCTCCAGCCCATCGGACGCGAGGGTGACGTCGCAGCCCTCTTTGAGAGCCGCTTCACCCAGGCGATCGCGCCAGGTGGGGTCATCCTCCACGACGAGCAGGCGCTGAATTCGCATGGTGAGCGCTGGACCAAAGCAAGTTCCCGTCCCCCAGGCAACCCTGGCGGGGCCAGGGGCGGACCCTGCTGAACACTGGGGCGAATGGGGGCAAACCCGAGTCGGCTTGCCCCGGCGCGGCCTCGTGCCCAGGTTGGCCACGACCATGGCCTTCCGACTCCAGCTCACGCCCGATGCGGTGCGCGTGCTCTCGACATGTCGGGCGGCGGTGCGAGAGCAGGTGCTGCACGAGCTGGGCGATGTCTTCGCCGGGCCGCTGCTGAGCCTGGAGGCTCGGGGCCCCGGGCCGGAGGCCTCTGGCACGCGCCTGCTCCCCTCGGGCTTCCATGTGCGCTACGCGCTGGACGTGAAGCGCGGGCTGCTCCTCCTGCTGGAGCTCCAGGAGCCAGAGGGGCAGGGCATGCCCGCCCCGACCTCTTGAGGTCGCCTCGCCGCTCGGGGGAATGTCCGCCAGCCGTCATTTCGTCGCGCGGGTCCGCACTTCCGGTGTTCCCTCGGTAGAGGAGGACTCCCAGGGCCTCATCCCCGCGCTACCTTTGCTCCCGCGCGTGCCCCTTCGCCTGGCAGATTTCCTCCGCAGTCACCGTGAAGCCATCCTCGAGGCTTGGGAGGCAGAGGCCCGTGAACTGCCCGCCGCCCGGAGCCTCTCCCGGAAAGAGCTGCGCAACCACCTGCCCGTGCTGCTCGACAGCATCGCGCAGATGATGACGCGCGCACCTCCGGTGGAGGTGGCCTCCGGGCTGGGCTCGGTGCCCGACGTCCACGCCCTGGAGCGGCTGGGCGAGGGCTTCGACCTGCGCGAGGTGGTGCTGGAGTACCGGCTCTTGCGCCGCTGCGTGCTGCGGCTGTGGCAGGCCCAGGGCGTCATGGACACGCTGGAGGCGGCGACCCTCTTCCACGAGGCGGTGGACGAGGCGGTGGCCGCCACGGTGAGCCACTACACCCGCGCGCGCGAGCGCACCTTCCAGGCGCTGGACCGCATCTCCGCCGCCGCCATTGGCAGCCCGGATCTGCACACCTTCCTGCCCCGGCTGCTCCAGGTGCTGCGCGAGACGGTGCCCGTGGTGGACGCGGTGGTGGTGCTGCTGCGCGACGGGGACTTCCTCCGGGAGGAGAGCTCGGTGGGCATCACGCTCGAGGAGGGCTTCCGCCTGCGCATCGGCGAGGGCTTCGCCGGCGAGGTGGCCTCCACCCGTCAGCCCCTCACCTCGCGTGACGCCTCCAACGATCCGCGGGTGCGCAGCCATGCGCTGCGCCAGAGCGGCCTGCGCGCCCTCTATGGCGTGCCGCTGCTGCTGGGGGACGAGCTGCTGGGCGTGGTCCACATGGGCAGCCGCACCAGCCACGAGTTCTCCGACGAGGATCGGCTGCTGCTGCGCACCCTGGCGGCGCGCACCACCTCCATGGTTGCCCGCACGCAGGCCTTCGACCGCGAGCAGATGGCCCGCGCCGAGGCCCAGGCCGCGCTGGCCCAGGTGAGCGCCAGCGAGGAGCGCTTGCGGCGCTGGATGGAGGTCTTCACCCACCTGGGCGTGGGCGTGGCGCTGGTGCGGAGCACCGACGACGTGCTGGAGGACGTGAACCCGGCCTTCGCGCGGATGCACGGCTACACGCGCGAGGAGCTGGTGGGCCGGTCGCTGGCGGACACCCTCGCCCCGGAGTCGCGCGGAACGCTGGTCCGGCACGCGGCCGCCGCCCAGTCCAAGCCCCACCACGAGTACGAGGCCATGCACCTGCGCAAGGACGGCAGCCGCTTCCCCGCCTTGACGCACGTGACGGTGTTCCGGGACGAGGCCGGGCGGGTGGTGCAGCGCGTGGGTACGGTGCTGGACATCACCCAGCGCCGCACCGCCGAGGCCGAGCGCCAGCGGCTGCTCTCCGGCATCGAGGCCGAGCGCGCCCGCCTGGCCGCGGTGCTCGATCAGCTCCCGGCTGGTGTCCTGCTCGCCGAGGCGCCCAGTGGCCGGTTGGTGATGGCCAGCCGGCGCGTCGAGGTCATCCTCGGGATGTCCATCATCCCGGTGGAGCACATCAACGAGTACGTCGCCTATCCCGTCTACCACCCGGACGGGCGGCGCCTGTCCGTCGAGGAGTTCGCCATGGCGCGCGCGCTGGCGGGCGAGGTGGTGCAGGGCCAGGAGTTCGAGGTGCGGCGCCCGGATGGCACCCGCGTCAGCGTCCTCTCCTCCAGCTCTCCCATCCGGGACCGCGAGGGGCGCATCACCGCCGCCGTGGTGACGTTCGTGGACGTGAGCGAGCTGCGCCGTGCCGAGACCGCCGCGCGCCAGGCCGCCGAGTTCGGCGAGAAGCTCATCGGCATCGTCAGCCACGACTTGCGCAACCCCCTCAACGCCATCCACCTGTCCGTCACCCAGCTCCTGCACAGCGAGTCGCTGCCGGCGCGCGAGCAGCGCATCACCACGCGCATCGCCAAGTCGACGGACCGGATGAAGCGGATGATCGCCGAGCTGTTGGACTTCACCCGGGGGCGGCTGGGCGGAGGCATCCCCATCCAGCGCGTGCAGGGAGACCTGCGCGGGGTGGTGCGCCAGGGCGTGGAGGAGCTGGAGGCGGCCTGGCCGGAGCGCACCGTGCGGCTGAGCGTGGCGCCCGGGCAGTACGAGGGCACCTGGGACGCGGACCGGCTGGTGCAGGTGGTGAGCAACCTGGGAGGTAACGCGCTCCAGTACAGCCCCCCGGACAGCCCGGTCTCCTTCTCCCTGAGCGATGGGGGGGAAGAGGTGGTGCTGGAGGTCCACAACCAGGGCGCGCCCATTCCGCCCGAGGCCCTGCCGACGCTGTTCGACCCCTTCCGCCGCGCCTCCTCCGGGGGAGGAGGCCTGGGGCTGGGTCTCTATATCGTCGAGCAGGTGGTGAAGGGGCACGGGGGCCGCATCGAGGTGCGCTCCACCGCCGAGGAGGGCACGCTCTTCCGGGTCCTGCTCCCTCGCCAGTCCGCGCCGAAGGCCGGCTAGGGCGCGGCGGCCAGGGCCGCGCCGGGAGCCTCCGCGCGCAGGCGCTCGAGCGTCTCCATCAGCAGGTTCAGGTCCAGCGGCTTGGGGATGGAGCCGAGGATGCCGCGAGGCAGGGGCCGCGTGGCGCCCGCCCCGGAGACGACGATGACCCGCAAGTCCCTCAGGGAGGGCTCCTGCTCCACCCGCTCCATCAAGTCCCAGCCCGTCATGACGGGCATCATCAGGTCGAGCAGCACCACGTCCGGCCGGGGCTGGCTCGGGTTCTTGAGCCGCTCCAGCGCTTTCAAGCCGTTGACGGCGGTCTCGACGAGGAAGCCCTCCTGAGAGAGGTACTCCTCCAGCATCTCCCGACTGTCGGCGTGGTCCTCGACCAACAGGACGCGGAAGCGTCCGAACATGTTCCAGTCTCCCAGTCCGCGGTGACTCATACGCACCCAAGCGTCTTACGGACGGGGAGGGGTGTGAAGAGGCCGGCCCCGGGAGGTGTTCTCTACCCAATGATCAGCGGCGGCGAGGGGCTCCCCTCAGCCGGGCGGACCGGCGACTGGCGAGCACTCGGGGGGCGGAGCGAGGGCCGGGCTCGGGCAGCAGGCGCTCGCGCACCGCGTCATCCGGGGCCTCGCCGGCGGCCACGCGCAGGGACACGTAGCGCAGGGTGGCCAGCTCGGCCAGGGCCTCGTGCCGGCCGAAGGGCTCGCCGAGGGCCACCAGCTGGTGGCGCAGGGCGCGCGCGAACTGGGCGCAGGTGTCGAAGCGCTCCAGCCGGTCCGGGGCGAGGGCGCGCTGGAGCAGGGGCAGCAGCGCCGCGGGCACCGAGCGGGTGGCGGCCTCGAGCTCCGCCACCGAGAAGGTGCGGATGCGCCAGGCCAGCTCCCGGGCACACAGCTGGGTGGTGGAGGCCGGAGGGGTGCGCGGGTTGCGCTGCCGGGACTCGAAGCGCTCGGCGCCCTCGAAGAGGTGCCTGCCGGTGAGCAGCTGCAGCAGGACGATGCCCAGGGAGAACTGATCGGCGCGCCCGTCCAGCGCGGTGTGCTGCACGTGCTCGGGCGCGGCGTAGGCGAGGCTGCCCTGGAGCGCGTCCCCCTCGCTGCCCACGCGTCCGGAGAGCCGGGACCAGGCGGCGCCGAAGTCCATGAGCTTCACCTCGCCGTGCTCGCTCACCAGGATGTTGTGCGGGGTGACATCGCGGTGGACGACGCCCAGCTGGCGCCCGTGCTCATCGCTCAGGCCGTGAGCGTGGCTCAGGGCGTCGGCCACCTCCGACGCGACATAGAGGGCGAAGGCCTCGGAGAAAGGATGGCGGGCCCGCGCGGAGGCCTCCAGCAGCGCCGCCAGACGGAAGCCCGGCACATGCTCCAGCACCAGGTGGGGCGCGTCGTCCGAGCCGCGCATGTGCAGGGCCGAGAGGATGCTGGGGTGGCGCAATTGCGAGGTGAGGCGGGCCTCGTCCAACAGCCGCTGCCGCGCCTCGTCATCCCCGGCGGGCAGCGGGCGCTTGATGACGATGTAGCCGCCGAAGCGTTCGGAGTAGTGGCGACGGGCCAGTACCAGCTCGCCGTGGCGGGCAGGGCCCAGCCAGCGGACGAACTCGTAGGAGGTGTGCCCGCTCCTCAGCAGCACCTCTGAGGAGGGGGGCTCGGAGGACAGGGACGACATGGCAGCGCTCCTGCGATGGAGAGGACCTGGAGAGTATGGTCCGTCCCGCGTGCCGCGTCACCTATCAGGTGGGTAGGAGAAGCCCGCGCGCCCGCTGAGTGCCCTACCTGACAGGGCAGTCATGATGCGATGCGTCGTAAAGGCTCGGTGTAAGCGGAAAATCCAGGGCTTACGCCCGAGAAGGGGGCTGGGACCCAACCCATCAAATAGGGCCCGACCTGGCAAATAGGTGTAGGTGTACCCGACGTGGCGGGTTATAACGCGCGGCGCTCACTCACCTGGAAGCGGGCTCGCACCGAGACTGCCGCCCCACTCGACAACGTGCGCAAGGTTCGTGTGGTGAAACCCAACCTGAAAGGTTCCGTGCCCAGCGCGCCAAGACGTCGGAGGGAGCGGCGCAAGGGCCCCACGCTGCCCTTGGCGGTGCGCAGGATGGAGAAGCGGCTGGCGACGACGGTGGGAGAGTCCTCGCGGCTGGCGCGGATGCGGGCGGGGCTGACGCAAGCGGACGTGGCCGAGCGCATCGGCGTGGCCACGGAGGTGTACGGGCGGATGGAGCGCGGGAAGATGTTGCCCAGCGTGCCCACGCTGCTGCGGCTGTGCGTGGCGCTGCGCAGTGGCCCTCATGAGCTGATGGGGATGGCGCCCATCGACGACTCGCCGGAGAACTCGCCCTGGGCAGGCGAGGTACCTGAGGGGTTGGATGACACGCCGGAGATGCGCAAGCTGATGCGGAGCCTGAGGCGGTTGACTCGGTCGCAGCTCAAGCTGCTGCACCTGGTGGCCAGCGCGATCATCTACCGGCACTGAGCGGACCGGCGCCGCAACAGACACGCGTCATGGCTTCGCCAACCCTGGACGCGCCGGTGGGCGTGCCCTTCCTCGGAATGAAGGGCCGCTACTGAGCGGGCTGTGTGAGCCAGTACGAACGCCCCTGGCTCCGTAGCGCCTTCTCCAGAAACTCCGAGAAGGAGTGGGCGATCTGCTTGCAGTATGCAGGATCTGGCCATGTCTCATGGTCGCCATCCATGAGTGGATGGCGCTCGTTTTCCTGCCGGGACACGTCGACCACCACGTAATTCCCATCCTGCATGTCACAGATGGCGTACATGGAGGCGGAGCCCCATCGGTCGTCGTCTTCTCCGCGAATGGCCACCCGCGCCCGAGTAATCTCGGAAAGAGGAAGCATCCGGTAGGGAGCGCCAGGCAATCGCTTGAAGAACTCCGCGCCATTGCAGTGCAGATAGAAGTCGCGCAGGTCTGGGTCTAGCCGCCATCTGACACGCTGCTCGAACTCTTCAATCTCTTGGGGTGTCGCAGAAGGATAGGGAAAGTGGTGACGGGAGACCTCTTCGAGTCGATGGCGCATGAACGTGCTCGCTTTCAATAAGTGAGTAGGGACAGGAGGCCGGTGGGGGATGGTCCACCGGCTTGCCTGCACCAAGAGTCATCTTTGCTTGAGGGGAGAGCACGTAGCGCGCGTCTCTCGCCTCGCGCTGCAAGGCTGCATCTCTGCTAAGGTGGCAACCTAGGAGGTCCTACTTTCTTGGTACTACCCACGAAGTGGCTGCTCCTCGCCCTGCTTCTGGTGGCGAGCGCTGCTGCCGCCCAGCCTCGGTCTCCTGTCCGGCAGCGCCAAGATCGGCGCGCCGCACTGCCATCTACTTCCGCCGAGCCCATCCCCGAGCTGTACGTGGCCGCCGGCAACCTCACCACGGTGGCCTTCAACGGGCCGTTGGACAGGGAGAGCCTCGTGGTGGACCGGACGCGCTTCAAGTGGGTGGACGTCGGCGACCGCACTCTCGTCCTGCAACCCTTTGCGGACTTGGGCTCGGGTGAGCGTCTCATCGTCAAGGTCGGCTTCAAGGACAGGGCGTTGCCCACGCTGGCCGTTCTCGCTGTTGTCACCGACTCCACGGTGGTGGACGGGAATGTGGAAGTGGATCGTCGGGCCAACACCCCCGAGGCCCTGCTGGCGGCCTTGGCCCAGAAGGAAGCGGAGTTGGAGGAACTCAAGGCCCGGAGCGCTGGGAGTGGCCCGGCGAACCTTGTCCTCTCTGAGTGGCTTACCAAGAGCATGAAGCCCCGCCCATTCTTCATCATCGAGTCGCCGGCGGACACCAGCGGCTTGGTGGTGACAGAGAGCATTGGCTACGAGGGAGGCTCCTCGGCGCTGGTAGCCGTCCGCCTCCGGAACCTGCCGGGCCAGAAGCCTTGGGAGTTGGGGCAGGCCCGCGTTGCCGGGCCGGGTGGTGTGTCGGTGAAAGTGCTCTCGGTCCAGTTGAAGCCGCAGCACCTGGCCCCCGCTGAAGAGGGGCTCGTGGTGGTGGAGTCGAAGGCCGCGCCCTGGGCCCCTGGCAAGCCGTTCAGCGTGGAGTTGGTGGACGCGAGCGGCCAGCGGCGCCTGTCCTTCAACCTGTTGGCCATGTAGGAGGCCCCCGCCCATGACGATGGACGCCTTTCACCCCGACCACCTCAAGGTCGGGCACATGGTGGGCCCCTGGCGGATTGTCGAGTCGCTGGGCAGCGGTGGCTTCGGCCGCGCCTTCAAGGCCGAGCGCGACGGGGACTTCTTCACGCTGAAAATGGCGGTGCGGCCGGCGCCCGAGCTTCCCCAGGAGACTCCTGAGAAGGCCCTCGAGGAGCGGCAGGTGGATGGGCGTATGCGTCATGAGGGAGCCATCCTCATGGCCAACGCCAGCCACCCGGGCCTGCCGCACCTGCGCGCCATGGACAGGTGGCCGCACCCCACCAGGGGCTATCTCTATCTCGTCACCGACTTCGTGCCGGGTGAGCCCTTCCACGACTGGCGTGAGCGCATCCGGCCCACTGCTGTCCAGCTCGTGGACATCTTCATCGAGGTGGTGCGGGTGGTGGTCAGGCTGCACAGCCGCGGCATCCTCATCCGGGACTTCAAGAGCGAGCACGTCATCGTCAACCCCACGGACAACAGGCCGGTGCTCGTGGACATGGGCAGCGCGTGGTTGCCGGGCGGCTCCACCCTCACCGTGGGACTGGCCCCGGGCACACCCCATGCCCTACCGCCCGAGTGCATTGCATTCATTCGCGAGGGCTCATGGAGACAAGGGGCGCGGTTCGACGCGACTGCGGCCGGGGACCTCTACCAACTCGGCGTCTTCTTCTATGAGGCGCTGACGGAGTTCTGGCCCTTCGATGCACGGATGACTCACGACGAGTTGCTCACGGCCATTCAAACCGTCGTCCCCCGCGCGCCCCACCGCCTCAACCCGGAGGTTCCCGAATCGCTCAGCCGCATCACACTGAGGCTGCTTGAGAAGTTGCCGGAGGCTCGCTACGAGAGCGCCCAGGCCCTGCTCCAGGCGCTGTGGGCCGCAGCCAAGGAGCGCTCCAAGAAGGAATGGAAGGTGCCGTTGGGCCTTCATGCCGAGAGCCCGGCCCCCATCACCCAAGAGGAGGTGGAGGAGCGCCGCCTGCACCAGCAGGAGTCGGAACGCAGGGCGCAGGAGGCCCAGAGGCGAAAGGAGCAGGAGCTCTCCCACGAGCAGGCCCTGGAGCAGTTCTCGGCCGCCATTCAGGAGTTGGAGGCGGAGGTAGCCGCCGCCGAGGAGAAGGCAGCCCACCGGAAGAAGTGGCGGCGGAGAATCGCCCTCGGGGCGAGCCCCTTCCTGCTAGGCCTCGCCCTCTTCGCTGCTTGGTGGTTGTGGCTCTCTCCCGCTACGACTTCCCCCGCCGCACCTGAGAAAGGAATCTCACTCGTGTCCAACCTCCGCAACTCCCGGCCCATGAGGGTCGTTGCTGCCTGGCTATGCACCACCTTCGGCGTCAGCTGCACAGCGGCCCAGGTCCGGCTCCTGCCAGTGGACTGCCCTCAGCAGGCGGTCCAGAGCATGGAGGAGATGGGCCTCTTCGGGGGGGACGGCTACCGCGTCATCATCGACATCAACCAGCCCGGCACCAACCAGCAGGAGGGCGTCTTCCAAGAGGGGAAAATCGTCAGCCGGGTGGTGCGCTACGGCTGGACGGGCCCCCTGCCCGACGGAACCCTCCTCTACGGGCAACTCTGGACGGAGGGACTCACCAAGCAAGGGCAGGAGGCGGTCCTGGGCCGCTACACCCAGGCGCTTCTGCCGGATGGCCGTCGTGTTCCCATCTGCTTCGTGCTGGGGGATGTGACGGGGCTCACCATCAAGATTGACGGCTCAAAGCCCGGGCAGGCCCGACTGCCGCGCGAGTGGAGCGCTCTCGCTGTCCGGTACTGGCCGTGAGCATGTCACGCCCTCAGTCTCACTGCCGAGGGGTCCACTCAGTCACGTTTCTAGCAACGAGGGCATGGGTTGTAGGAGTTGCTACGGTCAGCCGCAAAATGCCGCAGCCCAAGGCCGAGAAAACGCCTGCCCGAGCGGGCCGAGCAATACATCAAGCGGCCGCATAGGAACTCTTTCAGATCGAAGTGCTTCCGAGAGCACATGATAGGCCGGAGTCAATCCGGCCCAGGTCTGGGGGCAGTGTTCACTGCAGGCGGACCTACCCTCCCTTTGGGCCGAGGAGGGGTTACAACCGGTGGGGAACGTGGGAGGATTCGGGCATCGCGCCCCGTTCCCTCCTGTGTCCGACCTCCTAGCCCGAATACGGTGCGCCGGGGGGTTGTTGCATGCAGCTATCTTCTGTTCCTGGGCTGACCCGGGTGGGGACCTCTCATGCCGAGAGCTCTACGCCTTGTCTGTTCTTCGAGACGACACGCGATATGGCGCGCCATCCGCTCGGCCTGCGCTGCGTGTCCTGGAACGCCGCCGCCGAGGCGTGTCTGCGTGCCCGAGAGCCGGGCGGCGAGGTGACACGCTGGGCCCAAGCCGTAGCCGAGCTGCTGGAAGTCCCTGCCTGCGCTCGCGTCGAGGACACCGGCGAGCCCTACACCACCGAGCTGTACTTCCGGCGCTACGGCGTCGAGTCGTGGTGGCAGGCCACCGCGGTCCGTCAGACCGAGGGCTTCGCCCTGTGGCTGCGCGAGGTGACGCAGGCCCGCCTCGAGGAGCGCCGCGCGCGCGAGGCCCTGGAGCGCGCCCGGGCCCGCGAGGAGCGCATGGAGGAGGAGGCCGAGTTCCGCGAGCGCTTCATCGGAATCCTCGGGCATGATCTCCGCAGTCCCCTGAGCGCCATCTCCCTGTCGGCGCGCGCCATCAGCCGCTACGGCACGCTCACGCCCCTGCAGCAGGAGATGGAGCAGCGCATCGAATCCAGCGCGTCGCGGATGATGAAGATGATCTCCGACATCCTGGACCTGACGCGGGCACGGCTCTCGAGCGGCATCCCCCTCTTCCTGGAGCCCACGCAGGCCAGTGAGGTGTGCCGGCAGGTGGTGGAGGAGATGTCGGCGGCCTACCCCAACCGGTGCATCGTCTATGACGAGCAGGGCGCCGGCGAGGGGGTGTGGGACTCCGAGCGGCTGGCGCAGGTGCTGAGCAACCTGGTGGCCAACGCGCTGGAGCACGGCGGCGCCGAGGTGCCGGTGCTCGTGCGCAGCTACCCGTGCGAGGAGTTGCTGGCCCTGGAGGTTCACAACCCGGGCCCCGCCATCCCCGAGCACGTGCTGGCCACGATGTTCGAGCCGTTCCGGCGCTCCGCCACCTCGGGGAAGCGCAAGCGCAGCGGCCTGGGGCTGGGCCTCTACATCGTCAAGGAGATCGCCGAGGCGCACGGCGGGCGCGTGGTGGTGCATTCCCGCGAGGGAGAGGGCACCACCTTCACGGTGCTGCTGCCGCGCGACGCGCGCACGGCGGAGGCCTCGCGCAGGTCCAAGGAGGACGGCGGGCGGGCCGAGGAGCACGTCGCCCGCCACCCAGGGTGAGTCAGGAACCTAGGCCACCGGCTGGAGCGCGGGGGCGGCGCGCAGGGTGAAGAACGCCACCTCCGGCTCGGTGCCCCGGCGCAGGTACGGCCCGCCGAAGCCGAAGCCCAGGCCCTGGTTCACATAGAGCTGGTTGCCCCGCACCGCGTAGTGCCCGCGGATGTAGGGCTGGCCCGCGCGGCGGAACAGCTTCTCGGTCAGCCCGCGCACGACGAACTGGCCGCCGTGCGTGTGCCCGGAGAACTGCACCAGGCCCGCGTACGGGGGCAGCTTCTCCACCGTGGGCGGCGTGTGGGCCAGCACCAGCCGCGTGCCCGTGGTGGGCGCGCCCCGGAAGGTGGCCTCCACGTCGTCCCGGCCCGTGCGCCCGTCGTCGATGCCCAGCACCGTCGCCGGGGCGCCGCGCACATGCACCACCCGGTGCTCGTTCTGCAGCACCGTGTAGCCCAGCCGCTCGAAGCCCTCGCGGATGTAGGGCGCGTTCACCCAGTGGTCATGGTTGCCCAGCACCACGAAGACGGGGCCGGCGAGCCCCGAGAGCACCTCGCGCACGCGCGGCAGGGGCTTGGGGCTGTGGGTGACGTAGTCACCGGTGAGGAAGATGAGGTCCGGCGCCGAGGCGTTCACCGCCGCCACCGCGCGGCGGATGCGCACATCCGAGGTCGCCTGCCCCACATGGATGTCCGACAGCTGGGCCACGCGCAGCCCGTCATGCTCGGGGTGCAGGCCGGGGATGTCGAGCACGTACTCGTTGAGGGCGAAGTGGTCCCGCCAGCGGAGGCGCTCGACCTCCGAGCGCAGCGGATCCTCTCCATACCTCGCCACCACCTCGTTGCGAGCCAGGGCCAGCCCGTGGCTCCCCGAGGAGGTGTGGGCCGTGCTCGCGGTGGCGCGAGTGGCGAAGCGGCGGGAGAGTCTCAGGCGCATGCGGTCCTTCCGTCGGGGCGGTCGAGTTGAGCGCCGCATTGTACGGAAGATGACCCACGCGACTGAAGGTGGGGGGCTGGAGCCTGCCAGCCCCCCAACCGGGGATTCAGGGCGACTCAGTGGCCGCGGATCACCGTGAGGCCCGCATCGGTGAGCACGTAGAGCATGCCGGGCTTCACCGTGGGGTCATAGAGGAGTTCCCGCACCCGCGAGCCTCCCACCTCGCTTACCCGGGTGAGCTCCTTGCGAGCGTCCAGGCGCCAGAGCCCCGAGGGGGTGCCGACGAAGAGCGAGCCGTCGTCGGTCGCCGCCAGCGTGGTGATGGTCTCCAGCTCGGTGGGGCCCGGCACTTTCTTGTAGGTCGGCTTGTACTTGCCGTCGGTGCGGAGCTCCAACGTCATCTCCCACAGGCCGTACTGAGCGCTGCCCAGGTAGTACAGCCCGTCCACCGTCTGCTCGAACCCGCGCCACTTGTCCATCGTCGGCAGGTCGTTGAGCGCCTCCACGTAGGTGTTCAGCTTGTAGGGCACCTTGTCGTGGTCGTCGTAGTCCACCAGCGCCGCGGGCGGCGTCATGAGGCCGATCTTCCACTCGTTGCCGATCAGCAGATCGCCGTTCTGGGCGATGCCCACCGCGTAGTTGTAGCCAATGCGCAGCGAGCCATCCACGTCCCACACCGGGTGGCGGTGGCTGTTGTACTCCAGCCCGCGGATGCGGCTCACGCCGTGGTTGGTGCCGATGTACACCTCACCGCGGAACTCACCCCGCATCACCTTCTTGCAGGTGAGCACCGAGCGGTCCTCGTCGTAGTGCCAGTTGTTGCTGTTGCGGATGCCCACGTCCTTGTAGCCGAAGCGCACCGACTTCCCCAGGTGCTCCTCCAGGACGATGGAGCCGCTGGCGTCGTCCAGCTTCACCGCGTCCATGTCCCCCTTCTGGAACTCCTGCCAGCGCCGCTCGCTGTAGGGGTAGCACTCGGCGGGCTTGCTGCTGTCCCACACGAAGCACTCGCCCGGGCCGACGATGTAGTTGGGGTGCAGCTCGGGGAACTCCGGATCCGGCTGCAGGTCGTAGGTGCTGTAGCCCACGTAGGCCCGGCCCGCGCTGCCACCGCAGATGACGGTGGAGCCCAGCGCCAGCTGGTCCGCGCCGAAGCCATAGCGCGCCTGGCCGATGTTGCTCACCCAATGCGGCTGGGTGGTGCCCGGCCGCAGCACGCCGATGCGCTCGCCGTCCAGCAGCCAGATGTTGTACGCGTCATCCACGCCCACCGAGCGCACGCGCCCCAGGTTGTAGCGCTGCGAGTAGTTGATCACCGCCTCGTTGGGCCAGGGGCCCGGGCCCGCCTGCGGAGGCGGCTGCGTGCCCCCATCCGTGCCGCCATCCGGGGGAGGCGTCGTGCCGCCATCCGGGGGAGGCGTCGTGCCGCCATCCGGAGGAGGCGTCGTGCCCCCGTCTCTCGGCGGGTTCGTCGTCCCCGAATCCGGGAGCGTGGGCTTCGCGTTCGGATCCTCCGGAAGCCCTGGCTCATCGATGTTCCCCGCTGGAGGCGTGGGCTCCGGACTGGAGTCCCCACACGCCCACGTCGCCACCACCGCCACCACCGCACACGCCCCCAGCAGTCTCCGCATCACCTTGGTCTTCCTCCTCGCGTGCGAGTGCCAAAGCAAGCGGCGTACCGGGCTCCCGGGCTGGATCCGGGGGCAGGGGAGGGCGCCTCGGGCGCCAGGGAGGGAAGGAGTTTTCCCAGAAACGACCGGGCCCGCTCCCCAGCGAGGGAAGCGGGCCCGAACCGCTGAAGCATCCAGCGGGACTACTTGAGCGACTTGTTCATGTCGTCGCGCTTCTCGTTGGCACGGTCCACCGTGTCACCGCCCACCTCGGTGGCGTCCGGAGCGTCCTTGTTCAGGTCGTCCTTCATCATCGTGCCGGAGCCGCCCGTGGCGTCAGTGTCCACCGGCTTGGCCGCGGGCACCTTGGTCTTGGGGCTGGTGGCGCGCAGCTCCACGGCGACGATGTCCTGGCCCTCGAGCTGGAACTTCGCGCGCACCTGCGCGCCCTCGGGGATGGCGTTCACCTTCACCTTCTTGCCATCCAGCCACACCGCCGTCTTGTCACGGATGTCCAGGTCCGCCGCCGGCAGGCCCGGCCGCTCGATGGTGACGCCCTCCATGGTGGTGTCCTTCAGCGTACCCCGCATGTTGAAGGCCTGGCCGACCTTGAAGGTGCCTTCGCTCTCGGTCTGCACGCCGGTGACGTCCTTGGCCGCCTTGCCGATCGCTGGGCCCACGCGGGTGGCGTCCACGCCCTCCTCCGCGTCCCGCTTGGACTCCTTGATGGAATCGCCCGGCTTCTGGGTGAAGACCTGGGTGGCATCCCGCTTCTTCTCCGCCTGCTCCTGCTGGGCCTTCTGGACCTTGTCTGGCGTCTCGTTCGCGAAAGCCACGGTCCCCGCACAGATGGCCAGCGCCGCAATGAGCTTCTTCATTCCCTATCCCCTTGAAGTGGATGTCTGAACTTCGGGAGAAAAGGTGGGCAGCCTCACTTCCCGTGCCAACCAAGCTCACGCACTTCGACGACCTGTCGTTCGAAGAGCAGGCGAGCAGGCGTGAGTGTTCAGCCGCGCACCTTCACCAGACGCGCAGCAGACGGGGACGGACGACGAACTTCGGGTTGCGGATGTCGATGACGTAGATGTCGCCCGTCGTCTCCTCGAAGCGTCCGGAGAGCACGCCCAGGCTCGCGGCGCTGGCGACGTACCAGGCGTCCTCGCCCTTCATCTCCGAGAGGCGCTTGAGGTAGACGACGCGGCCCTCCACCGCCCAGAGCGTGCGGATGCCCTCGGGGCGCACGCCCATGGCCTGCGAGGGGGGAGGCGCCAGCTTCGTGAGCGCCGGAGGCACCGCCTCCAGCACATAGCGGTCGAACGCCTTGTTGCCGCTGGGCTCCACCACCTTCACCGAGCGCAGCTGGCCCTCGGGGCCCTGCTGCATCTCGACGATGACGACGAGGTCGGGGTCGCTCTCGGCCAGCTCCTGCATGGCCTCGCCCGCCGCGAGGAAGGCACGCATCCGATCATGGGTTGGGTTGCCCTGGGAGAGGGCCTCGAACCGCTCGCGGGCGGTGGGCCCGCCGCGTTCCGCGGGGGGACGGCCCGTGGTGCCGGTGGCCCCGTATTGCTGAGCCCCCTTCATGTAGGAGCGCGCCATCCGCTGGGCGAAGTCCTTCATGGTCTTCTGCGCCTCGAAGAGGGGGGCGTTCTCCAGCTGCTTCTCCAGCGAGGTGCGGATCTCGCTGAAGTAGGGGTGTACCAGGCCGTTCTCCACCCGCAGCTTCGCCAGGTCGTCCTCGGCCCACGTCTGCACCCGCGCGCTCACCCGGGCTTGCTCCTCCGCTTTCAAGGCCTCGGGAGACAGGCTGGGGTCGTCCGGGTAGAGCGTGCGGCCGCGCGGCGCCTCGGGGGCGGGCAGGCTCCAGCCTTCATCGGGCGAGGACGGCAGGAGCGAGGGGCGCTGGGCCTTGGGCTCCAGCGGCGCGTCGGGAGGCGGCGCGGTGGCCAGCGCGGGCGGCGGTTCGGCTGCGGCGGGCGGCTCTGGCGCGGCGCTCGCGGGAGGCGCCTCCTCGGGCACGGCTGGGGGCTCGGCCGGCTCGGGCAAGGCTTCGGCGGCAGGTGGCTCTGGTTCGCTCGGCTCGGCCGGCTCGGTCAGAGGGCTGGCTGGCGGCTCTGGCGCGCTCGGCTCGGGCGCGCGGACTGGCTCGGGAGGGAGCGGCTCGGGGCGCGGCGCGGGAGGCGGAGGCTTGGGCCGCTCGGGCCGTGCCTTCGGGCTCGGGGGTAGTGGCTTCGCGAGCGGTGGCGGGGGGGCCGGGGGCTCGGCGGGAGGGGTGAGGATCTCCACCACGAGCGGCGGCGGCTCCTCGGGCGGGGCGCTCTCACGGCGCACGGGAGCTCGCTCCCAGAGCAGACCCAGGAGCGCCGCGTGCAGGAGCAGGGAGATGAGTCCTGCCCATCCGAGGCGAGAGCGCCGCATGGCCGCACGCTCCCAGAAAGGGGGCCCGCGCTCAACTCCCGCCCGTCAATGGTGGACACCCGGCGGCCCCACGGGGCCCCAGCGTGCTTCAGTCACAGCGATCGCACAGGCCGCGCAGGTGGACCTCCACCGCGCGCGCCATCACCGCCTTGGGAGCACCCTTGGCCGGGGTGATGCGGACCGACTGCTCGGGCAGGCACGTCACCGTGCCGCAGTCCGTGCAGGTGAAGTGAGGGTGGATGCCGGTGTGGTTCTTGCCGCCAGCGCGCCGCAACTCGAAGCGCCACACGTGGTCGCCCAGGTCCGCGCGCACCACCAGCCCCGCCTCGGTCAGGTCCGTGAGGTTGCGGTACAGGGTGACGCGGTCGTAGCCCTCGTCCCCCAGCGCATCCACCAGGTCCGCGTGGCTCAGCGGGGAGGTGGCTGCCTCCAGCTCCCGCAGCACCGCCACTCGGGGCGCGGTGCTGCGCAGCCCCGAGGCGCGGATCAACTCCTGGAACTCGGCGAGCTTCGGTGGGGGGAGCATCTTCTTGGAGCCCATGCTCCCCCCGCTTTAACCGAATCCTAGAAGAGGCTCCAGAGGTGCTGGTTGGTCACCTCGTGGTGGAACTGAATCTCGGCGATCTTCACCCGGCTGCCCAGCTGCTTGGGGCAGCGCTCGGCCGAGGCCAGCTTCAGCTCGGCGAACTTGCTCTGCACGTTCTCCCCGAGAATCTGCGCCACGAACTGGCTGCCCTTGAAGAGGCGCACCGCGTCCAGGATGTTGTCCGGCAGGAAGCGGGTGCGGCTGCGCTTGGTCTCCGCGTCCTCCTGCGGCACGGGGCCCTCCTGCGCGGTGCGCAGCAGCGTGAAGAGCACCAGGTACGGGTTGGCGTCCGGGGCCACCGAGCGCACCTCGATGCGGGCGCTGCGCTCGTTGCCAAACGGGATGCGCACCATGGCGCCGCGGTTGTTGGGGCTGGCCTTGATCTGGTTGGGCGCCTCGTAGTGCGGGTCCAGCCGGCGGTAGGCGTTCACGCTGGAGTTGAGCACCAGGCAGATGTCGTTGGCGTTGTTGAGGATGCGGTCGATGGTCTCCCAGCCCATCTGGCTCAGCCCGTCCTGCCCGTTCTTGTCGTAGAACAGGTTGCGGCCGCCCTTGGACAGGGAGAGGTTCATGTGCATGCCGTTGCCGTTCACGCCGGTGACGGGCTTGGGCAGGAAGCTGGCCGTCAGGTCCATCTGCGCGGCCACCTGGCGGCACAAGAGCTTGTAGAGCTGAATCTGGTCGGCGGCGATGAGCGCCTCGCTGTACGAGAAGTTGATCTCGAACTGGCTGGGCGAGACCTCCGGGTGGTCCTTCTCGTTCTGGAAGCCCATGGCCCGCTGGGCCTCGGCCGCCGTGTCGATGAACTTGCGCAGCATGTCACCCGGCAGCGAGTGGTAGTAGCCGCCGGTGGAGATGAACTCGAACTTGCCCGTCTCGTGGTAGTGGCGCTCGGCGTCGCGGCCCTTGAAGAGGAAGCCCTCGATTTCGGGCGCGGCGTGGAACACCGTGCCGTCCTTCTGGAACATCTGCTCGGTCACGCGCTTGAGCAGCCCGCGCATGTCCGAGTGGTACGGGGTGCCGTCGCGCTCGAGCACCTCGCTGAAGACCAGCACCTTGCCCGGCCCGAAGATGTCCGCGGGCAGCCAGTAGAAGGCGCTCCAGTCGATGTTCAGCCGCAGGTCGCTCTCGGCCTGCGCCGAGAAGCCGCGGATGGACGAGCCGTCGAAGGTGAGGTTGTCGGCGCTCTTGAGCAGGAACTTCTTGTCGTAGTCCAGCATGTGCAGCCGACCCTCGAGATCGGTGAAGCACACGGTGACCGCTTTGATGCGCTTCTCGTCGGTCAGGTACTTGAGGCGCTCATCCCGTACCTTCTCCGGAGACTCACGCCGAAGGCGCTGCTCCTTCACGCGGAGGTTCATCGCCTCCAGCTCGTCGTACGGAATCTCCAGGAAGTCGCGCAGGCCCTTCGTCTCCATGTGTCATTGCCTCCAGGCGGCCCCCCTAGGCCCAGCATGGGTGGGGGCGAAAAATCAGTGGGCCCATGTATTTGCACTTCATGGCCCGGAATCAAGCCTAAATCCCCGGCCACTTAAGGTAAATCCTTTGTTCATTATTCCGTGGTTACGTTGACGCACCTGGACCGACCTTCCTCTGAGGGAGGGCAGGCCGTGGCTCGCTCGTGCTTTGCCCAGCGGGTGGACGGAGTGGGGCTCCACCGGGTGCTCCCCACCTCCGATTGATGTTGCAACTTTCAACATCCGGCGGAACGTTGCCTTGACTGGCAATGAGGGATGCCGAGACTGCGAGTGCCCTCATTCCTTTTCCCCCCAGAGGGGCTCACCCCTTGCTCGCTCACCGTGCTCGCACGCCGTAAATGAAGCCTCTCATCCTCCTCATCGCCGGGTCCGGACAGGACCGGACCCTTCGGGCGCTCGCGCTCGAGAGCCAAGGCTGGCACGTCCAGGAAGCCGACTCCGTCGCGGCGTTGCTCACGCTGGCGCGCCGGCCGGACGTCGTCCTGCTGGAGGTGAGCACTTCCCTGGAGGAGCTGGTGCCCGAGGGCGCCCTGCGCCGCGCCTGGGAGTCGCTGGGCGTGCCCCTGCTCGTCATGGCCTCGGCCGCGGAGCAGGAGCGGCTGGTGCGCCAGGGCCTGCGGGCCATCTTCCTCGGGCGACCGCTCTCGGTGGGGGCCATGGTGGAGGCGGTTCGCGTGATACTGCCCCCCGAGGCCCAGGCCTCCCCGAGCGCGCGGCGCCCCACCGTCCTCATCGCCGATGACGACCCCGTCTCGCGCAAGCTGCTCATGCTGTCCCTGGCGCCCTTCCACTTCGACGTGGTGACGGCGGGGGACGGGCAGGCCGCGTTGGACCTGGCCCGCAGGCGGCAGCCGGACGTGGTGGTGTGTGATGTGCTGATGCCGCGCATGGACGGCTTCCGGATGTGCCTGGCGCTGCGCAAGGAGCCGAGGCTGGCCCATGTGCCGGTCATCCTCACGCACGTGGGGGCGCCGGACGAGCTGGACCTGCGCATGGCGCAGAACGTGGGCGCCAACGCCTTCGTGCGCCGCACCCAGGAGGGAGACGAGCTGCTCGCCGCGCTGCTGCGCGAGCTGCACCTGGGCGGCTCGGTCCCCTCGCTCTCCGACGCGGGCCCCTCCGTGGAGGAGCACCTGTTCGGCATGGTGCGGCGGCTGGAGCGCCAGGTGGGGCTGCTGGCCCAGGCCGAGCGCACCGCCCGCGAGAGCGAGGAGCGCTACCGGCTCATCATCGCCGGCTCCTATGACGGGGTGTGGGACTGGGACCTGCGTCGGCGGTCCTTCTGGTGCAGCCCGCGCCTGCTGGAGATGCTCGGGCTCACCGCCGCCTCCTCTCCGGGCACCTATGAGGTGTTCGTCGAGCGGCTGCACCCCGATGACCGGGAGGCGGTGGTCAACGCCCTGTCGGCGCACCTGGAGCGGGACATTCCGTATGACGTCTCCTACCGGCTGCGCCACGCCAACGGGGGCTATCGTGCCTGTGTGAGCCGTGGGCGCGCCCTGCGAGACGCCGAGGGCCGGCCCGTGCGGATGACGGGCATCATCGGCGACGTCACCGAGCAACTGCGCCTGTACCGCGAGACGCAGGAGGCGGTGCGCACGCGCGATGAGTTCCTCGCCGTGGCCGCCCATGAGCTGCGCACGCCGCTCACGGCGCTGCGGCTGCGGCTGCAGGGCGTGGCGCAGGCGCTGCGCGCGGACACGCCCTCCTCGCCCGAGCGCATGGTGCAGGTGCTGGAGGCGGCGGACCGGCAGGTGGGGCGGCTGGCCAGCCTGGTGGACACGCTGCTGGATGTGTCCCAGCTTCAGAACCAGGGCCCCCGGCTGGAGCTGGAGGACCTGGACCTGGCCTCGGTGGTGCGCGAGACGGTGGCCCGCTCCGAGCAGGAGGCCCTGCGCGCCGGGTGCCAGCTGGTGCTCAGCCCGTTGCCGAGCACGGTGGGCAAGTGGGACCGGGTGCGGCTGGCGCAGGTGATTCGGCACCTGCTGGCCAACGCGGTGAAGTTCGGGCCCGGCAAGCCGGTGGAGGTGTTGCTGGAGTCCCAGCCGGACGAGGTGGTGCTCCAGGTGAGAGACCACGGCATCGGCATCGCCCCCGAGCGGTTAGAGGGCCTGTTCAAGCGCTTCGAGCGCGCCGTGTCCGCGCGCCACTACGGCGGGCTGGGGCTGGGGCTGTACCGGGTGCGCAGCATCGTCGAGGCGCACGGTGGCGTGGTGTCGGTGGCCAGCGTGCCCGGCGAGGGCTCCACCTTCCGCGTCCACCTGCCCGTGGGCGGGGCCGCCGTCATCCCCGTCCACAGCATTCGGGCGTGACGGGCCTCAGAGCGACTCGAGGAAGGTGAGCAGCGCCGCGCGCTCGGCCTGGGAGAGGCCTAGCACCTGCTCCTGTGAGGACTCGGCCTCGCCCCCGTGCCACAGGATGGCCTCCATCACCGTGCGCGCTCGACCGTCATGCAGCAGGCGCGTGTGTCCGCTCACGGTCGCCGTCCGCCCCAGGCCCCACAGCGGCGGGGTGCGCCACTCCCGCCCCGAGGCCGCGGAGTCCTCGCGCCCGTCCGCCAGCGCCTCGCCCAGGTCGTGCAGCAGCAGATCCGTGTAGGGCCACACGCGCTGCCCGGACAGCTCCGGGTAGCCCTCCAGCGTCCCCGTCACCATGGAGGGCCGGTGACAGCGCGCGCACCCCACCCGGTGGAACACGGCCTTGCCCTGGAGCACCGCTGGCGCGTTCACGCCCTGGCGCGCGGGCACCCCAATCATGTGCGTATAGAAGGTGAGCGCCTCCAGCTTGCGCGCGTCCAGCTCCGGCGTGCCCCCGTTGGGCGCCGCGCGGCACTCGGCCTGGGCCGCCGTGCAGGGCTCCTCCGGCGAGAGCGGGGAAGTGATGCCCAGGTCTCCCGCCATCGCCCCGGCGTTCTGGTGCTCCAGGTCCGGTTGGTTCGCCTTCCAGCCGAAGCGCCCCAGCACCGTGCGCCCCAGTCGCTTGCTCCACACGCGGTTGGGCCGCCCCGAGATTCCGTCTCCGTTCGCGTCCTCGGGGTCCGCCCACTCCAGCAGCGTTGCCTCGGGGATGGCGGCCAGCAGTCCCAGCCCGAACATGGGCGGCGTCGCCCGTGGGGACAGGCGCGTGTCCGGGTGCAGGGGGCCGTAGGCCAGCGCCTCCAGTCGGTACTCGGGGACCAGGAGCGAGTAGGGCTCGCCGTCGGCGAAGGTGCCCGAGCGCTCCGTGGTGCGCACCTCCACCCGGGCCTCTCCAGGCACACTCGCCACCGCCAGGGGCTGTACCTGGTCTCCATAGGTGGGCTCGGGGATCGGCGCCCCGCGCGCGTCCGCGCCGGGCAGGCTCAACCGCACCAGCAGCGACAGCGCGGGCTCGCCCGGCCCCGGCGGCGCGCCTCGTCCGTTTCGCACGTGGCAGGCCACGCAGGAGGGAGCGTTGAAGAGCGGCCCCAGCCCATCCCGGTCCGCGCGCGCGTGGGGCGCGGCGAACCAGTCCGCCTCGGAGAAGGCCTCGCCCACGAGGAACTCCGAGCGGCGCTCCACGGAGAGGTTGCCCACCGGGCGGGTGAAGGCCTCGGGGCCCGTGTCCGCCACGCTCGCCGCGCCGCCCGGTGACTCCTCGCCCGGCTCGACGACGTCATGGCGGGGCTCTTGCGGCGATGCGGGCTCTGGCGGGAGCGGAGAGGGCGTCGGCTCCTCCGAGGACTGGCAGGCGTTGGCGGAGAGCAGCAGCGCCAGCAGCGCCAGCGTTCGTCCACTCATGGCAGCGTCACGCGGATGGGCTCGGAGTAGGTCCAGTTGTCGAGCAGGTCGTCCCGGCCGAGGCTGCCGCGCGAGTTCCACCCCCAGGTGAACAGCTCGCCGTCTTCGCGGAAGGCGACGACGTGCGTGGCGCCCGGCGCCACGGTGACGAGCCCCTTGAGTCCGGCCACCGAGGGCGTGGGCTCGCGCGCGTCCGTGGTGGTGCCATTGCCGAGCTGGCCGTTGAAGTTCTGCCCCCAAGAGACGAGCGAGCCGTCGGCCCTCCAGGCGTAGCTCATCAGCCCGTTGGCGAACACGGCGCGCGCGTCGGCGAGCCCCTTCACCCGCATGGGCACGGCGCTCTCCTCGTCGGGCAGCACCTCGCCCGTGCCGAGCTGGCCGCTGGCGTCGAGGCCCCAGGAGGAGACCGTGCCATCCGCGTGCAGCGCCAGCACGTGGTCCCGGCCGGTGGCGATGTCCACCACGTTGGCCAGGCCCGGCACCCGCGTCGGCGTGGGGTGCGAGGCGCTGTCGGCTGTGCCCAGGCCGAGGTTGCCGTACGTGTTGCGGCCCCATGCCCACACCGTGCCGTCGCCCTGGAGCGCCACTGAGTGCATGGAACCGGCGACCACCTTCACCACGTCCGTCAGGCCCACCACCGTCACTGGGTAGTCCTTGGTGCCTCCGGGGGTGCCGTCTCCGAGCTGGCCGGCGGAGTTGTCTCCGAAGGCGCGCACGGAGCCGTCCTCGAACAGCACCAGGGCGTGGCGGTAGCCCAGGCCGAGGGCCACCGCGCCGCTCAGGCCCGGCACGCGCGTGGGGCTGAAGCGCGGGGTGAGGTCCGGGGTGCGCGGCACGTCCGCCTGGGGCACGGGGCCCAGGCCGAGCTGTCCCTGCGCGTTCTCGCCCCAGGCCCACACGGTGCCGTCCAGCTTCAGCGCCAGGGAGCTGTTCTGGTTGAAGGCCATGGCCGCCACGTCCGTGAAGGCCGGCACCTTGCCCGGCAGCTTCTGGTCCGTCGTCACCGCGGAGCCCCAGCCGATCTGGCCCCGGTTGTTGCGGCCCCACGTGTAGAGGAGGCCATCGCGCACCACGCCGGTGTGCAGCCCGCCGCCGCCCGAGCGGCTGCCGTAGTGGAAGCTCCGCGTCTGTTCGGTCTCGTTGCCCAGCACGTCCACGGCGTGCAGGATCAGGGTGTTGGGGCCGGGCCGGGGCGTCACCTCGAAGGCGAAGGCCCCGGGCGTGGCGGACAGCGGCTGGGGTGAAGCGCCGTTGAGGGCCCAGGTGAAGGAGGCCAGCTTCATGTCACCCGTGGCGGTGCCTTCCACGCGCACGCGCCGCACGGTGACACTCTGTCCCGCCGCAGGGGAGAGCACCTGCACCTTGGGTGGCCCCACGCTGGTGACGCGCAGCGTGCTCGTGCCCACGCGTCCGGCACTGTCCAGCGCGCGCAGGCGCAGCACGTGAGTTCCCTCTGACAGGGGAATCGTGAAGGTGAAGGGGTGTTCCTCGGCGCCCGGCTCGAACGCCAGGGGCGTTGCGGCCTCCTCATCGAGCTGCCAGGAGAACTCGCTCAGGCCCGCCAGGGAATTCACCCGGCCAGAGATGTGCAGCGTCTTCTGCGAGGCCGGGAGCGCCACGCTGGGGGCAGGCGAGAACACCAGGACGAGGGGGCCTCCGGGCTGCGACTCGCTCGGGAGGGGAGTGGACTCGGGCCCGCATGCGAGCGGCAGCAGGGCGAGCAGGGCGATGAGAGGGCGGAAGTTCATCCCTGCCCCTGTACTGAATGGGAACGCCTGGGAGCAAATCCTCCCAGCGCTCATGGGGGCCTGACCACCCTGGGTGGGTGGTCAAGCTCCTGAGTTGCCGGCGCCCGGGACTAGGCCTTGATCTGGTCCTTCTTCTCCCCGGTGCTGGTGGTCCCTACCTTGATGCGCTTGGGTTGCACCTCGGGACGCTTGGGCAGGGTGAGCGTCAGCACGCCGCTCTTCAGGTCGGCCTGGACGTTGTCTCCATCCACGCCCTCCGGAAGGGTGAACGCGCGGCTGAACGAGCCGAAGCTGCGCTCGTAGGCATAGAAGCGATCGGACTCCTCGCGCTTCTCGCTCTCACGCTTGCCGCTCACGACGATGCGGTCGCCGGTGAGCGTCACCTCGATGTCCTTCTCATCCACGCCCGGCAGGTCCGCCTTGAAGATGAACGCGTCCTTGGTCTCCTTCACTTCAAAGGCCGGCAAGAACGTCGCCGCCCCTTGACGACCGGTGAACCAGGGATGGTTCATCAGCTCGATGGGATCCCAGTTCATCATTTCCTGCATCTGCTGGAAGGGATCCCACTCGCGGCTGCGCTGCGGCGTGCTTCCACTTCCACGACGAATCGATAGATCAGCCATGACGGTTTCCTCCTCTCTGTGCGACGGAGGCCGCGTCACGTGGGACGTGTCCCCGTCTGACTCAACCGTAAAGCAGGCTCCTGAAGGCGCAAGCGACGCCTGGGCGGGCGATGGGCTGGGTGCTCCGTGCGGGCGCGGTGGCTTGACTGCCTGGTGGGAGTTAGGAGGCCGCAAGGAAGTATACCGAGAGGGCAGACGAAGGAGCGACCTGCCGGGTGGATAGGCACAGGTGTCAACCGAGTCGCTTGTTCCCTCGTTGGGAGGAGTTGCCCGATGTGCAGTCACACGGTCGCTTCCAAAGACGTGCTGTTGCGGCGCACCGGTCACTACCCACTCTGCCTGCGCGACATCAACTCCCGCGCCCCTCTATTGGGGCCGTCGCGCATCAGGTCAGGTATTACTAGGGGGCTTTCCCATAACGATTGTGCTCATTAGAGCCACTGGACGGCATGATGATCGACCAAGTGTTGGTATAGATCACCAAGAGGACAGGGGCTCCTGTATGGGCATCTTGATCTGTGAAATCCACATGAATGCTATCCGCAGGAGCAAAGGCCTGTCCGCCAGACGCAGTCGTAGTGAAGCGGAAGGACCAATAGTCGGACACACCAGGGTTTGAAGTAAAAGGTATAGGGGCACTAATGGTAGGAGTAGACGCAGGGTCGCCGATCAAGTCTGGAATCTGGTCGTGAAACCGGAAGCTTCCCGAATGAAAGTACGGCATGACACCGTACATGGGGATTCCCGTAGCATTCACAATAACGAATCTACCTTGGCCTGGCATGATGCACCTCTAACCGACGTAAAATTTAATTTACCACGAGCCGACCGGTTTTGTTGGCCTGTGATGCTAAGGATTCTGCAGGAGAAGCTACGCAAAGGATGTGAAGCCCTTCACAGAAATTCAGTGAAGAAAGCCATTGCACAAGCGCTGGGGCGCGCGAAGCGCTTTTGGGTGTGTTGAATAGGCGCAGGCAGGCAAGCGGGATAAAATAATTTCAGTGCATAGCCGCTTGCAGGGGGGCCGAGCATCAGGGGAGGAACAGGTGACCTTGTCCTGCCTTCATCTGACTGCTGCAGAGCCCTCGGAGTTAGCCTACGTGAGCGACTATTCGGAAATGTCGGGACTCTTGGGACCGAAACCCCCGACATTTCCAAACAGTAGGTTTATGGGCCGGGTCAGTCGGTGGGTCCCTTGAGGCCAATAGGACTGCTCAGAGTAGGTAACACGCTGCAAGCGTGATGAGCGCCACTGGTGTGGCAATGAGAGCACTCGATGCTTCGTTCGCTTGCTCTGACTCAACACCCTTTGAATCAACTGATCACCCAAGGAAGACCGCAATAGATGGCGCCCATGCCCACGCGATTCTTCGATTTGACCGACGATGTTCAGGTTCCGCATCGCTGGCACCTCGCGACGCCCATCGATAGCGCGGGCTCCAAGGTGCATGACTGGGACTTCACCTGTGGGGCACCCGTGAGCCGCCCGGGTCGCCTGCGAATCCCCGTTGAAGTCGAGGGGAGAGCGCTGGATTTCACCGAAGCAGGACTCGGGATCGCGGTCGTCCACGTCCGTGTGGCCGCTGTCTTCGCGGAGCTGGCCTCCGACGAGGTTCAACTGATTCCCGCAAGCGTCGAGGGTCAGCCAGACCCGTACCAGATCCTCGTTGCCACGCGACGGATCCGCTGTATCGACGAGCAGGCCTCGAGGATCCTGCTCTGGACCCACGAGGATGGAGCGCCCGACAGGGTTGGCCAGTATCGGGATGTTCGGGACATGCGCATCGACAAGGCGATGGCAGGGGACGCCAAGGTGTTCCGCCCTGAAGGATGGGAGGTGGCCCTGGTCGTCTCGGGCGACATCAAGGATGCGCTCGAACGTGTGGGTGCCACGGGACTGAAGTTCAAGGAGGTGTAGCCCTTTCGGTCGTCTGCCTCGACAGCAGGCGGACATCCAGCCCCACGCTCCGCTCGCTACACCCCTGTGCCGCGCTCTGGGGAGTGTCGCCCACTGGGCGATGTGGACCCCCGGCGCGTTACAGAACTTTCCTCCGTCTGGAATCCCTCTAGGGTCGCCTCTCGTTGCCAGAGGAAGGTCATGCCCGAAGTTCTCGTCGTCGATGACAGCAAGGTGATGCGCGACATGGTCGTCGCCTGCCTGCGGCCCTATCCGGGTCTCACCTTCACGCACGCCTCCAGTGGCCTCGAGGCCATCGAGCGCTTATCGCTCAAGCCCTATGATTTGATCGTCCTGGACCTCAACATGCCGGACATCGGCGGCATCGAGGTGGTCGAGTTCGTCCGCGGCCAGGACACCCTGCGCCATCTGCCCATCGTCATCGTCACCACTCGCGGGGATGAAGCCTCGCGCGCCAAGGCCCTCACCGCCGGCGCCGACCGCTTCATGACCAAGCCCTTCACCCCGGATGCCATCCTCTCGGAAGTCAAAGGGCTGCTGGAGCGGGTGCGCGGGTGAGTGTGGATCTCGGGGACTTTCTCCCTGCCTACCTCACCGAGGTGGAGGAGCTGTTGGGCGCCGCCAACGCCCACCTGCTCGCGCTGGAGACCGTCATCCGCCAGGGCCAGGCCAGCCCCCGCATCGCCCGGGAGCTGTTCCGCGCCCTGCACACCATCAAGGGCCTGTCGGCCATGGTCGACGTGGAGCCCATCGTCTCCATCGCCCACTGGATGGAGGCGGCCCTGCGCCACGCCAACCAGGCCGGTGGCCGCCTCGCCGAGTCCAGCATCGAGCCGCTCATGGAGGGCCTGCGCGCCATCGAGCAGCGCGTGCGCCAGCTCGCTGACGACAAGCCCGTCTCCGCCGCTCCCCAGGGACTGCTCGAGCGGCTCGAGGGGCTGGAGGCCACCGCATCGGGCGCCTCCGCCAAGCCGCCTCCCCCCGTCTCCCTGGAGCTGGAGCCCGCCCTCGCCGCCAAGCTCGCCCCGGGCGAGCAGGAGCAGCTCCTGGCCGGAGTCACCGCCGGCCGCCGTGCCGTGCGCCTGGACTATGTCCCGTCCGCCGAGCGCGCCGCCCAGGGCCTCACCATCAACAGCGTGCGTGAGCGCCTCGGCCGCCTGGGGGAGCTCGTCAAGGTGGTGCCCCTGGCCGGTCCCACCACGGGCGGAGGCAACCTCACCTTCGTGCTGCTGGTGCTCACCGAGGCCTCGGATGCCGAGCTCCTCGAGTCCCTCGGGGGTCCTCCCGCCACGCTGCGCTCGCTGGCCTCCGTCACCCCCGCGGAGCCTCTCCCCGCGACGCCGCTGCCCTTGGATCTGCCGGTGCTGGAGGAGGAGGAGGAGGAGCCCTCCGCCGAGCCTCGCCGGGGCGGGGTGCTGCGCGTGGAGGTGGCCCGCCTGGACGATGCGCTGGAGAAGCTGGCCGCGCTCGTCGTCAACCGCTCGAAGCTCGCGCGCGCCGTGGCGGTGCTCACCGCGGCGGGCGCGCCCACGCGTGACCTGGTGCTGGTGCTCCAGGAGAACGCGCGCCAGCTCCGGGACTTGCGCGCCTCCATCCTCCACCTGCGCATGGTGCGGCTGCGGGAGGTGCTGGAGCGCATGCCGCTGCTGGTCCGTGGCCTGCGCCGCACCACCGGCAAGCAGGTGCGCCTGGAGCTGGAGGTGGGCGACGCGGAGCTGGACAAGGCCGTGGCCGACCGGCTGCTGCCTGCCCTCATCCACCTGGTGCGCAACGCGGTGGACCATGCCATCGAGCGCCCCGAGGAGCGCCGCGCCGCCGGCAAGCCCGAGGAGGGCGTGGTGCGTCTGGTCTGCCACGCGCGCTCCAGCGGCCGGCTCGAGCTGTGCGTCATCGATGATGGCCGGGGCGTGAACGCCGCCGCCGTCGCCGCGCGCGCCCAGGCACCCGTGCCCACCTCCTCCGCCGAGCTGCTGGAGCTCCTGTGCCGCCCGGGCCTCTCCACCCGCGCCGCCGCCGACGCCACCAGCGGGCGCGGCATGGGCATGGACATCGTCAAGCGCGTCACCGTGGATCAGCTCGGCGGCGAGCTGCACCTGGAGACGAAGCCCGGCGTGGGCACCACCTTCACCCTGCACG
Organism: Hyalangium ruber; assembly: GCF_034259325.1. Taxonomy (NCBI): domain Bacteria; kingdom Pseudomonadati; phylum Myxococcota; class Myxococcia; order Myxococcales; family Archangiaceae; genus Hyalangium; species Hyalangium rubrum. The sequence continues at coordinate 15,624 of NZ_JAXIVS010000010.1, read as the reverse complement.
TGCCCCTCACCATCACCATCGTGGACGCCTTCGTCTTCGAGTGCGCCGCCCTGCGCTACGCGGTGGCCGTGAGCGCCGTGGAGGAGATCATCGAGGTGGACCCCGCGCGCCTCGTCCGCCCCCCGGGCATGGCCGAGGGCGGGGTGACCCTGGTGGAGCGGCGGGGCATGGCCATCCCCCTCATTCCCCTGGAGCGCCTGCTGCGCCGCGACACGGACCGCTCGGGGCCCGGGCTCAAGGCGTTCATCGTCCGGCAGCGGGGCGCCCCCGTGGCCTTCGCGGTGGATCGCCTCATGGGACAGCAGGAGATCGTCCTGCGTCCCCTGGAGGATCCGCTCGTGAAGGTGCCGGGTGTGGCTGGCGCCACGGACCTGGGGGATGGGCAGCCCACGCTGGTACTGGACTTGTCGGCGCTGGGCGCCTCGCGCGCGAGCACCGCGCGGCCCGAGCGCATGGCGCGGAGAGGTGAGGCGCAATGAGCGCGCTGCACGTGGTGTTCAAGGTCGCGGGGGCGGAGTACGCCATCCCCGCCGCCGAGGTGTTGCAGATGGAGTCCTTCACCGGCGCCACGCCCGTGCCCGGCGCTCCCTCGCACGTGGCGGGGCTGGTGCAGGTGCGCGGCCGGGTGGTACCGGTGGTGGACGCGCGAGCGCGCTTCGGGCTGCCCGCCGCGGAGCGCACGCTGGACTCGCGCGTGGTGGTGGGCCAGCTGGGCTCGCGCACGGTGGGGCTGCTGGTGGACAGCGCGCGCGAGGTGATGAAGCTCGCGCCCGAGCAGCTCCAGCCTCCGCCGCCGATGGTGGCCGAGCAGGCCAAGGGTTTCGTGAAGGCCGTGGCCCAGGTGGGCCAGCGGTTGGTGATGTTGATCGATTTCCCCCGCGTCGTCGGGGAGGAGAAGGTTCATGGCGACTGAGACTGTGACTGGCGCGCCGGCGTCCGAGGATGTCCGCGAGCTGGCCGAGAGCGCCGCGCACTCGGTGCGCGAGAGCGCCGGGGTGTTGCAGGCGGCCGAGCAACTCGCCACGCGGCTGGCCTCCGCGGGCAACGAGCAGGCCGCCGCGGCCGACCAGGTGCGCGTCGCCATCGAGGCGGTGGCCGCCAGCGTGGAGGAGACCGGGGCCTCGGTGCAGGCCCTGGTGCGCTCGCAGCGCACCGTGAGCGACTCGGCCAAGGGCGTGCAGCAGGAGGCCGAGCAGACCTCCGGCGCGCTGCAGGAGGTGACGGCCTCCATCATCGGGGTGCGCAAGGACGGCGTCGCGCTGGCGGCCAGCGCCGATGCCACCGCCGCCACCATCGAGGAGGCGGCCCGCTCCATCAAGGGCGTGGGCGCCAACGCCGAGGACCTGGCCGCCGCCAGCGAGGAGCTGCTGGCCAGCATGACGGAGATGAACGCCACGGTGACGGACGTGGTGGCGCGCAACCAGGCCAGCGCCGCGGCCACCGAGGAGGTGGCCGCCACCATGGAGGAGATGTCCAAGGGCATCTCCCGGCTGGCCACGGACTCGCAGATGGTGGGCGAGCGCGTCTCCACGGTGACCAACGCCGTGGTGGGCGTGGGCCGGGTGCTGGGCGTGGTGTCCCAGGACGCCACCGCCATGGCCGCCATGGTGGAAGAGGCGGCCTCCACCGCCGAGGAGCTGGCGCGCTCGGTGCGCGGGGTGGCCGAGCACGCCCGTACGCTGGAGACGTCCGCCGCCGCCACCGCCTCCACGGTGACGGAGGTGGCCGCCAGCGTCGAGGAGGTGGCCGCCACCGCGGAGAAGAACGCCGCCACCGTGGACTCCAACGCCGCCACCATCGAGCAGCTCGCCCGCTCCGCGCAGACGGTGGCTCGCGGCGCCGAGCAGATCAACACCCTGGCTTCCACCAGCGCCTCCGCCTCCAACCAGATGGAGACCTCTACCCGGCGCATCGCCCAGATGGCCGAGGAGGCGCGCGCCACCGGCGAGCGGGTGAGCACCACCGCGCGCGAGGGCGGCGCCACCGTGGCCCGCTCCATTGGAGGCTTCACCCGCATCCGCCAGTCCATCACCGAGTCGGCCGGCGTCATGAAGGAGATGGGGCGGCGGGCCGAGGAGATCGGCGACATCGTCCAGACCATCAACCTCATCGCCGACCGCACCAACCTCTTGTCGCTCAACGCCAGCATCGAGGCGGCGCGCGCGGGCGAGCACGGGCGCGGCTTCGCGGTGGTGGCCGAGGAGATCCGCGCGCTGGCGGACCGGGCCGCCACGGCCAGCGCGGACGTGGCGAAAATCGTCCGAGGGCTGCAGAACACCGCGCGGGACGCGGTGACGGCCACGGCGGACGGGGTGCGCGCGGCGGACGAGGGCGCGGGGCTGGCGGCGGATGCCGAGCGGGCGCTGTCCTCCATCCTCAAGGGCGTGGAGGAGCTGGGCACCACGGTGCGCGAGGTGTCGCGCGCCACCAACGAGCAGGTGCAGGCGGTGCAGTCGCTGGCGCAGTCCACCAGCCGGGTGAGCGAGCACGGGCGCCTCATCACCGCCTCGGCCGCGGAGCAGGCGCAGGCGGCGCAGGCGCTGACCCAGAGCGCGTCGGAGATGCGGCGCATGGCCAAGCAGACGACGCAGGCCACGGTGGACCAGGCCCGGGCGCTGCGCGACGCGGTGCGCTCCAACGGGCAGCTGGCCTCGGCCGCCGAGCAGGTGTCGCGCGCGATGCAGGAGCAGGCCACCGCCTCCGGGGAGCTGGCGAAGACGGCCATGCAGATGCGCACGCTGGTGCAGCAGGTGAGCTCCGCGGTGGTGGCGCAGAGCAAGGAGGTGGCGGGCGTGGGCGGGCTCGCGCAGGAGGTGGCCAGCGCCACCCAGCGCACCCTGGCGGGGCTGGCGGAGCAGGCCAAGGGCGCCACCGAGGTGGCGAAGGCCATGGAGGACACGCGCAAGCAGGTGGCCCAGGTGGCCAAGGCCGTAGGTGAGCAGGCGCGCGCGGTGCGCCAGAGCGAGACGGCGGCGCGCCAGGTGGCCAAGCTCGCCGCGGAGGTGACTCGCGCCACCGAGGAGCAGGGCCAGGCGCTCAGCGCGCTCACCCGGGGCGGCGAGGAGGTGCGGCGCATTGCTCGCCAGACGGCGCGCGCGCTGGAGGAGCAGTCCGAGGCGCTGGGGAGCCTCTCCCTCTCCGCCAACCGGCAGGCAACGGGGGTGGCATCCGTGGCGCGCGCCACCGCCGAGCAGGCCGCCATGAGCGAGCAGATCGCCCGCGCGGTGGAGGACATGCGCGGCCGCTCCCGGGAGATCGCCACCAGCACGGCGCAGCAGGCCCGCGCCACGGCCACCACCGCCGGCGAGGTGCGCGAGGTGACGGCGCGGCTCACGCAGCTGTCGCGCATGCACACCGAGCAGGTGGAGCAGCTGTCCCGACTCAGCGGAGTGCTGGGAGGCGCGTGGAGGCCGGAAGGCAAGCCGGCTCGCGCGGTGGAGCAGGCGTGAGGGCGCCAGGTCATCCGCTGTCGCTGTCGGCCGAGGACCGCGCCCGGGTAGAGGCGGTGGAGGCGCTCGCGCGCCGGGGCTCCGCCGGCCTCGAGGCGCTGCTCAAGGACATGGACACGCCGAGCTGGGCGGTGCGCCGCGCCGTCATCGGCGCGCTGGCCCGCATGGGCACCCCGGCCGTGGCGCCGCTGTGCGAGGTGCTCTGCCACCGGCGCGACAGCGAGGCCCGGCTCGCCGCGGCGGTGGAGGTGCTGGTGGCCTCCACCGGCGAGGTGGACGAGCCCGTCATCACCCTGGGCGAGGACGCCAACCCCGCCGTGGTGTGCGATGTGGCGCAGGTGCTGGGCAGGCGGCGCAGCCGGCGCGCCGTGCCGCTGCTGTCCCAGCTCACGCTGCACCCGGATGACAACGTGGCGGTGGCCGCCATCGAGGCGCTGGGCCGCATCGGCGGCGGGGCCGCGGTGGACGCGTTGCTGGCGGCGCTGGGCAGCGGCAACTTCTTCCGCATCTTCCCCGCCATCGACGTGCTGGGGCGCTCGGGGGATGCCTCCGTCGTGACGCCCCTGCTGGGCCTGTTGTCGGACCCCTTCTACGTCACCGAGGCGACGCGCGCGCTGGGCCGCGCCGGCCAGGAGGCGGCGGTGCCCTCGCTGGTGGGCCTGCTGCTGCGGGGCAATGACGCGGTGATGCGGGTGGCGGCGGTGGCGCTGGTGGAGATTCACGAGGCGCAGGTGCAGCGCTTCGGTGGCACGCGCGTGGTGCAGGCGGCGCTGCGGGTGCGGCCCGAGCTGGGCGAGCTGGGGCGGCGGTTGGCGCGCTGCCTCGCGGGCGCGGACGCGGCGGAGAAGGCCGCCCTCTCGCGGCTTCTGGGCTGGGTGGGGGGGCCGGACGCGGCGGCGGGGCTGCTGGCGCTGCTGGACGCGGAGCCCACGGTGGCGCGCGCGGCGGCCAGCGCCCTCATGGAGCTGGGCCCCGAGGCGGACGCTCCCATCCTCCAGGCCCTGCGCGAGGGCGACAGCGCGCGGCGCATGGTGCTGCTGCCGCTGGTGGCCCGGCGCGCCACGGCCGTGCCGGACGTGGTGCTGTGCCTGGAGGACCGGGACGCCGCGGTGCGGACCCTGGCGGCCGACACCCTCTCCCGGATTGGGGACCCGATGGCCGCGCGGCACCTCTTCGAGCGGCTGGGCGATGAGGATGCGCGCGTGGCCCAGGCGGCGGTGGGCGCCATCCAATCGCTGGGCAGCGAGGAGACGGAGGAGCTGGCCCTGTCCGCCGCGCGCTCGGCGGACCCCCGCCGTCGCCGCGCCGCCCTGCGCATCGTCTCCTACTTCGGCTACCCGCGCGGGTTGGACGTGTTGCTGCACGCCATGCGCGAGCAGGACGAGCGGCTGCGCGACGCCGCCATCTACGGCCTGCCCTTCATCGATGACCCGCGCGCGGTGGATGCGCTGCTGGAGGCGGCGCGCCACGAGTCCGAACGCACGCGCGCGGCGGCCATGCGCGCGCTGGGGCAGACGGACAAGGAGGCCCGCGTCACCTCGTGCCTGTTGGGCGGGCTCAACGACAAGGACCCGTGGGTGCGCTACTACGCGTGCCAGTCGCTGGGGAAGCTGAACGAGGAGGCCGCCGCGGACGCCATCGTCGCGCTGGCCAATGACGATGCGGGCCAGGTGCGCGTGGCGGTGGTGGACGCGCTGGCGCACCTGCACACCGAGAGCGCGCTGGCGGCGCTGCGCCGCGCGGCCAGCTCGGATGACTCGGACGTGCGCCGGGCGGCCCTGCTGGGCCTGGGTGTCTCCAAGCGGCTGGACGCGCTGCCGGTGCTGCTGGAGGCGGCGGGCTCGGGAGACCCGGCCACGCGGCTGGTGGCCCTGTCGGCGGTGGCCGAGTACGACGCCTCGGAGACGGTGCCAGCGCTGCTGCGCGCGGCGGGAGACCCCGACGAGAGCGTGCGCAGCGCGGCGGTGGGCTTCCTGGCCACGCGCGCGGGCATGGCCGCCACGCAGGCCCTGGTGTCACTGCTGGGGGACCCGTCCCTGAGAGATCGGGTGGTGAGCGCGCTGGCGCTGCCGGCCGAGGGTCGCATCCCCGGGCTGCTCACCGCGCTGGAGGCGGCCGACGAGCTGGTGGCGCCGCTGCTGGTGGCCGCCCTGGCCCGCATGCAGCGGGCGGACGCACGCGCGGCGCTGCTCACCGCGCTGGGCTCGAGCAGCCCCGCGGGCCGACGCGCCGCCGCGGCGGCCGTGGGGGCCCTGGGCACGGTGGAGGCACGTCAGGCACTGGAGCGCTCCGCTGCCCATGACGAAGACTCCGAGGTGCGACGGGCCAGTCTCCTGGCGCTGAGTCGCTGAGCCGGCCATGCCCTCGCTGCCGCTCCTACCGCCGGTCTTCACCCTGCTTGCCGATCTCATCGAACGGCATTCGGGCATCCACTATGGGCTCGGGGACCGCGAGCTGTTGGAAGACAAAGTCTCCATCCGTGCGCTGGAGGCCGGCTTCGATTCGCTGTTCGACTACTACCTCTTCCTGCGCCACGACCCGAAGGGGCCCGCGGCGCTGGATACCCTCATCGAGGGGCTGGTGGTCCACGAGACGTACTTCTTCCGGGACGCGCTGGCCCTGGAGGTGCTGGCCGATGACGTGGCGCTCGCGGTGCGTGCCGGCAGGCGGCCCCGGCTCTGGTGCGCGGCGTGCTCCACCGGCGAGGAGCCCCTCACGCTGGCGATGATGCTGCATGAGCGCGGCGTGCTGGATGGGGTGTACCTGCTGGCCAGTGACATCAGCCAGCGTGCCCTGGATCGCGCCCGGCGCGGCGAGCACAACCTGCGCTCGCTCCGGGCGCTGCCGCCGGGCGTCGAGGGGCGCTACATGGACGTGGTGGACGGCAAGCCCCACGTGCGCTCGGACCTCCTCGCCTCGGTGACCTGGCGGCGGGTGAACCTGACGGACGCGGCCACCATCGCCGAGCTGGGCACCTTCGACGCCGTCCTCTGCCGCAACGTGCTCATCTACTTCCAGGACGACACGGCGCGGCGCGTGACGGAGCTGCTCACCGGGGCGCTGGTGCCGGGAGGCCACCTGCTGGTGGGCACCTCCGAGTCCCTGCTGCGCTTCGGCACCGCGCTGGAGTGCGAGGAGCGGCGCGGCGTCTTCTTCTACACCCGCCCCAAGGAGGGTGCGTGACGGACTCGACCATTCGCGTGCTGGTGGTGGACGACTCCGCCTTCGCGCGCAAGGTGCTGCGCCAGGTGCTCTCGAGCGCGCCTGGGCTCACCGTGGTGGACACCGCGCGGGACGGGCTGGATGCGCTGGAGAAGATCTCCGAGCTCCAGCCGGACGTGGTGACGCTGGACCTGGTGATGCCGGGCCTGGACGGGCTCGGGGTGCTCAAGTCGCTGGCGGGGGCGCCCTCGCCGCGCGTGGTGGTGGTGAGCAGCGCGGGAGAGGAGAGCGAGCTGGCGGTGTCCGCGCTCCAGGCGGGCGCGGTGGACCTGGTCCACAAGCCCACGGCGCTGGCCACCGACCGGCTCTACGAGCTGGGCGAGGAGCTGGTGGCCAAGGTGCGCCTGGCGGCGCAGGCCCGGGTGCGCCCGCCCGTGAGCGGGGAGCCGGTGACGAAGCCCGCGCCGGTAGCGCCCGCACGCGCCTGGAAGCGGCTGGTGGTGGTGGGCACCTCGACGGGCGGACCCGCGGCGCTCACGCGGCTCTTGAGGGACCTGCCCGCGGACTTCCCCTCGCCGCTGGCGCTCGCGCTGCACATCCCCGCCGGCTACACGGAGGCGCTGTCGCGCCGGTTGGACGGACAGAGCGCGCTGGAGGTGCTGGAGGCGGAGGATGGGATGGAGCTGCGGCCCGGGCGGGCGGTGCTGGCCCGGGCGGGGCTGCACCTGAAGGTGGAGCGCGAGGGCGAGCGCGCCTGGGTGCGCCTGGACCGACTGCCGCGCCAGATGCCGCACCACCCCTCGGTGGACGTGCTCTTCCAGAGCGCGGTGGCGGGCTGGGGCGCGGACGTGGTGGGCGTGGTGCTCACGGGCATGGGGGACGACGGGCTGCAGGGCGCGGAGTCCATCCGCGCCGCGGGAGGGCTGGTGCTCACCGAGTCCGCTGACTCCGCCGTGGTGTACGGCATGCCGCGCGTGGTGAAGGAGGCGAAGCTCTCCCACGCCAGCGCGCCGATAGAAGAGATGGCGGCCCTGCTCGGGCGCTACGCGCGCTGAGGCCCCGCGGGCGAGGGGCGCCGCATCAACTCCAGGGCCGCGGGCGGCATGCGCGGCAGCCGCACGGTGAAGGTGGTGCCCTCCTCGATGTCGGAGCGCACCTCGATGGTGCCCCCGTGCGCGCGGACGATCTCCTGGACGATGTAGAGCCCCAGCCCGTAGCTCGTCTTCACCGTGCGCGCGGTGGTGGGGCCGGGCCGGAAGGGCTCGAAGATGTGGGGCATCAGCTCGGGCGGAATCGGCTTGCCCTGGTTGTGTACCGCCAGCAGCACGTGCTCCTTCTCGCCGGTCGCCGTCAGCGTCACCTGGGTGTCCGGCGGGCTGTACTTCAGCGCGTTCTCCAGCAGGTTGGAGACGACCTGGGCCAGCCGGTCGGGGTCCCACGTCCCGGTGGCGGGCTCGCCCACCTGCTCGCACAGGACGCTGCGGTCCGGGTAGGCCACCCGGAACTCGTGCGTCACCTTCTGGAGCAGCTCGTGCAAGTCACAGCGCCGCGGCTCCAGCGTCACCCCGCCGCCGAGCCGGGCCCGGGCGAAGTCCAGCAGCAGCCGAGTGAGCCGCTCGATGCGCAGGGCCGCCGAGGTGATGCGCCGGAAGGTGCGCTGCTGCTCCTCGGGCGGCGGGCCGCCCAGGGCCATGATGCGCGCCCAGGAGATGATGGCGCCCAGGGGGCTGCGGATGTCGTGGCTGATGATGTCGGTGAGCTGCTCCTGGAAGTCGAAGGCCCGGCGGGACTCCTCGGCCACCCGCCGCTCGTGGGTGATGTCGCGCAGCGCGCCGAGCACCCGCTTGGGCAGCCCATCCTCGGACAGCACCCGCGCCTTGGCGCGCACCCAGCGCGGCGCGCCCCCCGTCACGTAGACACGGAACTCCACCTCGAAGTCCGAGAAGTTCTGCAGCGCGGTGGACACCTGCCGGGCAAAGCGCCCCTGGTCCTCGGCCAGCACCCGCTGGAAGAAGGACTCATAGGTGTCGCCCGGCACGCCCCCGAGGATGGAGGCGACGTTCTCGGACCAGCGGATGCGGCCCTCGTCCATGTCCCAGTCCCAGATGGCGACCTGGGCGGTGTCCATGCACAGCCGCAGCCGCTCCACGTTCAGCGAGCGGTCCTCCTCCACGTTCTGGTGGCGGGTGATGTCGCGGGAGACGCCCACCAGCCCCAGCACCTTGCCCTCTCCATCCTTCAGCGGGCCCTGGGTGGACAGCCACACGCGGGTGCCCGAGGGGGTGGCCTCCAGGGTCTCGTACGTCAGCGGCTGCCCGGTGGAGAGCACCTGCCGGTCCCGGGCGATGGCGGCGGCGGCGGCCTCGGGGGAGAACAGCTCCGCGTCGCTGCGGCCCACCACCTGCTCGACGGACCGCCCCAGCACGCGGGCCCCCGCGGGGTTGATGAACTGATAGCGGCCCTGGAGGTCCTTGGCGAAGACAGGGTCCGGCAGGCTCTCGACGAGGGTTCCCAGGGGGAGGCCGCGCGGGACCGGGGCCGGGGTGGGGGTCTTGGGCGCGAGCGCCGGGGTGGGGGGCGGCGCCACCGGGGTGGGAGCAGGTACCACCGGGGCGGCGACGGGCTCCACGGGGGCCTTGCGGCCGCGTCCAGCCTTCTTCGGACTGGCTGCGGGCACGGCGGCGGCGCGCCGGGGGGCGGAGGAGGGGGCCGGAGCCGGGGGGGACTCCGAGGAGGGGCGCCGGGGGGAGCGCTTCTTGGCGGGAGGCTCGGACATGAGGGAGTTCAGCTCATCGTCAACGCAACACCACCACGACAGAGGCCCGGAAGCTAGGGGCTGGGAGTAAGTCCCAGGTTCCGGGCAATCTCCTGGAAGGTGGCCACGGCGGGGGTGTCCTGGCGCGTCTTCTCCGGGCTGGCAAGGTCCACCGAGAACAGACCGAACTTCGGCTCATACCCTTCGGCCCACTCGAAGTTGTCCAGCAGGCTCCAGTGGAAGTAGCCGCGCACATCGGCCCCGGCCGCCCGCGCCTGCTCCACGGCGTAGATGTGACTCTGCAGGTAGTAGGGTCGACGCTCACCCGTGTGGTCCGCCATGCCGTTCTCGGTGACGAGCAGGGGCAGGCCGAGCTTCGCGTACCGGGTGAGGAACAGGTAGAGGCCTTCGGGGTAGAGGTCCCACCCCAAGTCATTCTTCTCCCGGCCCCGAGGCACGTACTGACGCGACAGGGAGGGCTCACCGAAGTACTGCCGCACGTAGTCGCGCGTGTAGTAGTTGATGCCGAAGTAGTCGATGGAGCCCTTGAGGCCCTCCACCTCGCGGTCCAGGCTCACCGAGCCGGGGATGGACAGGCGGATGCGGCCGGTGCGCAGCGCCTCGGGCACGCTTTCGTTGAAGAAGGCATCGGTGAGCCCCGCCACGGTGGTGTCCACCGCGGAGCCGGTGGCCGGCTGGAAGACGCGCACATGGTGGGCCAGGCCGATGCGGGTGGCGTGGCTGTCTCCATCCGCGTCCACCGTGTCCTTCTGGCGCAGCTGGCGGGCGGCGCGGGCGTGGGCCTCGATGAGGTGGGAGAGCACCGTGGCCGTGGCCTTCTCGTCCTGCCGCCCGGGAGGCCACTCGGCGTCCAGATAGCCCAGCACCGCATACACGTTGGGCTCGTTCACCGTGCACCACCAGTCCACCTCGCCGCCCATCGCCTCGGCCACCCGCGCCGTGTATGCCTCGAAGGCGTCAATCGTGGCGGGGTTCTCCCAGCCGCCCGTGTCCACCACCCAGTTGGGCAGGGTGAAGTGGTAGAGCGTCACCAGCGGGGTGATGCCGTTCTGGCGCAGCGTGCGGGCCCACTGCGTGTAGCGCGCCAGGGCCTCCTCGTCCCAGGTGTCCTGGGTGGGCTGCAGCCGGCTCCACTCCAGGCCGAAGCGGTAGGCGTTGGAGCCCAGCCGCTGAATGAGGCGCACGTCCTCGTCGAAGCGGTTCCACGAGTCGGTGGCCTCACCGGACACCGTCCCATCCTTTATATGCGGGCGGCCGTCGGGCCACTGGCCGCGCTCCCACGCGGACCACTGGTTCTCGTTGCCACCCTCCACCTGGTGGGAGGAGGTGGAGGTGCCCAGCATGAAGCCCGGGGGCAGCCCGGCGCCGAGGCGGGCGGCGCGCACCGCGTCCGGGTCGAAGCGGGGCCGCTCGCTGCACGCGGTGAGCAGCAGGGGCAGGGCGAGCAGGAGGCGGCGGCTCACGGCGTGGCTCCAGAACGGGAGGAGGGAGGAATGCCCACGATTCCCACGGTGAGCATGGCGCTGCGGGCGCTGCTGAGGCGGAAGGCGAAGCCCTCCACCAGCAGGGCTACCCGGGGCGAGAGCGGAATGCGCGCGTGGGCCCGCGCGCCCAGGGGCAGCACATAGGCCAGGCCCACCGGGCCGTAGGTGGCGCCCACGTGCGCGGGCACCATGCCCTGCTGGTCCAGCACGGCCGCATCCAACGTCACCTCGCCCAGCCGGTAGCGCCCCTTCACCGAGGGCAGCACCTGGATGAGGGGACTGCCGGGGTAGGTGGCCTGGAGCACGGGGCCTGCGAGCACGCTCCAGCGCTCGCCGGTGTAGCCCAGGCGTGCGCTGAGCGCGTAGCTGCTCTGGGGGCCGCCGCGCTCCAGCGGCACCAGGGAGAGGAGCCCGGCCTCCGCGGTGAAGCCGCCGAAGAGGTAGTGGCCGCTGGTGCTGTTGAGGAAGAAGGCGTCGTCCCAGCCTCCACCCTCGAAGCCGTAGCCGCCGACGAGCAGGCCCACCTGGGTGCGGACCTCATTGACGAGCAGGCGCGCTGGGGGCGCATACGGCTCGGAGGGGGGCAGGCCCTGGGCCCGCGCGGTGAGGCTGGCACCGAGGACGAGAGTGAGGAGCAGGGCGCGCATGAAGAGGCCGGCACGATACCCTGTTGGCACCGTTGCCTGTTGCCTGTCCTGCTGCGTCAACCGGCCCTGGCCGGCCCCGGCTCAGGAGTGAAGGGGGCCCTGGGTGTCGCCCGGCTGGGTTTCCTGCCCGGGCACGTAGGCGGGCAGGCTGAAGCGGAAGGTGCTGCCCTGGCCGGGGGTGCTCTCGGCCCAGATGCGGCCGCCGTGCGCCTCGATGAGGCCCTTGGCGATGGCCAGGCCCAGCCCCGCGCCCCGGCTGGCCGAGTCCTTGGCCTGCCAGTACCGGTCGAAGATATAGGGCAACTGCTCGGCGGGGATGCCGTGGCCCGTGTCCCGGACGTAGAAGCACACCGCGTCGTCCTTGAGCCGCACGCCGGCGGTGAGGTGGCCTCCCTCGCCGGTGAACTTCACCGCGTTGCCCAGCAGGTTGCCGAACACCTGCAGCACGCGCGTCCGGTCGCAGCGCACCCGGGGCAGGCCCGCGGGCAGCTCCACGGTGAGGTTGAGCCGCTGGGCCTCCGCCAGCGGGCGGATGCCGTCGATCGCCTCCATCACCAGCGAGTCGGTGTCCTCCACGTTCAGCTCCAGCCGCAGCCCTCCGGCCTCCAGCCGGCCCCAGTCCAGCAGGTCGGAGATGAGGCGCAGGGCGCGCTCCGTGGCGTCGCGCATGCGGCTGGCGTGTTTGACGACGTGCTCGTCCCGGGGCACGCCGGGCCGCTCGCGCAAGAGCAGCGCCGAGCCGAGCTGCACCACGCTCAGGGGGTTGCGCAGGTCGTGGGAGACGACGGCCAGCAAGTCTTCACGGGCGCGGGTGGCCCGGCGCGACTCACCGAAGAGGCGCGCGTTGTCGATGGCGAGGCTGGCGCGCTGGCACAGGTCCTCGGCCAGGGCCAGGTCCTCGGGACCGTAGCGGCGCTCGGAGTTCGAGGCCACGAAGGTGACGGCGCCCAGGGTGTTCCCCCGCGCTCGCAGGGGGACGATCATGTACGAGCGCGCCTGGAGCATGGACAGCAGGGCGGGATGGGAAGGCTCGGCGGCGGCGGCGCGCAGCAGCGAGTCCGTTACGGCGGGCACCAGCTCGGGCTCACCGGTGCGCAGCACGCGCAGCAGGCCGATGGGCGCGTCCATGCGCAGCTCCTGGCGCTGGGGCAGCGCGCGGGCCTGTTGCTCCTGGGTGGGGTCCAGGCAGGCGGAGGCCACGCGGGTGACCCAGGCGTCGTGCTCGAGCGCATCCACGAGGCACCAGTCGGCCAGGTCCGGCACCGCCAGGTGCGCCAGCAGGGTGTACATGCCCTGGGGGTCTGGCGGGTGGGCGAAGAGGGTGCTCATCGCCTGGTAGAGGAAGGAGCGGCGGCGCTCGGCGGCTTCGACCTCGGCGCGGGCGGCCTGCTCCAGCTCCAGGGCGCGGGCGTGTACGGCCTCGGCCTCGGAGAGAGGGCGGGCGGTGATGAGCACCCAGGGCTTGCCGGCCTCTCCGGGCACGGGCGTGAGCTGGAAGGCGTGGAGGCGAGGGCCCTCGGGGGCGGGCCAGGACAGCTCCAGGGTGGAGGGGGTACCGGTGGCGAGCGAACGCGCCCACTCGGACTCCAGGCGGGCGAGCACCTGGAGCTCGGCTTCCAGCTCGCCCCAGCGGCGGCCGAGCAGCTCTCCGGACTCTTTGCCCAGGGCGCGGGCCCCGGCGGCGCTGATGGCCTGGAGTCTGCCCGTGTCGTCTACGAGGTAGGCCGGCTCCGGGAGGGCATTGAAGACGTGGGACCACCTATCGGGCTGCGGATTCATTGCCTCACTCATTCCCACTCTGCCAGAGAAGGCAGCCGGAGAGTGCTTTGTTCCATGGCGCCCTCCACTGAGTCCAGGGGCTTGCCAGCCTGGATGGAGGGTCTTTCCGGTTAGCGAACAGATCCCCGTCCACGGTTCCGGACGGCCCGTCTCGCGCCGTGGACTCCGGGAGCCCCATCCCGCTCTGACTTCCGGCTGGCGCGGTTCCTGCTCTGCGTCACCGGGCGGTCCAACCCCCTCCAAAGGAAGAAGTCATGCTGCAGACGCGGGAGCTGAGTGCGGGCAACACCCCCAACCTTCATACGATGACGCTCGATCAGGTGCGCGACACCATTCTCCAGTGCCTGATGCGGGGCCCTGCTGGCCACTACGAGATCGGCGAGATCTACGACCACATGGTGCTTTACCGGCGAGCGGTGAACGAGGGCTACCGCACCACGCGCGAGTACTTCCGGCAGCATGTGCGGGTGCTCTCTCATGCCACGCTGGTCCGGTTCCGCGCCGTCTCGCGAACGTTCTCCCGGGAGGTCTGCGAGAAGTACGGCATGGCCAGTCTGGGCGCCCTGCTGGAGTACTGGCGAGTCGCCGTCGTCCCCGAGAACCGGCGGGAGCCGGGCGATACGCCCATCCAGATTCCCCGGAGGGGCGGGCTGACGATGACGAAGCCCTTCGCCGACTGCACGATGGAAGACCTGCGCCAGGCCATCCTCGGCGAGCGCGATCGGCGGAGCAGGACGCCGCAGGAGCGCTATGCGCAGGCCTTCCAGCGCTACTGCGACACGCTCCGGCAGTACCTCGCGGAGAACACCCAGAACCCGGTGAAGCTCTACGCCCGCACCGACAGGCGGGGGTGGAGCGCTCGCCTCCTGCTGCGCGACATCCGGGTGGAGGACATGGAGCAACTCACCCAGGCGCTCCAGCGGGGCCTCAAGCCCTCTCCTCGGGCCATCGAATAGACATCAAGCCCACCCCTTTCAAGGTGTTGCGTAGTGGCTCCTTGAGAGGGCCCGGGAGAGCAGCCGGGTATTCTGTTTGCCATTCATGACAAAGGGGCGGCCTTCCTCATCCGTGAGCATGGCGTTTCTCCTCACCCGGAGCCGGTAGGGGCTCTGCAGGAGGTGGGCCGAGTGGAGACGGGCGTCGTGTTCGAGCAGGTCGTTCAGATTGAGGATGGAACAGGACGGCACCTGCCTTTGCGCCGCATTGAGTTGCACTTGGATGAGCCAACCGAGGATGGAGACCGTCATCCGTCTGTTGACGAACGCGCCTGCCGAGCGCCTGGGAGCGCAACAGGTGGCGAGGCTGTACCGCCACCGCTGGAGCATTGAAGGCATGTTCGGGCGTTTGGAATCCGTGCTCCACAGCGAGGTGCGGACGTTGGGCCACCCACGAGCCGCGTTGCTGGCTTTGGGTGTGGCCGTCATGGCTTGCAACCGCGGGGCTCGAGGTGTCCTCCGATTTCGTTGCAGGCGAGGTGAAGGCCACCTACGGCGCACCACCGGGCCCGAGTTGGAGCGCTTCGAGGCAGCGCCACCGGACCGAGCTGGAGCTGTCCGACGTGCAGGGCTCCACCAGTGCTCGACCGGCCCGAGTGATCGAAAACGGGCGCCGCCTCCCCGGGGCCCGGACTAGACCTCCTCAAACCTCGTGCCCGTGGCGCCCATGCCATCCAATGCGGCCTTGATTTCCTCTGAGACGATCAGCGGGCCCGTCCATCCCTCGCACCGGAACACCTTGGCGCTTCCCACCTTGGCCTTGTCGATGCGCAGGCCCCGCACGGAGGCATAACGACCGACCATGTCTGGGAGCCCGTCTTCATGAGTCCAGAGCTGGATCCGGGATGCTGTTTCGTCGATACAGCGGATGAGGCACGTAGCAACGAGGATGAGGTACTGCTCTGGCTGGCCCTCTACGTCCACGGGGATCAGTTGCACATCATCCGGGGCCAGCTCCGCGAACATGGACGCGACCCGAACATGGACCACCGGGATCATGATGCCCGCCTCCGTGAAGTCCAGCGGCGCTCCCGCAATCTCGATGGGTATTCTCAACCGTTCCTTGGTGTGGACGGGCGTTCCGCGCATGAACTGATCGTCATCCATTTTGAGGCCCTGACCATCCCTGGGCATCCCCAGAGCCCAGCGGTGCGGGAGTTCTACGGCGTCAGATAGCTGAAAAAAGCGCTTCGGCATGGGGCCATTTATAGGCTCTCAGGAAAGTAATGTCAGGGCTGGCGGGATCGGAAGCTCCGAACTCTGCCACAGGCGGCGCAGGAAGGAGTCGTCCCGGCAGATGGCGTCGAGCTCAGCCTCGACGACTGCTGCAAG